>DATJMJ010000064.1:0-19202 GCA_035508795.1 Acidimicrobiales bacterium
GGGCCACAAGAAGCACTGATCGGGGTAGGGCTCGAACGCCACGGCGAAGCCGATCCCGAGGGCAGCGCCGAGGTCACGCTTGGCTTCGGCGGCCCGGAGCACACCCCGCACCAGGGCCTCGGCCACCCGGGGGTAATCGCCGTCGGCGGCACCGGGCGCATCGGCGAGGTTGGCCTCGCTGGTGACCTGCAGGGTTGAGAACCGGTCACCCCACCGGGCGACCACCTCGCCCACGAAGGCCAACCACCCGTCGAGGTCCCCGGTCCGGTCCCGGTAGCACAACACCATGTCGAGATCCCACGGTCCGCTGGCCCACCGGTCCATGTGCTCGAGGGATGCCCGTGCCGACTCCGCTCCCATCCAGCCGGAGTACATGCGGACCAACCAGGGCCGGCCGCCACCAGCGAGCCTCTCCAGGGCGGCGGCCATCTGCTCGGCGTCGTCGGCGGGGCCAGTGGCCATGCCGTCGGGGGTCCCGGCCGCGCCCAATGGGAACACCCCGAACCGCAGCGTCGAAGGCTCGCTCACTGCCGGCCCCGGGCCTCGCCAGCGGCGACCATCTTCTGGACCGCCTGGCGGCTCACGCCCAACTCGCGAGCTACATCGGCCTGCGAGAAACCCTCGGCCAGCAGGGCGTCGATCAGCCGCCGGCGGCGCTGCGCCAACTCCTGGGCGACGCGGGCGTGCTCGATCGCCGCCGCTCGGGCCCGCTTGAGGTCATCGAGGAGCCTGGCGTGCGCCGCCGACGCGACGGGTTTGGCCATGAAATCGCAGCGTAATGCGCTGCCAGAACGTCTGTCAACCCCCCGTTGTCACTTTCGGCTCCTGCTGTCCGCCGTCGGCAGGGCCCGGCGTTCGCCCGGCTGTAAGCCGCACGCGCGCCAGAACGCTCACCGTTCTGCGCGAGCACAGATTCTTGGCGGCCGTCGGAAATAAGATGTGCACCGGGGCTGCGTTGCAGAACAAGCAGAATTGGCACTGGCAAGCATTCCGAGAACCGTCGATACGCGCTCGCCCCAAATGACGGAGCGGCTCGTCTCGGCTAGCACAGATGAGACGTTCGGGTCGGTCTGGCCGCGGGCGACGGCGGCGTATGTCAAGCCCCGGCGGGTCGGCGATGGGTGGAAAACCAGCCGGGCAGAAGCGACGCCTGCCCCCCAAGCAGACGCCGGCTGCGGAAGACTGGGGCAATGAATGAGGTCACCTTTTCGAACGTCGCCCCGGTGCTCATCGTGCGCGATCTCGACCGCGCTCTCCGCCGGTACCGCAAGCTTGGCTTCTCCGCCCGCGCGCACGACGGCCCGTTCCGGTATGGCTTCGTCGAGCGCGACAGCGTCGAACTCCACCTCAGCGAATCACCAGAGCACGATCACACCAAGGATGGCTCCGAGATCTACTTCTATGTCTCCGATGCCGACGCGCTCTACGCCGCCTGGTCATCTTCGGGAGTAAGGGGACGGTTTATTCCCCCGCACGACACTCCATATGGGCTGCGAGAGTTCGCTTTTGTGGACCGTGACGGAACGGCGCACCGCGTCGGGTCCTCGATGCCGAAGTGATGCCGAGTTCGAGGGCTGCTCCCGCTCGGCGGGCAAGAGCAGGTAATCAGATCGACGATAACCAAGATGCTCAAGAGAGTGGTTGGACTACCCGGAGCTCGCAAGCGGCGGCCGAGTTGGCGAAGGCGCCGGTCGGCGTCGTCCTCCAGCCTCGGCCTCGCCGAGGTTGTACTCGAAGGCGTCGAGTAGTTGGAACAGCTCGTCACTGATCCACTCCCGATCGCGCCGCCTCCCCACCCGCGTTGGCTGTAGAACGCCGGTGGATTGGAGCTGGTTGAGTGCCGCCCTCGCGGCGGTCGCCGTTACTCCGTAAGCGTTTGCTGCGCTTTCAGCACTGACGATCGGTTGCGTAGGCAGGCCCTGGATAATCTTGCGCGCAACAGAGTCCTTTCTAGGCGAGCCCGCTCGCTCGATCAGTTCACCGAGAAAGCGATCGATGAGGGATCCAAGTGCTGTCGCGCTCCTCGCCGAGGTCGTGACTGCATCGGCAAAAGCACCGATCCAATCATCAGTACGGGCCTCGCGAAAGTCTATTAGCCCCGAAATGTAGCGTTTCGCGTTCGCTGCGAGCACAACGCTGACGGGTGGTGCGACACGCTCTATAACATTTCGGCGGCGGAATACGACGTGTATCAGGCAGCGACCTGCGCGGCCGTTGCCATCACCGAAGGGGTGGATGGTCTCGAACTCGGCATGGGCAATCGCGGCCTGCACAACCGCGGGGATGTCGTCGAGGTTCACAAACTTGACGAGATCGTCCAACAACTCATCGACATACTCGGGAGGCGGAGGAATGAACGCTGCATCTCGCGGGCTAACCCCTCGACCTCCGATCCAGTTCTGCTCTGTACGGACCACGCCTGCATAGCGTTCTTCCGTAGTACCCTCCAGTAGTGCCTGGTGGATATCTATGAGGTCCTGCACGCGGAAGGGGCGCGGCTCGGCACCTATGGCGATCGCTCGTTCCATTGCTCGAACGTTGCCCAGCACGGCACGTGCTGTTGGATCCGCAGCAAAGGGCTCGTAGGCAGCGAGTGCCAGTCGCTTGTTCGAAGAGCGTAGACCCTCGATAAACGATGACCCGAGCGCCTCAGCCCGGAGCAGAGTCGTTGCTACTGCCTCAAGGTCGCGACCCGGAGCTTGGAACTGGCTCAGCGCGGCGCTGGCTTGGGCGACCGCCTCCGCGGCCCGACTTGCTAGGGGCTGGTCCCAGTCGGCGACGGCGTCGGGCACGAAGGCGTCATAACGGAACGGCCGACGGTCGCGGCGAGCACCATAGCCGCCACCTTCCCACAGGCGCTCTACAAGTTCTGGCAGTGCCATATCCTTTCGGAGGAAAGTCCGCTACGAAAGGATCCTTCGTGATCCTTACGCAAGGACTAAGCTAGCGAACGGAAACGCCTTATGCAAGCTTCTACTCGGATTCTTTCGTAACTGCCCGCACCTGGTTGCTGACAGGCAGCAAGGTCCGCGGGACTTTGGGCGCGCAAAGCCGGGCCCATTCGGTCCACGGCCGCGAACATGCTCGGGTCGCCTGCCGCGTCGTACTCGCAGCCGTCACGGTCGTTCGCCACTCCGGGGTTGTTGGAAGGGAGAGGCACGCCCATGGCGGCCGAGGCCTCCTGCCGAGTGACGGCGGAGCAAGCCGCTGGTACCACGACCTGCGGGCGGCAGGGTCGTCGGGGGAGACCGCCACGTGTCCCGGCCCGCAGGCCACCACTGCGACCGCAAGGGCCAAGACCGCTGGGCAAAACGACAGCTGCAGTTGCGAGATCGAGGGGACTGGTGCACCCGGCTCGGGCCAACTTGCCGGGAGCGGTCGGTACCGTATGTAGATCCAGATTGTCCTTGAAGCTCGACCGCGCTTGCGCGTGGCCGAGGAGCCTGAGCGCGGCCGATGTGATGGGTTAGTATCCGCTTACGGCTGAATTTCGGTTCTCGGCGACAAGGGGTTGGTCCCGGGCGGTGCCCGCACCGATTGGCTTCAGGCTTCTCAGCCAGGCATAGATGGGACGTTCGCGTGAACCTCGTCGAGCCGCTCACCTCTTGGTGCCAGCCGACAGGTACCGCGCCGGCGCAGCGCTGGTGATATCATCTGGTCACCGTCGGTGGCGGCCGGCGACACGGCCGTCAATGAGGGGAGGACCGTGGTGCACCTTCGTACCGTGTCGGTGGGCATCCTCTCAGCCGTCATGTCCTTCTCCGCAGTTTGGCCCGCAGCCAACGCCTCCGCCGCTCGGACATCGGATGCCATAGTCGGAGGATCGCTGACAGCTGTTTCGTGCCCGACCGTCGACGAGTGCGTGGCGGTGGGCCGCTCCGATAGCGGGGCGCTGGTCGAAGTTTCTCACGGCGCGACCTGGTCGGTCGTGCCGGCTTCAGATCTCGGCTTGCCTGCCGGCATGACGCAGGTCACTCTTGACGCGGTGGCGTGCGTCAGTGGCACTAACTGCACGGCAGCCGGCTTTGGTACCGAAGGAACGAGCGCGGTAAAAACTCTTGTAGAGCGGTGGAACGGGACCAACTGGAGGGCCACGCCTAGCCCCACCCCAGCATCGACTTACAACTCTCCTTACACGGGCGGGAATGCCAACCTGTACGCCGTCAGCTGTCCAAGCTCGTCCGCCTGCATGGCGGTCGGGACGCAGTACCTGAATTATTCCGAGGGCATCCAGGGGACCCTGGCCGAAGTTTGGAACGGCTCCACATGGTCGGTCAGTCAGGTTCCGGACCCGGTGAGCACCTCATCCCAACCGGGGACGGTAGCTCGACTGGTCTCAGTCGTATGCTCGAGCCGCTCGAGCTGCATGGCGGTGGGCACGTACGGGGAGAAGGTCTTGGCCGACCGTTGGAACGGGTCCACTTGGTCCCCCTCGCCAGTGCTGGGCCCAGGAACAGTCCCTGAGCTCGAGTCAGTCTCCTGCGTGAGCGCATCGAGTTGCACCGCGGTGGGCGGTTATATCAAGGCGGGCTCGGTTGAGGCGACCCTGGCAGAGCGGTTCACCGGGTCGACGTGGCATGTACTCGCTACGTCAAACCCTGGTTCCGCCGGGCAACCTATAGGGTTTCACTCCGTGTCCTGCCCCAGTACCTTGAGCTGTACCGCGGTAGGGGCTTACACTAAAGGCACATCTAAGAAGTCAATTGTCTACACCCTGGTTGAGGAATGGAACGGCCAGCAATGGTCCGTGGTCCCCTCACCGAACGTCTCGGGGTCCTTGTACAGCGGGCTGGAGGCGGTTTCGTGCCCGACCGCAACGGAGTGCACCGCTGTCGGGGGTAGATCCGGGTCGTCGATCGGGTCGGCTCACACGCTCGTCGAGCACTGGGACGGTTCCAAGTGGGCCGTGGTCACCAGCCCGTAACTCCTCCGGGCCAATCTGGCATCAACAGCCGTGAGGAACCGGCGGCAGTCATCGGTTCGGGGGCTCTGGACCGAGCCGGTCGACCAAGGCCAGACGTCCCCCTAGCGCGTCTACGGCGCGTGCGCCGCCCATGGCTTCGGTCGGCGAATTTCACGTGCTCAGAACGTCCAGTTTTTTTTACGATCAGCCGAGTCAGAGCTCGTCCATAACCGGCGCTCGGGCCCGACAGCGGCACGCCGACCCGCTGCAACTGGTTGCGTCCAAATCACGGACGAAGTCGGGAGTGCTCGGCACTTCACAGAGCACTGACGACCCGCTCGCCTGAGACGGCCGGAGCCGTGCGCAGCGAACGAGCGCCTGGAACAGTGGGGGCCCCAAGCGAGCCCGGGCCGCGGGGTCGGGGAACATTGCCAGGTTCAGGGGGTCGTCGTCAAAGGCTCGTGCGACTACCGAGGCCGCCTGGGCAACCTTGTCGTGGTCAAGCACCTGGAAGGTGGCTGGGCGCAGAGCTCCTCCTGGTATCAACGGGAGGGATCGTACGTGCCGGACAGGACCTCGTCGGGCCGCAGGTCCGGGGCAATCTCGGCCAAGCGGCGCCGGAAAGCAGCAAGGCGCTCTACGGTCAGCTCGCTCCCCGGCTCCAGGGCTCGGGCCCGGGAGAGCTCAGTACCGCTCTGAGAGTCGCGAGCCACGACTGTGGCCAGAGACTCCGGGCTGGTACCCACACCGCAGTACTCACAAAGGGCCGTCAGTACTTCGTGCGGGCGTGCGCTCAAGTCCTCGTAGCGGGTGATGAACATGGCTAAGCCTTGCCGCTGCAAGGTGGCGGCCCGCACCATCGATGTCGCCCACACCCAGCTCATGAACTCGATAGGAGAAGGGAACGGGCTGAGCACAGGGCCGTCAAGGGACGAGCGTACGCGGGGTACAAGCTCGTCAAACCGGTGCCAGGACTCAAGCGACTGGGGCTCGAAGATCCCAAAGGCGCGGGTCACCGACCGGGCCCAGCTATCTGCGCCGCGGTACAGGAAGACAGTCTTGGCGGCAGGGAAGTAGCGCAGGAGGGGCTCCGCCAGTTCGATGTTGAAGCTGCGGAACTTTATGGCCCAGCTCGCCGCCGGCCTCGGGGCGCACAGCAGGGTCGTGCAAGTCTTTAGCAGTGCCTCGAACTCCGGGTCGGCTTGGTCGCGCAACTGGTGCAACTGGTGGTAGACGTCGGGCTCCGATAGGGCGACGACGCCCTCGCCGGACGCCAAAGCGTGGCTCACCAGGGTGGAGCCGCAGCGGCCCGTCGATTGGACCAGCACCAAACGCTCAGAAGGAACGGGCGCCTTGGCCGCCAAGTCGTGGAGCTCCCCGAAAGGCACCGACACGACCTCGGTAGCTTCGGTGAACTGGGCCTGGTAGAGGAAGGGGGCGCTGGACAGGTCCAGGTCGGGCGGTGTCCTGACGAAAAGCGCGCTACGCCGAGCCGGGTCGATGCAGTACAGGCTCAACGTCGGGTCGAGGACAAGCGACAACTCCATTGACCCCGTTTCGTGGACGACAAAATCGCTCGGCCGCGCCACGGCGCCCACCCCCGCCTTGCACCTTTCTTCGATGGCCAGGACGGTTGCGGCCACGGCTCAGGCCTCGTCGCTCTGCATGACGACCGCGTTTAGCTCCACGTTCTGCATGAGGACAGGGTTCTAGCACAGGCCGTGTCGCTCCGGCTCCGCGAAGTTATTCCCCTGCAACCCAGAACAGAGTCGGCGATCACGGGAACGCCATGGAGCTAGCTCTACTTTGGAGGAACGAGTACAGAATATCCCAGTAACATCGGGGCAGCTTGCCTGGCGCGAGGCGACTAGAACATGGCGCTTTCCCATTGCCAGCGGGGCCTGGACATTGCCAAGGCCCTGTCAGCGCGCTCTGCTGAGACTGCTAACGCAATGAACGAGCTAGGCCTCGTCCACCTCGGCCTCGGTGACGCCGACGCTGCCATGGCCCTCTTTGAGGGAGCCCTTGACGTCGCCCGGGCCGTTGCCCCGCGCAATCCTCAGGTCGTGAACGCCCTGAACAACTTGGCGGCAGCACATCGGTCCCTTGGGGAAACGGACCTTGCCGAAAGGGAAGCAGGACGCGCCAGGGAGATCGAAGGCGGCACCGTGAGCCCACATGGACGAGCGCCCAGCGGCTTCTTGGTAGCGGCGGAGTAGGGACGGGGCCAGGATCGGTCCGGCGGTGGGTTCGGCCAGTCGTCACGGGCGCTGCGGCGCCGACGGAGCAGCCAGGGTCCTGGGCACCTCCAAGGCCACCTGGCAAGGGCCTGTCACTGTGATACCGAGCGGAGATCAGAAGCAAGCGCCGACTAGCGCACACGTTGTGATTTCAGCAACGGGCAGTGGACCTAACCGGACACTTCGCGAACCCCCGCATCACCCCTTCAGTACAGGTACTTCTTGAGCTAGCTGAGCTGTGTGCGGCTGGCTTGGGCTCACCTGCCGATGGCAAGCGCGAGGAGGGTATTGATCGCAATTTCGAATGGGCGGCTCCTCTGTTGCACCTGGGAGAGTAGAAGTCCTCCTTCGAGCGTGGCGAGCAGAGTAACGGCGAGGTCGTCCGGGTCGACACCGGACGGGAGTTTCCCCTCAGCATGAAGGGATCTGAGCCCATCGGCGATGGCGGCAGCCCACTGATCGAACCCAGCTGCGATGAGCGCTCTGGCCTCAGGGTCACTTTCGGCGAGTTGACCAGCAAGCGAGCCAAGTGCGCAGCCCCCCTTCGCCTTGGTGCGCTTCGCCGCGGCGAGCACCATGTTGCGCCACGTCTCGACGCCGTTCGCGCCGCCGAGTGCGCGCCGATTGCGATTGACGATGGCGTCGGCTTGATAGTCGATGACCGCCTGCACGAGTTCGTTCTTGTCGGGGAAGTAGTGGTACATCTGAGAGCCGCTGACTTCCGCTGCCACCTTGACGTCTTCCAAGGTGGTCGCAGCGACCCCGCGCTCATGGATCAGGGCGGCGGCCTTCTCAACTATTCGTGCCCGGGTGCGTTCACCCTTGGGGGTGAGCCTCGGCCGGACGGTGGTGTCGTCGACCATGCCAACCATGCTAGCACCTTTTGAGTTTGACAACCCAGTCCGGCTGTGCCATACTGAGTTGCACAACCCATTTTATAGGAGAGGACGAAAGAACGGGTGACTGACTTAAAAGGCAAGACGGCTCTGGTTACAGGGTCGACGAGCGGGATCGGCAAGGCTACGGCCATCGCCTTGGCCGCCCGGGGTGCTCACGTACTGGTAGTTGGTCGCAACGAACAACGGGCCAAGAACGTGGTAGCCGAAATCGAAGGCGGCGGCGGCAACGCGTCGTTCACCTTCACCACGTTGAGCGACCTCGAATCGGCTCGGGAGCTGGTCGAGTGGGCCACCGAAGCAGGTGAAGGTCACGTCGACATCCTCATCAACAACGCTGGGGTCGCCTTGCTCGGGCCAAGCAACGCCGCCACCGAAGCACAGTTCGACGAGACCTTTGCGCTCAACGTCAAGGTCCCGTTCTTTCTCGTCGCCGCCCTCGCCCCCGCCATGGCCGAACGCGGATGGGGTTCGATCGTCAACATCTCCACGATGGTGGCGAGCTTTGGACAGGCCGGCATGGCTATTTACGGCGCCAGCCGAGCGGCTCTCGAACTGTTGACTAAGGCCTGGGCCGCCGAATACGGCCCTCGTGGTGTCCGGGTCAACGCCGTGGCCCCCGGCCCGACGCGCACCTCGATGATGGAAGGTGTCCCCGACGAGATGGTGAACCATCTCGCAGCACTAGCACCAGCAGGTCGCGTAGCTGAGCCCGAGGAACTCGCCGCGGCGATCGTCTTCCTCGCAAGTGATGATGCCAGCTTCGTCCAAGGCGTCACTCTTGCGGTCGATGGAGGCCGGGTCGCGACATAACACACCAGTCATACCGCGGTGACGTTTAAGAGTGAAGACCCAGAAGCACAGATCGCAACTAACAACTAAGGAGTACTCACATGAGCGCATACCTAATTGTCGAATTCACCGTCAAGGACCCGGATATTTATCGTGAGAAATACGCCCCCAACGCCGGGCGGACGGCCAAAGAGTACGGAGCCGAGGCTCTCGCCAACAGTAACTGGGAGCTCCTGCATGGCGATGGCTCGCTCACTTCAGGGGCACTCATGCGGTTCCCGGACCATGAGACGGCCGTCAGATGGTACAACTCACCTGAATATCAGCAGCTGATCGATGTCCGAAGTGCCGCGATGGATGCCCGCTTCAGCCTGCTCGACGGACTTCCTAGCTAATCGAATGCCTCACAATCCCGCATCTTCACCGTCGCAGGGGTATTGGCCGGCGGGCTTGTACGAAACTCCCCTATTTTGAGTGGATCGTCAAGTCTACAGACAAGCGTGGTTTCGTGGCGACAGAGCCCGTGACCGAGAGAGGCCGCGTGACTCGTCAACGGATCGTGGCAGCAGCGGTTGAAGTAATGGCGGAAAAGGGTGCACTGGGAGCCAGTTTGGATGAAGTCGGTGCTCGCGCTCCTGCTTCGCGGAGCCAGATTTATCATTACTTTGACGACAAGTCAGACCTGCTGTGCGCAGTAGCTGAGTCCATCACGGAAACCGTCATAGAGGACCACCGTCGACTTCTGACTGGAGTCAACTCGTGGGACGGTCTGGAGCAATGGGTGGATAGTCTCGTCGGGCTCCATGACAAGAAGGGTGCAAATTTCCAAATCGCTAACCTCATCGCTCAGCTCTCCGAAGGTGATGATGTCCGAGCCGTGCTCGCACGCGCTCTCCAGCGTTGGGAAGCAAACATCCAGGGCTGTCTTGCCGCGATGGTGGCGGCGGGAGAGCTCAGATCCGACGTCGACCTCGACTGGCTAGCGGCCTCGACACTGGCAAGTCTCCAAGGTGGGACCTTGCTCGCCGAGGCCCGAAGCAACTCCCGGGCGCTTCGCCAGGCCCTCGACGGCGCAGTCGCTCTGCTCGTCACGTATCGCCGAAAATGAGAGGAATTACCAATGAGCACACTGCCAGCAAAGACCATACTCATCACGGGCGCCAACGCCGGGATCGGCAAGGACGTGGCCCGGCAACTGGCATTACGTCCTGAGACTGCGCGGATCTACCTTGCGTGCCGGAACCAAGACCGGGCGACAACGGCAAAAGCCCAACTAGAAGCCGCGACCGGCCGGCACATCTTCGACATCATTCTCATGGACGTCGCCGACCTGGGTTCGGTCCGCTCGGGCCTTGCGGCCATCAACGGGCCCCTTGACGCGCTGGTCATGAACGCCGGTGTGATCGGCGGCAAGCCTTTGATGGACTTGACTGCTGACGGGGTCACCAAGCTCTTCGCAACGAACGTTCTCGGTCACGCCGTTCTCCTCGAAGGGCTCCTGACCGAGAACCGACTTCGAGAGGTAGCGGTGTTCGCCGCAAGTGAAGCAGCCAGGGGAATACCGAAGTTGGGCTTCAAACGGCCAACCTTCGTCTCCACCTCTACCGATGAACTCACTACCGTCATCGACGGCAGCTACTTCGCTGGCAGAAAATATGATCGGAACCTGGCCTTCGGTCAGGTCAAGTACATAGGGGCCTTATGGATGGCCCACCTCGCGCGCCAATACCCCGACCTCCGCTTTATCACTGTGAGCCCCGGCAACACCACGGGCACCGAAGCCGCCGCCGGCGCGGCGCCACCGGTACGCTTTGCGGCCAAACACATCATGCCCCACCTCGGTATTTCTCACGAACTTGAAGTGGGCTCGAAGCGACTCGTCGACGGCGTCACCGACCCGAAGCTTTCGAGTGGCGTGTTCTACGCCAGTGCGGCCGGCAAGTTGAAGGGCCCCATGGTCGACCAAACAGAAATCTTCCCCGACTTGGCCAACCCGTCCTTCCAGGACCACGCCAACGAGGCCATCCACCGCTTCATCACCGGCGTGCCCGGTGCAATCAGAACTCGGAGGAGCCTCGACTGATCCGAGAGCCGTCTTTGCTCTGGGAGTATGTGCCACGCTTTAGTTTCCCGGCCCATTGCGAACTGCTCCGGCCCCGGGGTTATTTGTCGCCTGATGAACGCGCCTTAGCGAGTAACCGTGTCACGCGGGCACCTCTTCGACATTCGCGGTCCCATCCAGGCGATCGACCCACGGCCGCGCTCGCAACTCCCCGAACAGTTGTCGCGCCTCGGTGAAGAGAGGGCGGGCTTCCGCTGTTCTCCCCTGTGCACTGAGCCGGCAAGACGGCACCCGAGGGAGCGCAAGGGCCTTAGTGCACCGGCGGCCTCCGCTGCGCAGTAGCGACGGTGCTGACCCAGGTTGGCTGCACCTTCGCAGCCCTGAGCGGGCCCTGCGAGGGCCGCTCCGAGATGGCCTACACGGCCGACGGCGGCGGCAGCTGGTCGGCGGGGCCGGCCGATCTCCCCGTAACCGCCGTGTCGTGCGAGACGAACGGCGTGTGCACCGGGACGGCTTCGCGCGTGTTGGGCCGAAATGAGCAACAACTCCTCCTCGCTACGTCGGGCGACTTCGCCAGGACGTGGACGCAGCTGCGGGCCGCGCCGTTCAGCTCGGCCATCACCTGCTGGACCACTGAGGACTGCGTCGCTGTCGGCCAAAGGCCCGACCTCTTGGTCACAGTGGACGGCGGCAGGACGTGGCGGGACAAGACGGTTTTGGGCCCGCCGGTCGGCGCCGTCGGCGCGCCCTGGTGCAATGCCGAAGGAAGGTGCGTCGCGAGCGCCGTGGGCAACTACTTCTATGCCCTTGTGGTAACCCGCAACGAGGGCAGCGCGTCGTGGTCCGCCCAGAACTTCCCTATGCCAAGCCAGGTTGTTTCCCTCCGCTGACTACCTAGGAGCACGTAGCCGGCTGCCAAAGCTGGCCTATTGCGGCTAAGCGGTTAGGGGTACGGCCGTCCTCGGCGGCGCCGATAATCCATTATTTCGTTTGCCTTTCCAGGCTCCCCGCAGGCCCGAGACAGCACCTAACGACGGGTCGGCGTGCCCGGGAGCGGACCTGGACCAGCGCCATAACCGCACAGCTCGCGAGCCGTGCCAGGTCCCGGTCATGAATGCCACCGAGTGACGGTCGTGCTCGCCGCGCCAGCCGGCAGGAGCACATACTGTAAGCGTCGATTGAGGAGAGGACGGGCCTTGCGCGCATCGAGAGCTCAGCGGCGCGCCGGCGTGATGGGAGCCGCCGTCTGGCTGTTGCTGGCAGCCTGGCCGTGCACGGCAGCAGGCGCCATCGGGCGCGCAACTGCAGCAGGAGGCAGGTGCATCAAGGTGGCAGTCGAGTTCAAACTGCCGGGTCAGCCGGCGTCCGATGCGGCCCTAGCGGGCGCCAAACAAGTTGCGGCGGCGTATGGTATCTGCCCACCCAGCTTCGGCGCGCCACCGGCGTCAGCGGAGGCGACGGGCCAGGTCGCCGCCATCAAGGCCGACGTCAGGGCCGGCGACAAGGTCGTCTTGGTCAGCGCTGACGACCCGGTCCTCCCAGGCGCCGCCCTCCAGGCGGCGATGAAGACCGGCGTCAAGGTCATCACGTTCGGCGCCGACGTGCCCGGCGCACGCGACTTCTTCGTCCAGGACACTGCGTACGACGAGCTGGCGCAAGCAGTAGTCGACGCCGCCGTCGAGGAGAAGGGGCCTCGGGCCAAGTTGGGGGTCATGGACATGACCCCAGACGCGCTGCCAGAGGTCGCGTGGCAAAGCGCGATGGTCTCTTATGCCGAGGCGAGCCATATCACCGTGGAGACCTTGGAGTGGACGCCGTTCGCGTCGCCGCTGACAATGGCAGAGGACATGGTCCGCGCCTACCCGGGCGTGGACGCGATCCTGGCCATTGACGACCCTGCGGTAGCCGGTGCTGCCCGGGCTGTCACCGATCTGGACAAGGTCGGCAAGATCGCCGTGTTCGGGATCGGCGACCCCCTGCCGGTCCGGCGGTACTTTGCCAACGGCTCGCTGCGGGCGCTGTTCGGCTGGGACGAGACCGGCGAGGGCGAGCTGTTGATGTGCGTCGCCAAGCTGGCTTACACCGACGAGATCCACCCCGGCAGCACCTTCAGTTGCCAGCACGGGCCTTTGGGCTCGTGGGCCGTGGCGGACAAGGCCAGCCCGGCAACGGGCGCGACCAAGGGCACGGTCATCTTCTCGGCGCCCCTCGAGTTCACGCCGCAGAACTACAGACGCTACGACTTCTAGGTGCCGACCTAACCAAGCCCCAGACCACCCGGTTATGCCGGCGCTTCGACGCGGGGTCCGATACCCGCTCCCGACCGCGCCAGTAGGATAGCTATTCGCACCCCGACATGCCGAAGCGCTGACGCCATAATACGCGCACGGATCGTGCGCCCATTCCGACTAACTGGCCAGGAGCTGCTGGACTCGTTGGTGCGAAAGCCCGAGCATGTCAGCGGCATCTCGCACGCTCAGGTTGCCCTCTCTCACCAATGCGAGCGCTGCCTCACGGGTGGCGCCGGAGGCAGCGTCCTGGGCCTCTTGGGCATGCTGCCGCGCCTGGCGCGCCAGTTCCAGGCTCGCCCTAACAGGACCTGGCAAACGGATGTCTTCGGTGATGTCTAGCTCAGCGGGTGCGAGGTCGAACCAGAGCGCGGCGGCATCCACGATGTGCTCTCGTGCCTTGCCGAGAGTCCGCCCGTAGGTGTGCACGCGTGGTTCTTCCGCCAATTCGACCAACCAGTAGCCGTCCTCGTCACGCTGGAACACGGCCGTTAACGTCTTCATGGCTTCCATCCTTCCCCGAGACAGGGTTCCAAGTCCCTGACGATGCTCCGCAAGGTACCCGGCGGATATCCGCCGCCATGCTTCGGCACCACCGTCTGGCAGCCGCCGCACGGGACGATCACGTGCGAGCCGCTCTCGCGCACCTGTGCGCAACCCAGCTTGATCAACACCTGCCACAGCTGCCGGTACGTCGTACTTGTAATACTAGCGCGCTAGACGCCTGCTGCCTAGCCGATTAGTCAGACCGCCGGGCACAGTAGCTGGGCAAGATGACGGCGCCGGATCCGCCAGTTCTGCGTGTACCTCCAGACCCTTTAGCAGCCAAAACGTTGTGTTTTCTGGCAACGAGCCGGTGGAGGTGACCGGACCTGAACCGGCGACTTCTACGGTACGAACGTAGCGCGGGACCCCTCTTCAGCCAGGGCTTTTCTACTGAACGCCCAGGTCCTTGCTATCCACCAAGTGCGTGAAGTGCGTGCAAGGGCCCCTTCGGGCACACCTGAGTCCCGTTGAGTCCCGTCGGGTCGCAGCTTTGCTCAACCCACTCGGCAGACGTATACTATGCGTATGCCAAGGATGCAGGTATACCTCCCCGAGGATCTCTACCGCGCCGTGAAGGACCGTGGGCTACCCGCGTCGGAGCTCTTGCAGCGGGCCGTGCAGGCCGAGCTGCGCCGTCAGGGGCTCCTCGAGGAAACAGAGCGCTACCTTCAGGATCTCGTCGCCGAGGTCGGGGTTCCTAACGCCGACGCTATTGCCAAGGCAGACGCGCTCTCCCGGCAGGTGCGCCGCGCGGGTTCCGACCGTCGTGCTTCATGAGCGTGCTGGTGCTCGACTCCGGGGCCGTGACCCGTTTAGCGCGGCGCGACCAAGACACGGCAGGCATCATCGCGGCGTTTGTGCGCGACGGTATCTGGCCACCTCTCGTTCCGTCGGTCGTCCTCGTCGAGTGCCTGAGCGGGCGCCAGCGTAACGACGTCCTCACCAACCGCTTCCTCAAGACCTGCGAGATCTTCGAGGAAGTCCCGGAGCAACTTGCGCGCCGTGCCGCAGTGCTGCGGGCGTTAGCCGGCCGGGGGTCAGCGGTCGACGCCTTGGTCGTTGCCGTGGCCGAACCAGGGGGTGCCGTGCTCAGTGGCGATCTGGCTGATCTTCGGGCGCTTGCGGCCCACGCCGACGACGTGGTTGTCCTTCGCTCATAGCCAAAGCACAAACGGTTTCGAGCTGGGCAGATATCGGGCCCGGCGCCGCAAGGCAAGCGAGCGCGTCGGCGGCACGCTCTTCGTAGCTACGCTCAGTGACTCGTGCGTGTGCCAACTGCATCTGCGTCTTCCTGCGTAACTTGTCCTCGACCCGCACCCCTCTGCTTGACAACCCCAAGCTTGGCTCATGGCCAAGGAGGGTGTCGTCATGCGGTTCGTGGCCGAAGCTCTCCGTCACGCGCAGGCGCCCTCCACGAGCAACCGGTCCCGCCGCCCGATCCGCCTTGAGATTCCTTATCCGACCAGTGTCTATCTACGGAACTGGTCGAGAGTCTGCTAGCGGCCAGGCACGAGGCAATCCACGTCTCGGCTTACGGCTTGCCCTGGTCGACAGGTCCCAACTCGGTGACCCAGTCCTTAATCGCGGCGGCCAGCTCGAGCGCGTCGCGGGCAATATAGTCAGCGGCCGACGGCACCTTTGGTGAGGGGTAGCGGTCGTTCCAATGGAACCAGATCGTCGTCATCCCCACGCGGTTTGCCCCCTCGACGTCCCGGTAGTAATGGTTGCCGATCATGGCCATGCGTTCGGGCGGGAGATTGAGCGCCCTGCAGGTACTTACGAACATTGCTGGGTGCGGCTTCTCGACGCCAAGCGACTCGGAAATCGTCCGATGGACAAAGCAGTCCTCGAGGCCGTGCGGCCCGAGGACGTTCTCGCATGCCCCGATTCGAGTGTCCGAGACAATCGCCATCGGGATCTTGCACCGGGCCAGCGCCCCGAGAAGCCCGCCAATACCTGGCACTAGAGTGACGCTATCGGTCACCCCGTCGGCGGTCTTTACCTCCGTCTCCTCGGAGAAAATCACGTCGCCGAGGTCCCAGCAGATCCCGTAGGAAGGCGGTGGCAGCACCGGTTTCATCCTAAGACCTGACGAAGTCCGATCGTGCCCTCTGACCGCCACTCGAGGCAATCGCCCGCGCGTTGGGCCGAGATCGGCACGGGACCACGTTTCGGGTCACCTCATGATTGTAAGAAGCCGTCAGGCGGGCTCTCTGCTAATCGGGCCACCGCTGCGACCAACCGGGCGGTCTGGTTGGAAATGACGGAGTCGACGCCGGCTTTCGGTCAACACGTCCAAGGCCCGGAGTGAGAACGGGCGGCCGTGGTCACCACCAACCCGCGCCGCTCGGTTGGGCGGGGCAGGTTTGTGGTGCACGAGCGGTCCCGCCGGAGCCGTCAGTGGAGACGATGGGACTCGAACCCACGACCCCCTGCGTGCAAATTTGGGCCAACCGGCTCCCCCTGGACTCTGACGGACAAAAAGAGCAGTTCAGATGAGGTGTCATGTGACCGCCGGACAAGGGTGGACAGGCACGGATGTGCGATGGATGTGCGATAACTCTCCGGAATTACCGAGGACCAACTAAATTTTATGCACCCGCGTCCGGATTTACAGAGGCTTCGGTCGCGGCGTTCTGTCGGCTCCGCCGCCGATCTCATGGCGCGGACCGAGTTTCCAACCTCGTGCCAGGGACCGAGGTGTGCCCCGTGCTGTTTGGCGACTCCAACCAAGGTGCATACTCTTTACATGGCTCCCCTGCCGATCGGCCGGATCATGCCGAGGTCCTTTTTCGTGTCGGTTATTGCGATCGGCTCCTGGACCTCAGCGACAGGTCCCGCTTCCGTCCTCGCACCAGCCCTATGGTCTAGGGGGCAAACGGCTCCCGTGCTATCAGCACAGACGTGTAACGGACAGCGGATCATGCCAGCCGTCCGCGGGTTCTTCACCTTCTGGGACCGGCGCGACAAGCGACCGTTCGGCCAACTTTTCGAGGCTCAAGGCATCCTGGACATGGCCACGAAGAACCAAGACACGCTTCACGACCAGGCATGGACCGACAATGGAGGACGCCGGGCGATCGTCGCGTTTGCCGTAAGCCAATGGCGCCTCGGCGAGGTACTGTCCTACCACGGTATGGAGATCTACACCGCCCCGCCCGGCGGCATAGGCGGTGCCGAGGTTGACGATGTCTTCGCCAGGTTTTCCGATGGCAGCGTCCAGTTGATCGAAGAGGCCAAGTTCAATTACGATTGCTCACAAGGCGGGTTCACGCACGTTGTCATCATCTCGGCCGGCATTGCGGTGAAGCCAAAGGCGCACGCCGATCGAGGCCAGAGCGTGACGACGAACAACGCCGCGGAGGCCCGGCCACTACCGCTCAGGTAGGTTGTAATAGAGCGTGCCGGCGTAGGCGGGGTGGCGCAGCCGCGTGGCGATGCTGGCAGGATGCCGCGTGCGCCCACCCTTCAGAGAGGATTATTGTTGACCGGTCAGCAATGGGCAGAGACGGCCAGTGGCGGTTTCTGGTCTGAGTAGCGCGGACGTCTCGTAACTACGAGGCCAGTTCTTGAGAACTTAGCGCTGCTCTCATTAGTACTTACGTGACATAAGACGTCTGTGGACATATTTCGTGGTGCCTTGGACGGCTGTGGACAATTATGGAATAAGGTACACGCGTAAAGTCGTTCGGCCTCGTGGATGGTTAGCGAGGAACGCCAAAACGTAACCGCTCGGCTGGGTCGGTCGCCGACATGGGCGGCGAGGAGGCCGCGGCGAGGCGGCGATGGACTGCTCAGGTGGCAGTGCAACGCGGCGGGCCGCCGCGCGAGATTGCGAGCCACCAACGGGTGCTGGCCGTTTCGCCGCTCTAGTCAACCCCTGCGGCGAAGCCATCGGGCAAGGTCGCCGGCAACATCGCTACCTCCGCCGCTATAAGTGGCAAGGGCGCGAGTTAGCTCGGTCCCCTCGTGGCCAAGGAGATAGATAGCAGCACGCACAAGTCCAAGGAGCCGCCGTGACCGACACCGGCGCCGTCGAGAGGATGCTTTACACACCGACCGAAGCCGCCAAGGCCCTTGGCATCAGCAGGTCCACCATCTATGTGCTCATGGCCAGCGGGGAAATCCCGTCGGTACGCATCGGCTCGTGCCGACGTGTGCCGGTGGACGGCCTTCGCAGCTACGTTGCCAGGCTCGCTAAGAAGCGCGCCGCGACCGCGGCTGGAGGCCAAGTGGCCCAGCCGCGCCTAATTGAGCTGACGTGAGCAGTCACTCCAACTGAGTAACGTTCCCCTAAACAGCCGCACCGTCATTAGCGAGGGGGCCTCATCATCGGCGGCCGGTCGGCCGTCCTCACACTCGCAGCGTGGAGCTGCCTGGGGACCAGAACAAAGACCGAGATAAAGAGGCATATATGAGCATCAGCTCCAGGCGGCTGAAGAGCGGACGGACTGTCTATGACCTCCGGCTCCGCACGCCCCAAGGCAAGCAGGACACTAAGACATTCCGCACCCGCAAGGAAGCGGAGGTTTCGACGCTCAGGAGCGGACCGCACGCCTCCACGGGGTCAGCATCGACCCCAGGCCGGCCAGATCAGCTTTACCGAGTACGCGGACCTGTGGATGGTGCAGCGGCCATCCCTCAGGCCCCGCACAGTGGAGCTGTACGACTACCTCCTACGCCACTACATCCGGCCGGAGTTCGAGACGGCCCGCCTCGTTGACATAACGCCGGCCCGCGTGCGGAGCTGGCGTGCCAATCTCGCCCGTCGCTCCAACATCGGCCCCAGCACGGTCGCCAAAGGCTACCGGTTGCTCAAGACGATGCTCGGCACCGCCGTGGAGGACGAGCTCATTGCCCGAAACCCTTGTGTACTAAAGCGGGCTGGTCTCGAGCGTTACGACGAACGGCCCATTGCCGACGTTGAGCCTGCGCTTCGCTGAACTGGCGGGATTGGTTCGGGCCGACATCGACCTCTCGGCTCGGGTGGTTAGCATCGCTCGCCAGCTGCAGGAGTTACAGGACGGCCGGCGTGTGTTTGGGCCACCCAAGACCGACGCCGGACGGCGCACGGTGGCTATCCCGCCCCAAGTCCTCGCTGACCTCAGGTCCCACCTCGACAACCACGTGGGCAGCGCGCCCGACAGCCTCGTGTCCCCACGACCGAGGGGCCGCCACTCCGCCGGAGCAACTTCAACCGCCGGGTCTGGCAACCTGCCTGCGCCGCGGTCGGGCTCCGGGCATTCCACTTCCACGACCTCAGGCACAGCGGTAACACACTTGCCGCCTCGACCGGAGCCAGCTGAAGGAGCTGATGTACCAGATGGGCCACTCCAGCCCTCGCGCCGCCCTGATCTATCAGCACGCGACCATTGAGAGGGACCGGGCCGTGGCCGAAGCTCTGTCAGTACTGGCGGAGCGAAAAAGTGATGCCCGGACAAAACCAAAGCTGCATTTGGTTGACCCCAGAGATCT
>DATJMJ010000065.1:0-4207 GCA_035508795.1 Acidimicrobiales bacterium
GTGCGAGACGCCGTCCGGGAGCTTGGCTATGTCCGCAACCTGACCGCTCGCAACCTCCGCATGGGACGTGGCGCCGGCGCGGTGGGCCTGGTGATCGGCAACCTTGCCAACCCCTTCTACTCCCAGCTGGCAGTCGGCATCGGCCAAGCCGTCGAGCAGCACGGCCTCACCGTGATGCTGGTCAACGCGGCAGGAGATCCCCACCGCGAGGCTCGCCTGGTTGCGGACCTGTTGAGCCGCCGAGTGGAGGGCATCGTCATCGCGCCTGAAGGCGACGACCACCGCCACCTGGCGTCCGGGCCGATGCACGGGACCCCGGTCGTCTTAGTCGCCCGCCCCCCGACGGGTATCGCGGCGGACTGCGTGCTGGTCGACGACTATGCCGGCACCAAAGACGCCGCCCGGAGGCTGATCTCGAGGGGCCACTCGAGGATCGCGTTCGTGGGCCTGCCGCCGACGGTTTGGACCGGTGCCGAAAGGCTCAGGGGTTTCCGGTCCGCGATGCGCGAAGCCCGGCTGCCCATCCCCGCTCGTTACATCCGCTACCAGGAAAGCGATGTCGCGGCTGCAGAAAAGACCGTCCGCGCGCTCCTATCAATGGACAACCCGCCAACCGCTCTGTTCGCGGCCAACAACAGGAACATGATCGGGGCCCTCCGCGCGGCGAGCGACATCCGTCCCGACATCGCCCTTGCCGGCTTCGACGACTTCGAGCTCGCCGACATGCTCGGCTTGCCGCTCATAGTCGTCTGGTACGACCCCGTGGACCTTGGCCGCCAGGCCGCCAACCTCTTGCTCGACAGGGTTGGTGCTGAGGGCCGAAAGCTGGCTCCTCGCCGTGTCGTCGTGCCGACGTCGGTAATCGAGTACGGCCCGGTAGGGGGGAGCTATCAGCTATTTGGCCGGCGGCCCGCGGGGACTTTGGGGTAGTTGCACGGCGCCCCGGCAACGGGCGCCTCTGCTTTGCTCAGGTGCCACCGGCCCAGGTTGGCGGCCACGAGCGTGCCGAGCCCGGCCCCGCAAAACGCAACGTTTGTCGGTGCTGCGAGCACCGTCCTCTCCCAGTCCTCGGCCACGAGAACAGGGTCGCCACCGCCTGGCCCGAGCCTGAAGATCTCGTCCGGGGTGTAACAGGAAATGTAGAGGGCGCCGGCCGCGTCGAACGCGATCCCGTCGGGGACCTTGCGCTCGAGGAGGGCAATCGTCTCCGCCGCCCCACCGCCAAGTGGCACCCGCGCTATCCCCGGAAGGGTGGAGAGGACCACGTAGAGGTAATGCTCGTCCGGGCTTAGAGCGAGCCCATTGGGAAATGCGGAGAGATCGTCTCTCAGGACCTCGCCCCGCCCGCCAGGACGGACGACCCAAATACGCCCGTTGTCTTCGTGGAAACCGCCCGACTCGGAGAAATAGAGGTTGCCTTCCCGGTCGAACACTGCATAGTTGGGGCCTACCAAACGCCGGCCGTCATTACCCTCGAAGTAGGCCTCTACCTCCCCCTCCGGGGAGATGCGCATGATCGCCCCCCGGCCCGAGTCGCACGCATAGACGTTGGCGTCGCCGTCCAGGCAGACCCCAAGGATGAACCCGCCCGTACTGGCGAACTGTTCGACCTCGCCGGTGAGGCTGATACGGTAGATCTGGCCCGCCTCCCCGCCGGCGTACACGTACCCGTCAGGGCCCCAGGCGACTCCCTCGGGGTGGTCGAGGCCCTCTGCGAACACCTCGAACGCCAGAGCGGCTCCCGGCTCGCTCACAGCGCCAGTTGGGCCGAAAGGCCTCCATCGGCGGTGCAAACCGCACCGGTCATCGCGCTCGCCTCGTCGCTCAATAAAAACAGGACGATGCGTGCGATCTCTTCCGGCATGCTCACTGTGCCCCTCGGGTGCTGGCGGCCCCAGCCGGCAATGATCTCCTCGGGGTCTCCGGGCAGGAGCCTGGCGGCGCTCTCGAGCATGGGCGTGCGCACGGAACCGGGCAGCACGCAGTTGACGCGGATCGCTTCGTGGGCGTGGTCGAGGGCGACTGACCGGGTGAGCGAGACGATCCCGGCCTTGGAAGCGGCATAGGCCGCCACCCTGCGCTGGCTCGCCAGCGCCTGCACGGAGGCGATGTTGACGATCGAGCCGCCGCCCCGCTCTCGCATCGCCGGGATGGCGTACTTGACCATGAGGAACTGGCCCTTCAGGTTGACGCCCATCAAGGTGTCCCAGTCCTTCTCGGAAAACTCGGGCAGCTCCCCGTACATCATCAGACCGGCGTTGTTGACCAGGTGGTCGACGGAGCCGAAGTGCTCGACGCACGCCCGGACGGCATGCTGAGCGTCGGCAGCAGAAGCGACGCTCCCTTCGACGACGATCACCTCGCCTCCCGAGGCCCTTATCCTCTCGGCGACGCTCGTTGCCGCCCTGGCGTCGCGGTCAAACAAAGTGACGAACGCGCCCTCGGCAGCGAGGGCTTCAGACACGGCGGCCCCTATACCCATGCCCGCGCCGGTGACGATGGCTGCCTTTCCGTCGAAGCGTCGCTCACCTGTCATGTGAACCGGCAGTCTCTTCGTCGAACTCCAGCATCTCTATGAGACCCTGGATGTAACCGAGCGCGAAAGCCCGCCCGCGGTGCCCGTAGGACGAATCCCCGACCATGGCGGGGGTGTGGTCGTCGAGGATGAAGCCGTCGTAACCGTAGCGGTGCAGCTCCTTGATCACGAGCGCCGGGCGGTAATTACCCTCGCCGAGGAAGCACTCGACGAACGACGGCACGGTCCCCTTCACGTCCCGGAGGTGGACATAGGCGATCTTGCCCCGAGGGGCGAGGTAGCGCACGGACTCGAGGACGGCTTCCTCCCCCCCCATCTCGGAGACCGTCCCGAGGCAGAGCTCGATCCCAAAACCTGGGCCGGGGAAGCGGTCGGCAGCTCTCTTCAGTGCGCCGACCGACCGGAAGATCCGCGCCACTCCGCCGAGCGAGCCGACGGGCGGGTCGTCGGGGTGGAGCGCGAGCACGACGCCTGCCTCCTCGGCGACCGGGGCGAGGGCGCTCACGAAGTAATCGAAATTGGACCACATTTGCTCGTCGTCCAGCTGTACGGGCACATCGAACAGCGCCCCGCGAGACCACGAATCCTTTTGGTCCTCGACTCGCCGGTCACGCCGAGCGATGAGAAGGTCGCCGGCCTTTGCCTCGTCCAGAGCGACGGCCAGGTCGAACGCCGAGACGACCGCCCCTCCCCGGCCGGCCGGCGACAGGTCGGTGCGCCACACGGACGTAGGCATCCAGTTGAACCCGAGCGTGCCGACACCGGCCCGGCCGATATTTCTCACGGTTTGGGCGACGTTGTCGATCTCGGCGTCCCTGCCCGGCAACCCGAACATGCAATTCTCGTAGAAATGGTTGGGCACGTTCTCGATGGCTTCGAGCGTCAGGCCGTACGACTCGACGCGCTCGGTCAGGGCGAGCAGGTCGGCGAGCTCCCAGCGTTGCTCGCCCGGCAGGTCCGGAGTATTGAACTGCACGCCCCGAACTCCAAGCTGGCGGGCAAAAGCCAGGTACTCGTCCGTGGCGCGTGCCGCCTGGCCCACTGCTATCCGCATCGTCATTGGCTCAGTCCACCCACCCCTTTACGAAACCGATGACGGCGAAAATACCAGCCGTCCCCCGAGGGCAAGCGCTCTCGTCTCCCCCGCCTTGAAGGTGACGGTGACGGCCCGGCCCTCCACCGGCAGTTCGGTTTGCGCGTCCTCGAAGACCGTCCCGGCCCGCGCTGTGGCGAACTCGAGGTCCGGGCAGTGCACCCGGGCCGAGACCTCTGCGTCGGCCTGGTTGTTGAGCCAGAGCAACAGTTGCCTACCGTCCCTCGACGGCGTCGCCTGGACAAGGCGCACCTCTCCCCTGTCGACGGAGCAGATCGACCCCGAAGCGGGGAGCTCTTTGCCCGAAGGAGCGGACGGTATTAGGGCCGCCACCAGGGGAGTGCTCACCTCGTCGCCAAGCCGGGCACCGAGCTCGGCGGCTGAGAGCGACGCCGACGAGGTGATGGAGTAGCGGAAGCTCATCTCGCCGCCCTGCTCGGTCGGGAAATTGGTGTCCCAAATATTGTTGAGCGCCCATGAATAGATCGTCCCCGGCTCGGGCTCGGGGAGCGGGAGAGTGCCCGGGTAAGGCGAATAGGGGGAGTGGATGTCCCCGAACTGGACGAGCGGAGCGTCGA
>DATJMJ010000066.1:0-17442 GCA_035508795.1 Acidimicrobiales bacterium
GTCACCAAGTGACATCCCCCCTACGAACTGGAGGTTCTCCAATGCGTGTTTTCGTTACCGGTGCCTCAGGCCACATCGCCTCTGCTCTCATCCCCGAGCTTGTGGCCAGCGGTCACGAGGTCCTCGGGCTGGCGCGCTCAGACGAGGCGGCTGCGGCGGTCGCCAAGCTCGGCGCCGAGGTCCGTCGGGGCGACCTCGACGACCTCGACGTGATCAAGACCGCGGCCGCCGAGTCGGACGGCGTCGTCCACCTTGCCTTCAAGCACGAGGCGGTCCGGACCGGCGATTTTGTGGCCGCCGTCAGCGCAGACCTCGCCGCGGTCAATGCGATCGGCCTGGCTCTGGCCGGCAGCGGGAAGCCCTTCGTCAGCACCGGCGGCACTCTCATGCTCGCCAGGGGAGGGATCGCCGGCCGTGAGGGCACCGAAACCGACGTGGTGGAGTCGGGCCCGCGGGTAGAAAGTGAAAACGCCGTCGTGGCCCTCGCCGGGCTCGGGGTGCGGTCCTCCTTGGTCCGCCTCGCCCCGCTGGTGCACAGCGACCTCGACCACCACGGCTTCACGTCGTCGCTGATCGGCTTCGCCCGCCAGCACGCGAGCGCGGCTTACATCGGCGACGGCGCCAACCGCTGGCCGGCCGCTCACACGCGTGACATCGCCGTCCTCTACCGCCTGGCGTTGGAAAAAGCGCCGGCCGGGTCGCGCCTGCACGGTGTCGGTGACGCGGGCATCCCCTTCAAGACGCTGGCCGAGACGATCGCCTCCGAGCTTGGCGTGCCCGCCGTCAGCGTGACCGCCGAGGAGGCGCCAGACCACCTCGGCTTCCTCGCCCGCTTCGCCCAACTGGACAACCCCACCTCAAATGCCCGCACTTGTGAGCTGCTCGGGTGGGAGCCGGTCCATCCCGGCTGGGTGCAGGACGTGAAGGAGGGCCACTATTTCGCTTAGGGAGCGCCCCGAGCCCCGAGCCCCGAGCCCCTGAGCCCTTGAGCCCCCGAGTGAGCTCGAGGTGACCCGCTCCTCAAGTTTGGCAACCACCGCCCATCTTTTGCGCCGCTAGCTGTTCGGACGCGCTCAGGCCGTCCAGTTTGCAATCGAAGACCGGGCGGCCGCCCACGATATAGCCGAGGTAGGTGGTGGCCTCGGCCGCGGTCACCGTCCCGACCATGTAATAAGCCTCAAAAGCCGCCACTTTGCAGCCAAAAACGGACCCAGCTGTTACGCCCGTGAGCACGGGGCAGGTGACGGCTGCTTCAGGGAAACTCGCGGGCATCTTCCCCAGGCGAGGGTCCGGGACGACGTCGAGCGTCCCCAGGTTTGCCTCCTCCTGGAGGGTGGCGGCGAATGCCTTTGGGGTGAGGGACGGCGCGCTGTAGCCGTACAAACCGTTGGTCCCGAAAAACGAATTGAGCGCCTCTGTAAGGGCACCGGCTTGTCTTGACTGGGCTGGGGTTTGCATGGCATCGGGTAATTTCGACAGGCTTACCAGCTGGCCCGCCGCGGTGGGATACCCGTTGGTGCCCTCGGCTTTGGCCGCCACCGCGGCCCTGAGGTCCCGGGCTGCCGCCAACCAGTGGCCTGCCTGGCCGGCCGAGATGGCGGTGGCGCCGGCGGACCATTGCTCGCTCGCTTGGGCGAAATAGGTGAGCAGGAGGGGGCCTGTGCCGAAGTTGGGCGGCGGTGTGCACCTTCCCGCAGCCCAATGCCAGACGGCCAGTACCGGGGCTGGGACGCTCACGTGGTACGCCGCGCAGGTGGTCCCCATTGCACCGGCCAGCCCGTCGTCGGTCGCCACCCAGGCGGCGTGGGGGACTTGGTGGAAGACCGTGTACCCACCGTCGTCCTGGGAGGACACTTCGGCCTGGTACGCGCTCGGAGAAGGGACGACTTCTGCGGCGGCCCAGTAAGCCGAGCTGGCGGAGTCATAGGCGTAGTAGGCATCGCGCAAGCCGACGAAGTCGTTGGGTGGGAGGCGTTTGAAAGCGGCGTCCGCGTCCACCAGCGCCACGACGACGGGTGCAGTGAGCTTGAGGTTCTTTGCCGACGTTCGGGGTGCTGCCGCTTGGGGCGCTGCCGCTTGGGGGAACGCCGCCTCGGGTGCTGCCGTTTGGGGTGCTGCCGCCTCGGGTGCTGCCTCGCCCGGTCGGGGGCGCGGTGATGCGGCCGCGGAGGTTCCCACAAGCACGAGTGACAACGCCAGGGCACCGGCCACCGGCCGGAGGGTCAGCCTTCGCAGGGAGCTATTCGATGACATCGGTACTACTCCTTTCCAACCAGGTGCCCCGCTCGGGCTACCGCCCTTGTCGGACGCTTCACCGGCGACTGAGCGGCCACGCCAGCGGTCAGTCGCCGAGCGTCACCGGTACACCGTCCTCCATGCCGAGCCTGGCCCGCAAAGGCTCGAAGTCCATCGGGCTGCCACCGGACCGCTTCACCAGGTCGGCATCGTGCTCGAATTGACGGAGAAGCTTTTCGAGCAAGACCACTTGCCGGGGATCCTTGGCCGCGGCCGTGGGCGTGGCACCCTCGAGCGCGGGGACCTTTTCTGTAACCCAGTGCTCCTCCCAGGCCGCGTCCGCTTCAGGGCCGTTGGAACGCCCCGTCAAAAGGCGGCCTCCTTCCCAGGCGAGGTCCATCGATGGCTCGACCATCCGTGAAATAACGGGTCGCCCGGCCCCCATTGCCCGTAATTTTGCCGATAATGCTTCGAAGCGAGGCCACGAATTTACTTCGACGCGCACTTGCCCGGTCTCAAAATAAAGGCTGCCTCTCACCCAACGTTGTACCCGGTCGCTCGCTTTTACGGGGCCGAGGCCTCGGCGCCTGCTTTCGGCCGCGAATTGCCCAAGTGCTGCAGCAGATTCGTCGGCCGTCATAGGCCGCCCAAACCACGTGACCTGGCTATCGGCAGGTGGCGCCCCCGCCTCGTTTGAACTGTCCTCGAAGTCGATATCGGCCGCCAGCCTTCGACGTAAGAGCCCGGGGTCCTTTACGGGGAAGGAAGCACTGATGAGCTTTATCTCCTCGCCGTCGGTGTTCCGCACTTCCGGTACCCGCCTGCGGTCAGCCTCCACCATGCCGATAAGGTTGGGAAGGCTGTTTGCGAGGACTTTGCTCGTGATATCGGCCTCAGTAGCTTCCATTGGGTCAAACAGTTCGCTCAGGACGCCGTGCGGGCGGGTGTTGCTACGAGGTTGAAGTGCCGACCGGGGCGGCTTGATGCCTTGCTCGCGTGCGAGCTCGACGAGCAATCCTTCCGTGATCGAAAGTACTTTCTCGGTGGCTTCGTCTGCCAGCCCCGGCCCGAGCGCGAAGAGGGTCTGCCCTGTCCGCCACACTCCTTTGACCGGGGCGATAGCGCCCGCCAGGACAGTCCAACGAGCTACGTTTTCGACCTGCTCGGCCGGCAGCGAGACGTAAAACATGCGCCTCGTCAAGATATCCGTGAGCCAAGTTCCCCGGGCGTCGTCGCTCGCCTCTTGCCAATCGGCGAGCCAAAGGCCATATTGCACGTACCTCTCCCAGTCCGAGGCCGCCTGCGCCAGGTCGGGCGCTATGCCGCTACTGGCGGCAAAGGATTCGAGGACGGAGTTGTCTTCTGCGGAGCCATCTTGGTCGCGGCTGTCGAGCCAGAACCGCTCGTATGCAAGAGCCAGTGCAGACAGCTCGACCTCGTCGAAAGGGCCTGCGCTGCTCGTCTCGCGTATTTGGCTGATAAATTCTTGAGCCTGCTCCTCCCGTAGGGCGGCGAGTTCTGGGTCGGCCGCGATAAACGCCTCCACCGCGTCGCGCAGCTGGTAGAGCTCCGAGCGATCGCCAAAACGGGCAAGCACTTCATCGACCAAGGCAGCCTGATCGGGAGCCATTTGGCCTCCGAAAAACATCATGTGCTCTGGCTGCCCGGGCTCTTCGACCGCTCGCGCCATCACCATTGCGCGCAGCCGCTGCAGGTCGTCGACCTCGGGATGTCGAGTGCACCAGTGCTCCAGCAGGACGAGAGCGTCACCGAGCCGTGCTTGTTCGGCGTAGCGGTAGGCGAGATCTGCGGCCATCCGTAACTCGGCGCTACCGGGTCCCTCGGCACGATTGCCGAGCTCGGCCAACGCTTTTTCTGCCAACCGAACGCCGGTTGCCTGGTCGTCGGCTTGATCTGCCAGTGCCAGGGCAACCCAGGCCAAGTCCGGCTCGCCGGCCAACCGGTCCTCGAGGTCTCGGGCCAGCAGCACTGCGCGCTCGGCGCTACCGGCTTGGACCACCTCTGCTGCCAAGGCAGTCGCGTACTCTTCCTCGGTAAACACCCTGCGCGCCAGTTCGTCTTCGGCGAAAAGTTCCAACAGCGCTTCTGTAAATTCGGCGGGCGGCACGTCCCCGGCAGCACCTAACTTTGCCAACTGAGCGAGCGAAGCGACCACCGAATCGACCCGCTCGTCGATGGCCCGGCGTTTTTGCTGGCGCCGGGCAGTTTGAGCGGACTGGTGCTGCTGTCGCCGCTTGTGCCGCCGTTGTTCGCTCTTCTTGGGCATGAGCCTACCGTAGCCACCTCTGGCCGGCTCCGCGTGGGCCTCGTGAGCCGGTTGGCGGAGGGCACGATGGGACTGCCGGCTCACATTTGTCGTTGCCGTTCGTGACCCTGGTCGGATGTCCAAGACCTGGCGGGGGTGTCTCCCCTCTGCGACGACGGCCCGTTGGCGGCTCGGCAACAACCGCTAACCGAAGGGCAATACTGGCGGGATGCCCGGCTGGCTCGTCCCACCGACGTTGCGGCGTTACCAGGCGAGCTTTATCGGTGCTGACCTCTTCGCAGCGCTCGCCTTGGTCGCTGTTGCCCTCCCTTCCCAGCTTGCGACGGCGCGCCTCGCCGGGATGCCTGCAACGACGGGTTTGTTCGCCTTCGTCGTGGCGACGCTTGTCTATGGCGCGCTTGGGACCGGGACAAGTTTCGCCGTCGGAGCCGACTCGACGATAGCGCCCGTGCTCGCGAGTGCTGCCGCGTCTATAGGTGCTGTGGGCAGCGCCCGCTTTGCGAGCGCCATGTTGCTGCTCTCGCTGCTGGTCGGAGGGCTCTTGGTGGTCGCCGGTGCGCTGCGCCTCGGCTGGATCTCCGAGTTCCTCTCCCAACCGGTGGTGACCGGAGTGCTGGCAGGGATAGCGATCGAGATCGTCGTCCGCGAGCTACCGGTCGTGCTCGGCCTCCCTCCACGTGGCACGACGACAGTCGACCGCCTCCGAGGGGTATTCGATGACCTGGCGCACGCCAACGGGTGGGCCGTGGGCATCGCCCTAGGGGCCCTCATCATCATTGCGGGTGGGCGGCGTCTCGACCGCCGCCTCCCCGGAGCGCTCATCGCGGTGATCGGGTCGACCGTGCTCGTAAAAGCGTGCGGCTTGGACGTCCACGACGGGGTCGCCGTGCTCGGTACGGTGACCCAGGGTTGGCCCCATCTCGCGTCGGCTCACCCGGCGATCAGCCAGCTCCGTGACCTGGTCGCACCGGCCCTCACGATCGTTTTCTTGTGCATCGCCCAAACCGCAGCGACAAGGGACGAGCTGGGCGCCGACATCGTGCCACCGGGCGCGCTCGACCGGGACCTTTTGGCGATCGGCGTCGGGAGCGTCGGTGCCGCTCTTTTAGGGAGCTTCGCCGTCGACGCGAGCCCCCCCAACACAGCGATAACAGCCGCGACGGGGGCACGCTCCCAGCTCGCCAACCTCGCTGCAGCGGCCATCGTGCTGCCGATCGCGCTGTGGGCGACCTCGTCTCTTTCCAGCCTCCCTGAGGCGGCGCTCGGGGCCACGCTCATCTACGTGGCGACACGGCTCTTTCAGGCGGGCGAGCTCCGGTCCATCGCCCGTTTCGACCGCCTCGAGCTCGCGCTTGCGCTCGTGGCGCTCGTCGTCGTCGCTTTTGTAGGCATTGAGCAGGGCGTTGTCGTCGCAATGTTGTTGTCGCTGGCCTCGCGGACACGCCAGACTGCGCGGCCCCGCGACACCCTCCTTGGTCGAGAGGTAGGGACGGACCACTGGATCCCCGTCGACGTCGGGTCGGTCACAGAACAGGTGCCGGGGGTACTCGTCTACCTGGTGTACGCGCCCATCTGGTACGGCAACGCGAAATATGTCGTGGAACGAGCTCTCCAGTTCGTCGACGAGGCGCATGGCCCCGTGACTGCTTTCGTGATCGACGCTGACGCAATATCTGACATCGACTACACGGGGATCCGTGCCCTACGGGGGTTGACCAAACGCCTCGGCGGGCGCGGGATCTCGCTCGCGATCGCCCGCGCCTCGCACCTCGTCCACCACGACCTGAAGCATGGCGCGCTCCTCGACGAGGTAGGCGCCGACCGCCTCTTTCCTTCGGTCGCCGAAGCCGTCCGAGCGGTGGGCAAGGCGAAATGAGCCCTCAGCGCAGTGCCTGAAGCGGGTGGTGGTGCGTGCAGTGCCAGTGCCCCTTGGCCCGGCCGAGGCGGCGAGGGGCCGAGGCGCCGAGGGCGGGTTTCAGCTGTCCTGGACCAGCCCGAGGACGTTGCCATCGGGGTCGGTGAAGGTCGCCACCAGCCGGCCATTGCCGACGTCGCGCGGCGCGTCTTTCACGGTTGCGCCCGCGGCCGTAACCTCGGCCAGCTTGGCCTCGATGTCCTGGACGCTCCAGTAGGCCACCGGCGAGGCCATAGCCTGCGGCCCGCCCCCGGGCACGAGCCCGATGTGCTGGCCTGCCGCGTCGTAGCCGACGTAGTAAGACGAGTCGGCCTGTGGCGGGGCTCCGAGCAGAGCGGTGTACACCGCTTTCGACTTCGCCATGTCGGACACGGGGTGCAGCACGATCTTGATCCCCTCGGTTGAAGAACCAGCCACGGTCGCTCCTTTGGTTTCGTCGGCCAGGTCGGCCGGGAGTGTGCCTTTTTTACTGTTGCCCTCATATGACGCGCCAGGCCGAGGATCTGTGACAGCATGGCCTCGCCGCTCCTCGGGGCGAGCCACGACGCCTCCGGTCCGGCCCGCTAGCAACGCTTTGCCTGCCAAGATCGTCTGATCGAACACGATCTTGTCAGCCAGTTCGAAGCCAACAGGCCGCGGCTCCAATCGCTCGCGTACCGGATGCTCGGGTCGCTTGTAGAGGCCGAGGACGCCGTGCAGGAGACCTGGGCCCGCCTCAACGGGTCGAGCGCGCAGGACATCGACAACCTCGGCGGCTGGCTGACAACCGTGGCGGCAAGGGTTTGCCTGGGCATTCTTCGTTCACGTCGTGCCCACCGAGAGGAGCCTCTGGGGGCGGACGAGCCCGCCGCGACGGCCCTGGCTCCCGACGACGAGGCGGTGCTCGCCGACGCCATCGGCCCCGCTCTGCTGCTCGTGCTCGACACCATGTCCCCCTCCGAGCGCCTCGCCTTCGTGCTCCACGACCTGTTCGCGGTGCCCTTCGACGACATCGCTCCCATCGTGGGGCGTTCCCCGGCGGCGGCGCGCCAGCTCGCGAGTAGAGGGCGGCGGCGCGTTCAGAGCAGCGAGGGGGCCCGTCCCGAGGACCGCCGACGCCAGCAGGAGATCGTGGAAGCGTTCCTGGCTGCGTCGCGCCGGGGTGACTTCGAGGCACTCGTCAACCTGCTCGACCCCGATGCGGTCCTCCGGGCGGACCGTGCTGCAGTCGACATGGCTGCCTCCACTGCGCGGGGGGCACCGGACCTGGTCCCCGAATTGAGAGGCGCCAGGGCAGTGGCCACGTCCCTGGTCGGCCGAGCTACTGCCGCACGGGTGGCCCTCATAGAAGAGATGCCAGGCGCTGTGTGGGCCCCGGGCGGGCGACCTCGGGCTGTGTTCGCCTTCCACTTTGTTGGCGACGCGATCGTGGAGATCGAGATCGTCACCGAACCCGCCGTCGTGGCGGCCTTGCGCGTGGAGCTTCTCTGAACGCCTGACTGTGTGACCTGCGGTGAGCGCCTGCCGGCGGGGGTACCCGGGGCGGCAGGGAGCCGTTCCATGGTTGGTGCTAAAGGGATTAGAGGCGATTGCCGATAACAAGGTGCTAGCGCTGAACAGGACAAACGAAAGTTGAGTGCCGCCGGCTTGGGGAGGTGTGCACGAGGGTAGGGTCCACCCGGCTCGCCTACGGGCATCTTCAAAGACAAGGGGTACAAAATGGCTGTTTTGGTCCTCGAACTGCGGCGGCGTTGGGAAGATGACGCTGCCGTGGCGCCGGCGCAACTCGAGCATGCCTTGCGGGGCGGCTCCCAGGGGCGCCCAACCGAGGATGGCTCGCCCGCATGGCCCGAGGAGGCGCCCGCGGGCACTTGGTCCTTCGCCCCCGCGCGGGAGCGTGCCGCGGAGTAGCGCACCCGTGTAGCGTCCGGTGCGATTTCAGCTCTGGCCAGTGGCCGAACCGCCTCTGCGCGAGCGCACAGGTCAGTTGGATAGCGCTCTGGTCGCGCCTCGAAACTCTGGTCGCGCTTCGAAACTCTGGTCGCGCCTCGTCACGATTTTTCCACTCGGAGCGCGCCCGCCTCGTCGGAGCGCGACCAGAGTGAGGAAAAAACGGGGGCGTGAAGGCGGGGCGCCAGTCGGGCTCCGGCCTCGCCACGGGCATCCGGGCATCCGGGCCCGGGCGTGCGGGCTCGGGCGTGCGGGCTCGAGTGTCCGGGCTCGGGCGTCCGGGCTGGGATATCCCTCTACTTGTTGAGCTTTACCGCTTCGACGACCAGCGCCACAAGTGCCCTCTTGTCGACGCTTTCATCCTCGTAGAAGTCGATGGCGCGAACAGTCTTGCTGTCGAGCCGTGTGTTGAAAAGGCTCTTTGCCCCGACGACCTGAGCGCCCTTGGGGAAGGTAAGCCTCACGGCGTTCTTGAGCACATCGCAGACGCAAACAATTTGCTGATGTGACCAGACGGGGACTCCTTCGGGCCTGGAAGGCTTCTTCCACTTCACTTCCTCGACCATCTCGGGGTCGGCTTCGGTGATTATGGCGCGCAGACGGGCCAACTTTTCGCCTCGCCAGTCGCCATGCTTTTGGATTATGTCATCTATTTGCCGCGAGGCGGGCTTCTCCTTTGGGCCTTTTGAGGCAGGGGGCACCGCCGCCCCCTTTGCGCCCCGCCCCGAGCTTTGCTTGGTGCCCGGACCGGCGCTCTGCGCTGCACCCTGCGAGGAGCCCTGCGCGGAACCCTGTGCGGCGGCCTGCCCGGTGCGCTCCACGGCCCCGCTGCCCCGCCCCGAGCGCCCCGTGGCCCCCTGCTCGGGGCCCTGCCCGGCCCCCTGCTTCGAGCCCTGCCCGGCCCCCTGCTTCGAGCCCTGCTCGGAGCCCTGCCCCGCTCCCTGCCCGGCCCCCTGCCCCGCGTCGAGCTCGTCGAGGAGCCGCTTCGGGGCGACCACCCTGTAGGCGTCCTCGCATAGGGTCTCGACCTCGCCCCAATCGATCGGGCGGTCGAGGCGGAACCCGACCCAGCCCCGACCGCCGACGTAGGGAGGCTTGAAATACTTGCCGTCCCCGCTTGCGATCAGCTCAGCCTGGGCTCCGGGAGGCGCGGCGCACCAGAGGTGCGGGAACAGGTTGTCGTGGTGCCCATCGGTCCACAGCTGAAGGAATTGTCCTTTGGCGAAGAACGCCGGAGCCCCGTGGCTCAGACGCTCGCTGACGCCGGGCAAGGCCAGGCAGATCCTTCTCACCCGTTGCTCGATGTCTCTGGCCACCCCGGCATCTTAGAAGCGTGCCAGCAGCCGGGGTGCGGCAGCGCCAAGCACGGCGCGCCTTGCGGACGGCGCCGGCGCGGCGTCGCTACACTCGCGCCATGCTCGAGCGCTGGTGCCGAGCAATGGTACGGCGGCGCTGGCTCGTCATCGTCTTGTGGGCAGTCGCGGTCGGCACGGGTGCACTTTGCTCGGCTCGCCTGCCCGCGTTGCTGTCGACTTCTCTGGCAGTACCGGGCACCGCCTCCCAGCAGGCCGACGTGCTACTGGGGGAGCACTTCGGCGGGGACGTCGAAGGCACGTTCACCGTGGTGCTGCCCTTCGGTGGGGACCGGGGGAACGGGCTCGCCGAATTGGACAGGCGCTTTGCCGCCGCAGCCCGCACGTTGCCGGGCGGGGAGGCATCTCCGTTGCAGAAAGGCGCCGGCATCGTTTACGGCGACATAAACAGTTCCCTTGACCTGGCTCAGGCGGCGAGGTTTACGCCGGAGCTACGGCGCGAGCTGAAGGCGGACGGCCTCGCCGGCGCGTACGTCACCGGCGCACCCGCCTTGCAGTACGACATTACGCCCGTCCTGTCTCATGACCTTCACTTGGGGGAGTTGGCGGCGATCGGCTGCGCGCTAGTGATGCTGCTGCTGGCGTTGGGTGTTTCGGCCGCGGTACTCGTCCCTTTCGTCGTCGCCCTTTGTACGACGAGCGCAACGCTCGCGCTCGTCTTCGCTCTTGCGCACATGTTTTTGATGGTCCTCTACGTGCCCAACGTTGTCGAGCTCATAGGGCTCGGGCTTGCAGTCGATTACTCGCTCCTGATCGTGCATCGTGCCCGCCAGGAGATGGGCCGCGCCGAGGTTGGCCTCGATGAGGCTGTCGTCCGCACGATGTCGACCGCCGGTCGCACCGTCGCTGTGTCAGGCCTGGTAGTGGCTGTCGGGCTGGCACTGTTGCTTGCCATCCCCGTGCCTTTCATGAGGTCGCTCGGCTTGGCCGGGTTGCTCGTGCCCCTGGTGTCGGTGCTGGCCGCCTTTACTTTGCAGCCCGCGCTCCTGTCCGTCCTCGGCCTGCGCGGCTTGTCGCGGTTGCGCCCCGGAAGCACGCCCGCCAAGGACCGCCGCCGGCGTCCGGTGGGGTGGTGGCGGGAGACGGCCGTGGCGGTCACGCGCCGGCCTTTGGCAGCGGTTGCGGGCTCCGGGGCACTTCTCGCGCTTGCAGCCGTGCCAGTGGCGTGGTTGCAGCTGACGCCGGCTTCGCTCACGGCGGTACCTAAAACTATGCAGTCGGCACAGGGCCTCGAGATCCTCCGGGCAAGGGCCGGGCCTGGTGTGGCGACGCCTATGGAAATCGTGCTCGACAGCGGGGCGCGAGGCGGCGCGATCTCCTCCGCCAACGACGCGGCCACCCTGCGCCTGGCCGACGAACTGCTCCGGCAGGCAGATGTTTACGTGGTCGCGATCGGGACGCGCCCGCCGTACGTCGACAGTTCCGGTCGTTACCGGCGCACCGTCGTAGTCGAACGCGACGAGTTTGGCGGCCCAGCTTCTCAACAATTGGTCCGGCTCGTGCGGTCGCGCCTTGTACCCGAGGCGAGGTTCCCCCCGGCGAGCCGGGTTTACGTGGGAGGGGCGCCGGCACAGGGTGCTGACTTCCTCGCCACCGTGTACGGCCATTTCATATGGCTCGTACCCATTATCGCCTTGGTCGCTTACCTCATGCTCCTGCGGGCGTTCCGTTCCGTCCTGCTCCCGTTGGTCGCTGTGTTCCTCGATGGCGTTTCCACCACCGCCTCGTACGGGGTGGTCGTGGTGGTCTTCCACTTTGGGGCGGCACCGCCCGTCGGCCTCTATCACGTCGGCCAGGTAGAGGGTTGGGTACCCGTGTTCCTATTTGCGATGCTTTTCGGGTTGTCCATGGACTACCAGGTCTTCTTCGTGTCGCGGATGAGGGAAGCCTGGGACAACGGCACGGGCAGCCGGGCCGCCATCGTCGAGGGGCTCGAGCGTACGGGCCGTGTTGTCACGGTGGCGGCGCTCATAATGGTCGGCGCCCTCAGCGGGTTGGCGTTCGGCGACGTCGCCGGCTTGCAGGAGCTCGGGGTCGGGCTGGCGATCGGCGTCCTACTGGACGCGCTGGTCGTCCGGGGCTTGCTGATGCCAGGGTTGATGACCCTCTTCGGGCCCTGGAACTGGTGGCTGCCCGAAGCTGTTGCGCACCTCGTACGCGTTCAAGCCTCGCCCCTTACGGCGAGAGGCGAGGCTTGATCTCGAGCTCGTACTTGGTCCGTTATTTGACAACCGTAATGGCCAACCGGATGGCGGGCAGCTGGTAACCGAGCGCCAGTGCCGGCTCGTCACGGGCGTAAGTCAATACCGGGACCATCCCGTACGGCGTGTTGGCGAACGAAGGGGACAAAGAGTAGAGCATCGGGTAGATGTCGATCAGGTGCGTCCCCGGGCCGCCCGCGGCGTGCAAGTGCAGGACGACGTCGCCGTTGGAGTTGAAACCGCAGCCGTAACCGATGTAGCTGTTGTCGTAGTCCACCGCGACGGTGTTGTCGAGCTGGGTCCATCCAACTCCCTTCAGATGGATGGTGAACTCTGCTCCCTCTCTGACGACGGTCGACGATACGCCTTGCCCGACGACACTTTCCTTCACGTAGTAGGGGACCTGGGCCACCACCTTGCCGTTTTGGACGAGCTGGACGACGTGCCAGCCGCCGAGGCCGTCGGGGACTGTGAAGTCAGTGTCGAGCGAGCCGGCGGTCGGGTTGACGGTCCCGAGGTTGTTGGAGGCAAAAGTCCAGCAGGTGCCTTTGCAGTCGACCCGGTTGCCGACGACCGTGGACCAGACGAGGTCTACGGGGTCGCCGAGCGAGAACCCCGTGGCGTGCAACCCGACACTGCCATCGACCGGGCCGCTCGTGTTGGCCAGGGTCGCGCTTACCTCGCTACCAACGGCAAGGTCGGCGCTCTGCAACGTGGTCCGGGCGCTCACGGTCGGGTCAACTTGGGCAGGCCAGTCGACCGACACCGGAGGTGGTCCATCGTCCTTGGTCACCGTGAAAGTGACCGTTGCACCGTTGGTGTAGGGGATGGGGGACTGCGCAACGTTCAGGTAGAGGTAGCTGATGGCGTTGCCGATCTGGATGATGTGCGGCCCGGGCGCACCCGAGGCCCGGATGACGACGCGAGCGGTGCCCCTGGTCCAGTTGGCCATCAGCTCGCCGACATAGCGGTTGTCGTAGAGCAGGGAGGCGCCACCCGTGTACAGGGTCGCGCCGAGGCCTGAGTAAGTGATGGTTATCGGCGTGCCGACCGGGCCGCTCGTCGGCGTTACTGTGACGCTGCGCATGAGGATGAAGCCGCCGTGGGCCTGCTCGACGCCATTGATGACGGCATAAATGTCGTGGATACCACCAAAATCAGAGGGCGCCTTCAGCGAAACACTGAATGCCCCGCTCGCATCTGTGGTCGTCGATTCCAGCACGACGGCAAACTCTGTGTCCGTGCGGCCGAGGTAGTTGACTGTGTCCGGTGCCGTTTGGACGAGCCACGTGGCGTTGGCAGTTGACCAGGTGAGCTCCACGTCGGCGTTGGCGGCGAGGCCCTTGCCCGAGATCGTCACCGGCGTACCGGCGACGCCCTGGTCGGGTGTGACGTCGAGGATACCCATGTCCTGGCTTGGTTGGGCTGGTTTGGCCACAGGCCCCGGGAGCGGGGCGACGCCCGGGATGTCGGGGGCCTGGAGGGCTTGTGCCGAAAGTGAGCCCGCGGTTGACGCCGTCCCCGAGGACGCCCTCCCGTCGCTGGCACTGGCGGAGCCAAGGGCTGGTGGGCTCGAGAGCAGGGCCCCCGAAACCACAAGGGCTACGACAGCCGCAAGTTTCCTATTTATGACGCGCTTCACCGCGGGTGCTCCCTTCTTGGAACATTTAGATGGACGGCGCGCTATTTGCGCGCGTCGTTATGCCTTGACGATCGTGAGTTGCGACGGCGGGGCGAGCCCGGCCTGAGTGAACGTGCCGCTCTCGGCAGGCACAGCGCTGCTGGTCGCAGTCGCCGGCATTGCCTTGGTTATGACGTGGACGACGAAGTTGACGGTACCGACAGGGTAATTAGTGGGGATCGCCCAGCCTGTGGTCCAGTAGGAAAACTTGCCGTGAGTCCCGTAAGACATCGTCTGCGCCTTGACCCCGGGTATGGTGATCCAGGCACTGGCGACATTTGCGGCCGTGAGGTTGACCCCACCGGCAGCGACATTGACTCCGTCCATGCGGAAGACGACGGTCTGGCCCGGCTGGAACAGGTTGGTCATCGTGCAGTCCGAGACAGGCTTGTAGTTGCCGCCGGCAACGGTGTCGACGTACATAAAAATGGCGTGCCGGCCGGCTCCTTGAGCCGGGGGCCCGAGCGTGGTGGTGGTAGTTGTGCCGGTCGCAGCGTGCAGGCTGGCTGCGCCGGCTCCGGCACCCGCACCGGCAATGACCAGTGCCGTCGCACCGGCGGTGGTGGCGACAAGTGCAAGCACTGTCTTGGTAATGAGCTTGTTCATGCTTGTTCTCCTCTCGGTTCTCCGGGGTGCCCCGTGAGCTTTATCCGGTGACCCCTGCTAGAGCGTCAGCTTCCCGCTGAGGGCCACTTTGTAAGTCCCTACTTGAGATCCGCTCGTGCCGCCGAGAGCAAGGGTGCCGTTGAACTTGAGATCCCCCTTGGCTCCCTTCGCCGCCCCGGTACCCGAAGTGACAACGGCGACGCCGTTAAAACTGACTGTTACAGGGCCGCTTTGCCCGCTCGAGCAGCCCGAAGACTTTGATCGGACCACGGTCAGGTCCAGCTTGCCGGTTGACCCGCTCAGGGATCCCGTGCCAGTGAAGGGGTCGCATTGTGCGGAGGCTGAAGCCGTGCCCTTGCCCGTGACGGTGCTGCTACCGACAAGGGACGCCGTGCCCTTGCCGGTCACCCACGGGATCGTGGCTGCCCCATTGTTGATCAAGAGCGATGCCTTGCCCGCGTAGTGGCCGCTGAAGAGGACGGCTTTCGCCGCCGGCACAGCTGCCTCGGCCCGTGCCGGTCCCCCCGCCGCCGTCGCGGCCGTCGCCGTTGCCGGGGCCAGCCAGGTTGCCAGGCTCGCCATGCCCATCGCCAGCCCGGCGACGGCGCCGGTCCCCAAGGCGCGCCTTATGTGCCGCCCGCCCTTTGCTGAGTTGTTAGGTAAACCTTTTGAACTTGCCAGCGCATGCGTTTTTTCCACGGAGGAAAGCTAAACCGAGCACGCAAGGCGCCCTGTAGGGCCGGATGGCCCAAAGCCTAAGGAGATGGGCCCTGGTAGGTGAGGACTGGGGTTCGGTCCCCCTCAGGGTCAGGCCGACCGGGCGAGCATGGCAGCGCCGAGGCAGGCGGCTTCGTCCCCGAGCTGGGCGAGGGCGAGACGCGGGATGTGCTGGAAAGGCAGTAGGGGGGAAATGACGGCGGCGATGTCGTCGAGCAGGCTCTCGCCTGCGTTAGCGAGGCCGCCTCCGATTATGACCAGCTCCAGGTCGAGCAGGCTCTGGGTCATTGCGAGCGCCCGGCCCAGGTAGCCGATCGCGTCGGCCCATATCCCGGCGGCTACCCGGTCGCCGCCCCGCGCCAGGGCGAGGACGCCGGCAGCGTCTGGCCAGGGCCGGCTCGCGGGGCCCATGCCGGCGCCCGCCATCTCGTTTCGATAACGACGGGCGAGGGCCGACGCAGAGGCGAGCATCTCGAGGCAACCCTTGCCACCGCAGCGGCACTGCGGCCCGCCGGGGCTCACCACCAGGTGACCGATCTCGCCGGCGAGGCCGTCAAACCCTCGCCGCGCCCGCCCGTCGAGCACGACGGCAGCTGCGATACCCGTCCCGATCGGCAGGAACAAGAAGTCGCGAGCTCCCGAACCGGCTCCGAGAGCGCCCTCGGCCATCGCGCCGAGCCGCACGTCATGGCCGAAGCGGACGGGCAGGCCGAGAGCTTCCGACGCCACCCGCGCAATTTCAAGGTCGCGCCAGCCGAGGTTGACCGCCAAGCGGACCGCTCCTTTGGCCTCGTCGACGACGCCCGGCGACGAGAGCCCGACGGCAACGACATCCTCACCGGGCTTTGCGCCGACCTCACGGCGCACCTTGTCGCGCAGTTCCTCGACGAGGCCGAGCGCATTTTGCAGCACGGCGTCTGGCCCCTCTGCAACAGGCGTCGGCCGCCGCATGCGCAGGACCACCTGCCCACTGGGCGCGACCGCCACGCCCTTGGTCAGGGTCCCCCCGATGTCGACACCGGCAATGTGGCCAGGGCCGGCCAGCGCCGCCAGCGGCCGGCCCCCGAGCTCGCCCGGTCTCATCTCGTTACCGCGCGAGCTATGGGCCGGGCCGGAGCACCACTGAGAAGCTCAGGTGCCGCGGGTGGTCCGGGTCGAGCCCACGGGAGGCGGCGAGCTCGACCGCCAGGCGCTGTGCCTTGACGAGCTCTGCCAGCGGGCCAAGCTCGGGCGTCACCAACCTGGCGCCCGTCGAGGAAATTTCGGCGGCGAGGCCGGGTGGGGGCGCGGACAACGACCAGACGAGCGACCGACCGTCGATAACGCTTATTGGCCCGTGGCGGAACTCCATTGCCGGGTAAGCCTCGGTCGACGCGAGAGCCGCCTCTTTCAACTTGAGGGCGGCCTCTTGAGCCAGGCCGACCGCCCAGCCCCGGGCCAGGAAAACAAAATGGTCGGCTTGGAGAGCTCCGTCGGGCACGGGCGCGTCCAGGGCCTTGCGCCCGTCCTCGGCCAGCTGGCGAACGTCGTTGCCGAGGTGGGCAGACAGCAAGACGAGGCAGCTCGTCGCGAAACGTGTCTGGACCACCGAGCGTTCTGCCGCGAAGTCGAGGACAAGGCGGGTACTGGCCGTCCCGGCGATAGGGGAGCCGGCGACGCCCACTATGGCCGTGGTCGGGGCCCCCTCGGGCACCCGCCGCAGCGCGTCGTAGACCTCGGTAGTCGTGCCTGAGCGGGATATGAAAATGTAACGGTCGTACGCTCGGTGCTCGAGCACTTCCGACGCGGGCATTGCGTCGGTTAGGCCCTGCCCGGCGTCCTCCCGCAAGCGGGCGTAGGCGACGGCCATGTTGTAGGAGGTCCCGCACCCCACAACGGCCACCCTTTCCCCGGGCGCCGGGAGCGCACCGCCCGCCCGTTTTGCAAGGGCAATAGCCTCGGCCCAGCAACCCGGCTGGCTGGCGATCTCGTTTGTTACATGGCTCATAGGCACCTACCGGCCCTTTGCTCCTGCTGGCGGCGCGTCCCGAGAGCGAGGCCGGTGGAGCCCTCGGACGCCGCTGCCCCTGGGGTACGGACGGGCACGAGCCTACGCCCCGTCGCCGGCTCGGGTGAGTTAGACATCCGGCCCACCCGGAAGGTTGGCGCCCGTGCCTGCCGTCGGGGCAGTTTGCGTGGCGCCGTCGGCCGGCAGCGTTACCGACTTTTGCAACGATGAGCCCCCTACCGGCTTTTCCGGGTAGCCCGGCACCTATTGGTTCGCCCGAGGGCGGTAGGGAAACTGAAGTTGTCGTCTGGGGGGAAGTTGAGGCCGGATTTGGCCGATTTGAGACGAAATTAAAGTGGGGCCGCAGGGGCGACGACACTGAGCACCAGTTCCCAACAGTGCGTTGCGGGGACGAGGCGGAAAGTTGCGGGGACGAGGCGGGAAGAGGTCATGTCAATGATCCACAAGGCAAAGCACGGGAGGCTTCGGCCCAATCGGTGGTCGCGGCGCA
>DATJMJ010000067.1:0-4857 GCA_035508795.1 Acidimicrobiales bacterium
CGCGCCCGTTCATCGCCTTCGACGCCGTTGTGAGCGACACACCGGCGAGCTGGGCGACCTCGGTAAGCGTCGGTGGCTTGACCGCCTCCACGACTGAAAGCATATGCCTGCCGTGATGGCCCCGCTCCCCAACTTTGGGGAAGCGCTTCCGCGCGAGCAAGCGCTGCGAAATCGCCTAACCCGCCCAAAATTGATCTCGGTGTGACTTGACCCCCTGAGACCTCGGAGGTAGCGTTTCCCCGCTGGAAAGGGGTAGCGTTCCCCGCTGGAAGGGAAGGCACGGGGGACCAGGCACGGGACGCACGGGGACGAGCAAGGACGCACGGGGACGCAAGAGAGCCAGACAGCCAAGAGCCAGACAGCCAAGAGCCAGACAGCCAGAGGGCCGGGCACAGCCAGGACCCCCAGCGCTCAGGGTCCTGGGTGACGAAAGGAGGCAGATGGTATGGAGCAACGTTCTGACGCGCCGGCACCTGCGCGAGCCGGTCCCTCCAAACCAGCCGGGACGCACGGGCCCGTTTGCCCGACGAGTTCTGCCACGGCCACCCTGCACCCCCTCGGCCTCGGGGAAGTCGTGCTCGAAGAGGGCTCTGTTCTCGGTGACTGGCAGTTGCGCAACAGCACGAGCACCATTCCCCATTGCATCGGCGAGCTCACGCGCTCGGGCGCGCTCCGCAACCTCGAGCAGGTGGCGGGCGGCCATGCCGGCGAGGAACCCCACCATGGCCTGCATTTTTCCGACTCCGACGTGTACAAGACCCTGGAGGCGTGCGCCTGGGACAGTTTTAGAGGCCTCTCGACGGAAATCGAAGGATTTGTCGAGCGGAGCAGCCTTCTGGTAGCTCATGCCCAGCGCGACGACGGGTATGTCGACACATGGTTCCAGGGTCAGCACCCCGAACTGGTTTGGAAAGACTTGCGCTGGGGCCATGAGCTTTATTGCGCCGGCCACCTCCTGCAGGCGGCAGTTGCGGATGGCCGCACAGGAGGCGCAGCCCTGCAGACCGTGGCCAAAAAGCTCCTGGAACACCTGCTCGCCACCTTCTCGCTCGAGGACGGCGATGGTCGCCTCGTGGGGGTATGTGGCCACCCAGAGATCGAGACGGCCCTTGTCGAGTATTACCGTTATTCAGGCGACGTCCGGGCGCTCCGGCTGGCCAAGCGATATATAGAGCTTCGCGGGCAGCCCGGTGTCCCGCTGCCGGCGGCGGGCGTGCCGGGGGACAGGCGCTTCCCCCTTTCGTATTTCCTCCATCATTTACCCGTACGCGAGCGGACTGTGGCGACAGGCCACGCCGTGCGGGAGCTTTACCTCCAGGCCGGAGTCGTCGACGTCGCAGTCGAAACCAACGACGACCACCTGCTCGCCGCGTCCGAAGCCATCTGGGAAGACCTTTACAGGACCAAGACTTACGTGACGGGCTCGCACGGTTCGAGGCACCGCGACGAGTCGATCGGGGACGCCTATGAACTGCCGAGCGACCGGGCGTACGCCGAGACTTGTGCCGCCATCGCGAGCTTCCACTGGAACTGGCGCCTCCTCCTGGCCACCGGGCGGGCCCGTTACGCCGAGGCTATGGAGCAGGTCTTCTGGAACACCATTGCCGGCGCGGTCTCCCGTAACGGCACCGAGTTCTTCTATTCCAACACCCTCCACCTCCGTACTGGCCACGACGCCGGCGACGAGGACTCCCCCGGGCACCGGCTCCGCTGGTACGAGTGCCCCTGCTGCCCTCCCAACCTGGCGCGCCTCATGGCGAGCATGCAGGCGTTCCTCGTCACACGCGACAGTTCCGGGTTGCAGCTTCACATGCCCTTCAGCGGCAAAGTGTCCACCCTGGTCCCGGCCGGCGGGGCTATCGCTGTGGACCTCCGTATAAAAAGTGGTCACCCGTGGGCGGGGACGACCGAGATCGAAGTCACCGGCTGCAATTCGGCTGCAAGCTGGCAACTGTCGGTGCGCCGCCCCGAGTGGGCGGGCAACCGGCGCCAGCGGGCGACGCTCAACGGGCAACCGCTCGAAACCTCGCCCGAAACCTCGCTCGGAACCTCGCTCGAGAGCCTGACCGGCCCCTACCTGACCATCGACCGGCCCTGGAGCCCGGGTGACGTCGTCCGGATCGATGACGACATGCCCATCCGTGTGCTGCGTCCCCACTGGAGAGCCGATGCGATCCGTGGGTGCCGTGCCGTCCAGCGCGGCCCTCTCGTCTACTGCCTCGAGGCGGAGGACCTGGACGGCGAGGCTGTGATAGAGGATGTCGCGCTCGATACCTCCAAGCCGCTCCGCCTCGCCCAAAATGTCCCGGAGGGCCTCGAGGATTATGTAAATGTGGCTGTCCTCGCCTCGGGCTATCGCCTCGGCGACGCCCCGGTGGGCTCCCTCGACTACGAGGCCGCGCTCGAGAGCGAGGGCGAAGCCGAGGGCGCCCAAGCCGGGTTGGGCGACGGGGCCGCCCCGGAGAGCTCGCAGGCGACGCCAGAGGTCGCGCAGCTAACTTTCGTACCGTATTTCGCCCGTTCCAACCGCTCTTTGCCGGCCATGCGAGTTTGGGTCCCCGCTCCCGCTCCCGCTCCCGAGCACGAGCACGAGCACGAGTACGAGCACGGGCGCGAGCGCGGGCACGGGCGCGAGCTCGCTGCCGCGCCCCCGGCCACCAGTCAGGGCGGGGATGCTCCCGCAATGGCCACGGGCGCGACCGGGGAACGAAGCGCCAACCGCCCGGGCAACCGCTCCGCAAGCGCAGAGCCATCCTAATAAGACCGCCTAACCAGGAGGCGAACGACGTGACCAGTTTTGCGCAAAACGACAATGGTTTTACCGTCTACGACGGCCAGGAGGTAATCCAGGTCGAAGCCTGGGGGCCCGACAGTGCCCGGGTGCGCTCGGCACTCGCCCGGCCCATCACGGAAACGCCGGGCAGCGCGCTCGGCACTCAGGAGGGCCCGACGACCGGCGCCCAGGTAGAAATCTCGGGCGGGCAGGCCATCCTGCGCAACGGCGACCTCGTCGTCGAGGTTACCGACCGGAACAATGGCTCGTTCTTGGAATTCCCGCCTCTCGTCCGCTTCCTCCGCTCCAACGGGGAGGAGCTGCTCAGCGAAAAGGTCCCCCATTTCACCTCACCTCCCCAGCGGCGCTACAGGTCCGGCCCAGGCGACCTCCACCGCTGCGACATCACCTTCGACGCGATCGCAGGCGAACGGATTTATGGATTAGGCCAGCACCAACACGGCCTGCTCGACCAGAAGGGAGTAGCGCTCGAGCTGGTCCAGCGCAACACCGAGGTCTGCATCCCCTTCGCCCTTTCCAATCGGGGGTACGGCTTTTTGTGGAACATGCCCGGCACCGGCGGCGTCGAGTTCGCCACCAATCACACACGATGGTCTGCGGATGCCGCACGCCAGGTCGACTATTGGGTGACGACGGCCCCGACGCCGGCTGAGATCGTCGGCCATTACGCCAAAGCGACGGGCCTTTCGCCGATGCTCCCCGAGTGGGCCTCAGGTTTCTGGCAGTGCAAGCTGAGGTACCGCACGCAGGAGGAGCTCCTCGAGGTCGCCCGGGAACACAAGCGCCGCGGCCTCCCGCTGTCGGTGATCGTGTCCGACTATTTCCACTGGACCCGTCAAGGAGAATGGAAGTTCGACGAGGCCGAGTGGCCCGACCCCCAAGCGATGGTGGACGAACTGCGGGCCATGGGCGTCGAGCTCATGGTGTCGATCTGGCCAACCGTCAACCCAAACGGGGCCAATTACGCCGAAATGGCGCGGCGCGGCCTGCTCGTGGGCAAATTGCGAGGCCTGCCGCTCCACCTCCCGTTCTGGGACAAGGGGACTCAGGGACAGGTTTTCGTCAGCTTCTACGACGCAACCAACCCCGAAGCTCGCAGTTATGTATGGGACAAGGTCACGCAGGGTTACCGGCGGTACGGCATCAAGGCTTTCTGGCTCGACGCCTGCGAGCCCGAGATGCGGCCCGAGGACCTCGAGAGCAATTTGCTTTACCTCGGGCTCGGCAGCGAGGTGCAGAGCGTCTACCCCCGCGAGCACGCCCGCGGTTTTACAGAAGGCCTCCGTTCCCAGGGAGAAGAAGGCATCCTGCTCTGCCGTTCGGCCTGGGCCGGCAGTCAAAGGTACGGCGCCGCAGTGTGGTCGGGCGACATCGAGTCCACCTTCGAGGCGCTGGCGGCCCAGATCCCGGCCGGCCTCAATATCGGTATATCGGGGATCCCGTGGTGGACGACCGACATCGGCGGTTTCAAAGGTGGCGACGGCTCGACGCCGTACTTCAGAGAGCTCATAGTGCGCTGGTTCCAGTACGGGGTCTTTTGCCCGTTGTTCCGCCTTCACGGGGTCCGTGAGCCCGGCCCGCTCGTCGGGTCTGGCCAAACCGGTGGCGCCAACGAGGTGTGGTCGTTCGGGGACGAGGCATACCGCATCATCAGCGAACAGCTCGACCTGCGCGAGCGGCTCCGGCCTTACGTCATGGAGCAGATGGCGACAGCGAGCAAAACCGGGGTGCCGCCGATGCGCGCCATGTTCCTCGAGTTCCCCGCCGACAAGGCCGCATGGGAAATAACCGACCAGTTCATGTTCGGCCCGGACATATTGGTCGCCCCCGTGACGGCAGAGGGAGCGAGGGCTCGCGAGGTCTACCTTCCAGGCGGGGTCACGTGGCTCGACGCCTGGACCGGCCAAGCGGTGGAAGACACCGGCTGGGTGACGGCGCCCGCCCCGCTGGAACGCATACCGGTCTTCCTGCGTGAGGGGGGTGCCTTGAACAACCTCTCTCCCCGCAGTAAATAGCTACGTGGAGGGGGACGCATCCCGGCCTTTGCCAAAGGTCGCCGGTCG
>DATJMJ010000068.1:0-67125 GCA_035508795.1 Acidimicrobiales bacterium
GATAGGCAGGGCTTACTCCTAAGCCGCACCATGCTCAGCAACCAAAGGTTGCCTTACGTGGGTCGTTTCGCCTGCGGCTGGCCTCGACTTTCAACCACAGACCCGCCGGGACCTCGCTCTACAGGCTACAGGCCGCCCTCGCCGCTGGCCACCCCGGGGCCCGCGAGCTGAGCTTTCAACCACATCAGCACTTCGATTGGGCCGGGGTCGACCCCCGCTTGGGCCGACATCCACAGCGACACGTAATCGCCGAAATAAGTCAGGTCGAACAGCTGCGCGAGGTCGCCTTCGCCCTCGGCGCGCACCTCGATCACATCGGTGACGAACGGGCGTACGAGGTCCGCTACGATCTCGAACCTCCGCCCGACCTGGGGGTGCTCCCCGTCGTGGCGCAGCATGACGAGGCTCATGAGCTCCGCAAGCGGCTTGGACGCCTCTGTCCAACCACAGACCTCGTTGTGGCAGAGCTCGGACTGGGCCGAGGCGAAGGCGAGCCTCTTGGCGTTTTCGTTGACCTGGGACTTCCAGCGCAGGGCAGCGACCATCCCAAGGGCCCCGCCGGCGTGCAGCACCGGCACCGTAGTACCGATGCGCCGCGCCACGTCGGCTGCCCTCGAGGCATCTCCTCTCCGGACGAGCTCGTCGCGCCGCAGCTTCAATTGCTCGACGGCTCTTTCGACCATTTGGTCGGCGCCCGGGAGAAGCCCCATCTTCCACAGGACCACGATCAGGGGGACTGCCATGGCGCCAAATGCGACACGTGGCCAGGGCACGCTCGGGAGCCCGATAACAGGGGCCCGCCAGCCGTCTGCGAGGTGCGCAAGCTCCCCGCCGCTTGCCACGACGACCATCTTGGCGCCGGCCAGGGCCGCGTCAGTAGCCGCTTCGATGGTCTCTTCGGTCATCCCCGAGCAAGAAACTGCGAACACCAGCGACGACTCGTCCACGAAGTGGGGGCACTCGTAGTTTTTCACGACGCTCACGGGGACGGGTAGCAGGGGGGACGCGACGGCCGCCAGGACGTCGCCCGCGATCCCGCTGCCGCCCATGCCGATCACCACTACGTTTTCGATGTCCTCTCGGGCCGGCAGCCCCGTGACCGACTGGCTGCGCTCGAACGCCTCTTCCACTTGTTCGGGGAACCTGGCGGCATGGTCGAACATCCCGTCGCTGTCAATCACCGCCATGTGCGCTCCCTGGCTCGAAGTTGAGCTCGACCCCCTCGGCGCCGGCCTTGGCCGTGAGGCGGTCGTGCTCGTCGGATGTCACGGTCTCGGCGTCCTCGATCAGCATGTCGGGGATCCCGTCGTTGATCGCGTAGCGCCTGTGCAACCTCGGGTTGTAAAGGGTTTGCTCGTCCTCGAAGTAGAGGAGGGGGCCCTTGTCCTCGGGGCAGGCGAGGATCTCCAGGAGCAAAGGGTCGAGGGCCATTTTCAGACGTCCTCCTTTACGAGCGAGAGGACCTCGGCGGTGTGCGCGTCGCAGCTTGCCCGGTCCTTCGCCTCGACGTTGAGGCGCACCAGTGGTTCGGTGTTGGAGGGGCGGACGTTGAACCACCAGTCACCGAAATCGACGGTCAGGCCGTCGAGCCGGGACTGCTTCGCCTCGGGGTGGCGGCTCGCGTACTGCACCGCGACAGCTTCCACCGTCCCTGCGGGGTCAGGCACCTCGGTGTTGACCTCCCCCGACATCGCATAACGGTCAAAGGGCTTGCGCAGCTCGGAGAGCGGGACACCTGCCTTCGAGATGACCTCCAGCACGACGAGAGCGGCGATACTGCCGGAATCGGCCCGGTAATTGTCCCTGAAGTAGTAGTGACCCGAATGCTCGCCGCCAAAAACAGCGCCCGTCTCGGCCATTATCGCTTTGATGAACGAGTGCCCGACTCGAGTCACAACGGGGATGCCGCCGTTTTCACGGATCACCTCCGGCACGGCCTTCGAACAAATGAGGTTGTACAGGACCGTCGACCCCGGGTATTTCTCGAGCATTTCTTTGGCGACTATTGCCGTAGTGGTGGAGCCGCTCACCGGCTGCGCCATGTCGTCCACGACGAAGCACCGGTCGGCGTCGCCGTCGAAAGCAAGGCCGACGTCCGCGCCCTTTTCGAGCACCCTCGCTTGCAAGTCACGCAGGTTGGCCGGCTGGATCGGGTCGGCCGGGTGGTTGGGGAAATTGCCGTCGAGCTCGGGATAGAGCACTTCCAAGTCGAAGGGCAACCCTTCGAAGACGGCCGGCACGACAAGACCACCCATGCCGTTGGCGGTATCGGCGACCACCCGCAACGGCACGAGAGCGTCCCGGTCGACGAAGCTTCGTACCTTGGCCGCATAATCCTTCAATACGTCCTGGTGGCGCACGGTCCCCCGCTCAGCCTCGGGCACCGTGCGCAACTGGCCCGATTCGACGGCGGCGCGGATCTCGGCCAAACCCGTTTCGATACCCACCGGTTTGGCCCCCGCCAGGCAGAGCTTTATCCCGTTGTAGCGCGCCGGGTTGTGCGAGGCCGTGAACGTGGCTCCAGGCGAGTCGAGCGCGCCACTTGCGTAGAACAGTTCGTCCGTCGAGATGAGGTCGAGCAGGACGACGTCGGTGCCCGCCGATGTCACCCCGTCCGTGAAGGCTGCCACGAGCTCGGGGCCGGAGGGCCGCATGTCGTGGCCGACGAGGATGCGCGGCGCGTTGGCGAAGGCGGCGAACGCCGCCCCGACCTTGCGGGCGAGCGGCGCGTCCAGCTGGTCGGGGACCACGCCGCGGATGTCGTACGCCTTGAAGATCTCGTCGAGCTTGCTCACGCTTGGGCCAAGCTAACAAACCAGGCCGGTCGCGTGAAATGCCCTTCGGTTGACGGCCAAAGCCAGGCGCTAACCGGCATTGTCACGCCCGTCGTCGTCGCCCGTGGGCCCGGGGCGGCCGCCCTGGGGCCCTGCCTGGCCCGTGCCCGCACCTGCCGGGCCCGTGCCCGCACCTGCCGGGCCCATGCCCGCACTCCCGGGCCCCGTACCCGCACTCCCGGGCCCCGTACCCGCACCCGCCGGGAAGCCCGGACCGGGGCCGGGCCAAAACGCCTCCCCGCCGGGCGGCACTTCCGCTGGCGCCCATGCATCGCGCGAGCCGGAGGGTTGCGCGGGCCCGTCGGCCAAGATCCCTCCCGGCCCTCCCGCCTGGCCATCGGTCTTCGAGTGGCCGTTGGAGCGGCCGGCAAAGCCCTCTCGTGCGGCTTCAGAGCCTGCCCCGTTGCTGTCGTCCGGGTGATAGGACCACGACGGCCCTCTGTTGCCTTCCCAGAAGTTGCGCGTGCGCTCGCTCAGCATGTCTGTGAACCGCCCCTTCGAGGCGCTTTCGCCGAGCGCGGGGCGCCGCACGCCAGCCAGTGGCGCCTGCGGCCTCCTCACCAGGACGACGAGACCTACCAGGGCAAGAAGTGTCAACACCCAGCCCTCGTAGTCGACCGGCGTGTTGCCGTACGACATTGACACGTGGTGCGAGGTTGGGACGACGACCATGAGGTTCGGGCTGACCCGGTAGACGCCCTTTGCGCCCGAAACTTGCCAGTTGGGGAAGTAGGAAATGGTCACCACGACAGGTACGCCGACTCGCGAGACGTTGAAGCTGATGGAAGCGTTGTGCTCAACGATGTCCGAAACGGTGGTCGACGGCTCGGGCGTCACAGGCGGGCTGGTGTCGTCGTAAGGCACCCTCGCCCAATTTGACGGGCCTGTCGCCGCGTAATAGACGTCCCAGTCGCTCGGGTCGTTGTACCAAGGCACCATGACCTTGAGCCACTTCGGCTGGCTTGCGTTGTTGAGCCCTTTCATCACGACCGGCTGGTCAGCGAGCGCGTGGACACGCGGGGCGCTCGAGACGAGGTAGAGCTTCCAGTACTGCTCCTGGTTGCCCTGCGGGCCGCCCGAGTTGCTGCTCCCGTAAGACACGAGGAACGGCCCGAACGTCTTGATCAGCTTGAGGGAAGGGTCTGCTGCGGCCTGCTGTTGCACCGCAGTGCTGAGGGCCATGTAGTACTTCACACCGAGCATCTGGAGGTGGTCCACCCCGAGGGCCACGTTGGGCGAGGTGGCGTACGGCGAGAGGTCGTCGGGGAACACCTCGGGATCCGAAGGTTGCAGGGAAAGTTCGGACTGATCGATGAAATGGAACGGCGTGGTGGCCGAGGCCTCGTAGTAAAGCCCTTCCATCGAACCGATGCAGCCATTGGTCCAGTAAGGCAGGATCGTGAGGGCATCGGGCGTGCCGTAGTCGTTCATCGTGGAGTTGTACTCCCACATGACGTTGCCGCAGCCGTAGGTCTTGGAGGCCGCCTCCAACTGGCTCACGATCTGCTCGTACTCGGGCCAGCGGGGCTTGGCGCAGTCTTTCGGGCAACCGTACTGGTAGCCGCTGTAGTTCCAGGTGACCCAGCTCGGGATATCGGATTCCGTTTTTTGCGGGATGCCGAGGAAAAGAGCCGTCCCGCTCGCGTCCACTTTTTCCCCAGGCAGGACGCGCAGCGGGAACCCCACCCAGAGCAAGGCCAGCACGAGCACGAACAACGGCGCGGGCAGGAGGGCGGCGCGCAATGTGACCAGGTAGCTGGAAGCCCGTTCCGCCAGGGTGCAGTAAATCTCTCCCACGGCGAGCGCCGCTAGCAGGTAGAGGCAGAGGAACCAAAATGGCAGGACCCGCGCGTTCCACAGGATGCTCTGCGGCATGTAACGGAAGGCCAGTACCGCGAGCAGGGCCATTATCGTGAGGAACTCACCGGTCCGGCGGCGACGCGAGACGGTTAGCGCGGCACCCACGCCGGCCAGGATGAACAACCATGTGTCCGAGGCCGGGAAAAGCGTTGCGATGTAGGTGGTTATCCTGCCGTACCCCATATCGGTCACATATGGCAAGCGGACAAAAAACGGCAGCGCCCACCACGCGGCCAGCAACCCTCCGACGATGACAGTCGGAGCCGACCACCAAAGGGCCCCGACCCAATCTCTCGTACGCAAGCCATAAAGCCCGATCAAGACGACGGCGCCCACGCCGGCGAACATTGCCGGGTCGATATGGGACATGAAGCAGCAAGCGAGCGTAACCGCAGCGAGCGCCCGGCAACGGCCGGTCTGCAGCCCCCTCATGACCAGGCCGAGGAAAACGAGAGCAAACCAAAGGCTCCAACCGAAGGCAAATTCCCCTGCCAGGGTCGACAGGATGTTGCCGCCGTAGATGTCGAACTCGGCCCCGAAAATGAAGGGAAGAGTCCCCGCTGCCAGTACCGCCGGTACGGGGAAGGGGGCACGCGCCAGGCGGCCCATCAGCCAGCCCGCTACTGGCATGAGCACCATCGGCGCCGCCGTCGCGATCTTGAAGGCGATGTTGTAACTGAAGATGATCTTGGAAAGGACGACGACCGAGTAGATGGGCAGGGGGAAATAAAACGTGACCGCCGGGAAGCCGTCCCAGTTGGACGACGTCCACCCGGTGAGGCGGAGGTTGGGTAACAGCTGGTGCATCGCCACCCACGGCAGGAGCACGTGTGCCCCGGTGTCACCACCGGAAATGGTGGTGTTGCGCAGGAGTTGCGAAGGCTGGAACTGCCACAGGACGAACACGACGCACACCGATACGACGATCAGGGTGGCGAGCGGCTCGGGCTGCGCCAGAGGCCGCAACCGCGCCCCCACCCAGCGGCCCGACCGGTACACGCGCTCCGCACGCCGCTGCCGCGGGTAGTAGAAGTCTCGCCTCGCCGAGCCGCCCGGCTCTTCCTCGTCGACGCGACTGCCAACCGCGGAGGCGGTTGCCTCCTCATCGATTTGGGTCACTCGTGCCATTGTTACGTGTTCAGCGACGTGTCGGAAGCCGGGGCAGGAGGGTGGGCGCGGCGGCGCGGCACGTCAGCCACAAGGCTGAGCGCGGTACAGGACGCGATTTGGAGAGCGCGTCAGCGGCTGTTCAGCGGCCGACCGTCGCAAGGTCAAGCACCCCTGCGAGAGGCAGCAAGCCCTCACGGGTTTCCCACCAGCGCAGGTCGCACGAAGAGCAGCTGTGAAGCGCCACCTGCTCGCCGCTCACGAGCATTTCTATGACCACCATTTCCCGCAGCTGGCAGTTGGGGCACTTCATATAAGGCTCTTCTCCCTCTCCAGTCCACTAAATGCATCGGCAAAAACCGGCGCCGCCCTTAACTGGGTGCCATACCCCCAGCTCACAGGGTCGACAAGGGCCGAAGCAACGATGAGAGGGCCAGGGAGCCCGGACGGCTCAGAGGATCGCGCTCAGGTCGCCTTCGACTTGGGAGGGAGCCGCCTTCGAGCCGCGGGTACCCGCACGGGCTGAGCCCCCGGTACCACCACGCGAGCCCGTTCGCGTGGTGCCGCCTTGGGACTGGCGCTTCGAGGTGCGCGCAGCCTGAGCGACCGGTACGGCCTCGTGACCAGCGGCGGCGCCAGGTGATCCCCCGGCCGCAGCCGTGACCCCGGCCTCGTCCTTTCCTGCTCCCTCCCCATGCCGGCTTCGCCGGTCGACGCAGAACCAGCCACGCGGGACCCGCAAGTTGTCGGCGTGGCGAGCGCACAGCGGCCACTGCTGGAAGACCCCCGCATCAGGCTCGGGGTCGTCGTCCAGCCAGGCACAGCGCGCCTCGTAGTCGTAGCCGAACCAGGCCTCGGGCTGCCCGGGGCACGCCGGCCGGGCACAACGGGCGCGACGCACATATCGAAGTTACCGCGCGCCGCCTAGGATCAGGAACATATGAGCCGGCAGCCAGGCGACCTGAGGCCCGACCGCCAAAACAATACCGGGACCACGAGCGGCCCGGACCGTTCGTGGCGTTGGGTCGTCGGCGCGCTTGTGCTGATCATCCTGCTGATCGTCCTGGCTTCGGGCGTCGTCACCGAGCAGCAACCGCCGTCGATCAGCTGGGGGCAGTTCCAGACCGAGCTCGAAACCCACCAGGTGCGCAAGGCGCAGCTCAACACGAGCAACGGCGTCGTCACGTTCACGACTGTCACGGGGGAGCAGGAGCAGACGCAGGGCCCGGGCGACGAGGTCCCCGACCAGACCGAGGTTTCTACCCTCTACAAGTACCTCGGCCAGGACCTTTCGGTCACTTCGCCGAGCGAGCCCTGGTACATAGCGCTCTTACCGGACATCCTGATCCTCGGCGGCCTCGTGCTGCTCTTCTTGTGGATGGCCAGGCGTGCCCAGGGCCAGATGGGCAACATCATGTCGATAGGCCGCAGCCGCGCAAAGGTTTACACGACCGAGCGCCCGCGGACCACGTTCGCCGATGTCGCCGGCTACGACGGGGTCAAGCTCGAGATCGGTGAGGTGGTCGATTTCCTGCGCAGCTCGAGCCGTTTCAAGGAGATAGGCGCCAAGATCCCCAAAGGCGTGCTCCTCGTCGGTCCGCCTGGCACCGGCAAAACCTTGCTGGCCCGTGCAGTGGCGGGCGAAGCGGGCGTGCCGTTCATGTCGGTCACCGGCTCGGACTTCATGGAGATGTTCGTCGGAGTAGGTGCTTCCAGGGTGCGTGACCTGTTCCAGAGCGCCCGCAAACAGGCCCCGGCGATCATTTTCATCGACGAGATCGACTCGATCGGGCGCAAGCGCGGGGCGGGCCTCGGCGGCGGCCACGACGAGCGCGAGCAGACCCTCAACCAGATGTTGGCCGAGATGGACGGTTTCGAGGCGACCGAGGGGATCGTGATGATGGCGGCGACCAACCGGCCCGACATCTTGGACCCCGCCCTTCTCAGGCCGGGCCGTTTCGACCGTCAGATCGTCGTACCTCTTCCCGACCTCGAGGAGCGCCTCCCGATCCTCAAGGTCCACTGCAAAGACAAGAGGATCGCGCCCGACGTGGACCTCACGGTCGTTGCCAGGGGCACGCCGGGGATGAGCGGTGCCGACCTCGCCAACCTTGTCAACGAGGCTGCCCTCCACGCGGTCCGTCGTGGGGCGCCCTCGATCGCGATGCGTGATTTCGACGCCGCCCGCGACCGTGTGCTCATGGGCCAGCGCCGCGAGTCGACGGTGCTCTCCGAAAAAGAAAAGATGGCCACCGCGTACCACGAGGGCGGCCATGCGGTCCTTGCCTACGTGCTGCCCGACGCAGATCCGGTCCACAAAGTAACCATCCTGCCGACCGGCATGGCGCTCGGTGTCACCCAGCAGTTGCCGATAGAGGAGCGCCACACCTATTGGAGGGAGTACATCGAGGACTCACTTTGCGTGATGATGGGTGGCCGCTGCGCCGAGCAGCTGATGTTCAACACCCTGTCGACAGGCGGGTCCAACGACCTCCAGCGCGCCACCGAGACGGCCCGCAAGATGGTCCGCGAGTTCGGCATGTCCGAACGTGTCGGCCCGATGGCGTGGGGCAACGGGGGCGAGGTCTTCCTCGGCGACGACCTGATGCACAGCCGCGACTACAGCGACGAGACGGCGCGGGTTGTGGACGAGGAGGTCGAGCGTATCCTGCGGGACCAGGAGTCACGGGCCACCCGGTTGCTCCGCGAGCACCAGAGGGGGTTGGCGGCCGTTGCGCAGGCGCTCATCGAGCGTGAGACGATCGACGGGCCCGAAGTGTCCCGCCTCGTGGACCAGGCATACGGGCGGCCGGTGCACGAACACCTCGAAGTACCGAGTTTCGTGGGAGTGGCGGCCAACGGCGGCAGGGGCGACGGGCAGGCGTACGCGGGTGAGGCACCGGTGGGCGGCGCCGCGGGCCCAGGGCTTCACGGCTGACGAGGCGGACAGCTGCCAGGCGAGCAAGATCCGAGACCTTTCGGGCCCGGTTTCAGCCTGAGCGAGAGCAGCCCGGCCCCGGTGCACCGGCCGCGTTACCGGGGCGGTGCGCGCCGGAGGCGTTCGCCCCGCCGCTGGTGGCTCCCCCTGCTGGCCATGGTCGTCATCGCCGCCGGAGTTGCCGGCGGGATCGAGTACGAGGACCACAAAAGCACCGCCCATAATTCGGCGGCGACATCGACGACGCTCCTGACGCCCCCGACGACCGTGAAGCCCGTCCCGCCTCCGCCGGTCGGCAGCGCGCTTTCGGCGCCGCTCGGCGTGCCCATCACAGAACCGCTCGTGCTGAAAGGTACAGGCGCCCAACTGCTCATCATCGGCGGCGCGGTCAGCAACGGGACACCTGCCTCCGGCGGGTTCCTCTTCGACACCACGACGGGCGCCCTCCACCTGGCTGTCGACCTCGTGGGAGCCGGCGTCTACGACGCTTCGGGCGCCGGTCTCGGGAGCGAGGACTTCATCTTCGGAGGAAAGGGGCCGTCTGTCACGTCGAGCGTGCAGTCTTTCCCGGCGCCCGGCTTAGCCGCCCCCACGGCCACGACGGCCTCCAGCCCCGCAACAGCTCTTCCCTCCGGCCCGGGTGGGTCGTCGTCGAGCACCGCCACCACTGCCCGGCGCAACCCGGTGGCGACGGCGACTTACACCGCAGCTCTCCCCGCGCCGCGGGCGGGTTCTGTTGCGGTGCGAGTCGGCACGGCGATCTACATCGTCGGCGGGTACCACGGGACCTCGGCCGAGGGAGGGGTCCTGACCACCCTCGACGGAGCCACGTTCACGACGATCGCCACCCTGCCGGTCGCCGTCCGCGACGCCGGGGTGGCGGCTGTCGGCGGCAACATCTACGTGTTCGGCGGTGAACGGCTGGCGCCTTTGGGCGCGACGCCGGCAACGCCCCCGGTCACCAAGGCGAAAGGCTCGGCGACCAAACCCGGCACCGTTGCCAAGGCTGCAGCTGCCACCAGGGGGACAGGTCTTGGAGCCCAGCTGGACGCATCGATCAGGCTGGCAGCGCCAACCGGCAAGGGGAAGGGGGCCGCGACGGCTGCCACCACCCACCCGGCAGTCGCTCACCCGGCGGCGCACCCCGCAGCGCTGGCTTGGTCCCCTACGGACTACATCCAAAAGGTGAGCCCCGTGACAGGTAAGGCAACAGTGATCGGTCACCTCCCTGCTGCCCTCGAAGGCTTGATCGCCGTTACCGTCGACGGGCATATCTACGTCACCGGCGGCGACGGGCCCGCGGGCGTGAACGGCGTTATCTGGGGCTTCGAACCCCAGACAGGTGCGCTCCTCCCCAAGGGGCACCTCTCCCAACCCGTCTACGACGCCGGGTCGGCTGTGCTCGGTGACACGGCCTGGTTGATCGGCGGCCAGGGCACTGGCGGCCGCCTCTTGAGCACGGTTCAGACCTTCAGGCTCACGTCTGGCGCAGCGCGAACAGCGGCGACAGGTTAGACCCCACCGACCGCAACAAAGAGTACAAGTCCTGTTCCACGAGGACGGGCGCCGAGCTACGGACCGCGAACGGGCCGCCCGTCGAGCTTTCCGGGACCTGCACCGTCGCGGTACCTCCCGGTGCGAGCCGGACCTCGGTCGCTGCCGTAGGCGCGGTGGCGGCACCTCCCCGGCTGCTCAAGAGCTGGACCGACACCGTGGCCGTCCCTTCACCCGGGTTGAGCACCTCGACCCGGGGACGGGCCAGTTGCTTGACCCGGGCTCCGCTCAGCATGAGCCCGTCGGACGCCGGGACCAAGAGCCAGCCCGAGGCCGGCGTGCTCTCCCCATAGAGCACCCCGAGCCCGCGGGCAGCCGAGGGTGGGGCATCCATGACGAAGCGTTCGGCCACCACGCCGACCCCGTCCGTGCTCTCGAGGTGAGCCGAGTAGGCGATGCCCGGTAGGGCCCAGGGCGCCCCGTTGGTCGTGAGGAAGGCAGACCCGTAAGGCGCAATGGTGAGCGGGACAGTGCTCCTGGCACCCGCGGGCGAGGCAAGGTCGAGGGTCAGGCGGGCTGTGGCCTGCCCCGGGTTGTAGACCGCGTAGCTTTCGGTAATGCCCGGCCCCTCGCCTCCGGCCGGCCACCACTGCGAGGTCGAAGGCACCGTGCTGCCCAGTGCAAGTGTGATCCCCGGAACCGGGATGACCGGGTTGACAGCCCCCGGGGCGCCGCGCGGGGGCGCACCCGGCGGCGGAGGCGTAACGATCTCGGTCTGGTAGGCCACGAACTCGCCCGTCCGGGCGCTCACAGTCACGGCAATGTGCTGGCGCCGGCGAAGGTGGCTACCGAGGTCGAGGATCGTCAGCCCGTCCGGCGGCACAACCACGCCCTGGAAATCCATCGGCAGCTCCCGGCCCTGCTCTGTGGTGAAGGACAAGTCGGCGACAGCGGTAACCGGGTAAGGGTTGACGAGCGAGATCTCGTCCCACGCGTTCCTCAGCGTCGCCCCGTCGGCGAAATACCACTCCCGGGCGCCGGCGGAGGCGCAGGGCTGGCTCGACGTCCCGTGGGGCGTGCTCACGACCTGGGTCACCGTCGCCATGCCGCCGTACAGGGTGACGATCGCGCCCAGCCACTGGTCGGACCTGCTGCCGGGCACGCCTGGCAGCTCCTCCTGCAGCGTCCTTGTCGAGCCCGGTGGCAGGGAGACACTTACGGCACGGCGGTAGCGCTCCTGCGACACGAGGTCGACCGTGCCGGCGACCGTTGCGCTGCCGCCGTTCGAAAAGACGAGCTCTCCGGACGCAACGCTCCCGGGCGCCTCCGTCGCACCGGCGCAGGACCACGACGAAGAGATGGCCGCAGTGGAGACCACGCTCTCGTGGAAGCCCAGGCTCCCAGCTGCAGGCGTCGAGTTGTTGTTGTTGTGCGCGGGAGCACGCCCGGCGACAGAGCCGGCAACCACCAGGGCGACAAGTGCGAGCGCAACGGGGAGGCGCCGGACGTCAGCCAACGTTCTCGCCGTCCATCATGGGCGCCCAGTCGATGTCGACGACCTCGGCCCCGGGAGGGCCCAGCTCCAGCTGGGCACGTGCCAGCCGCGTGAGGGGCCCTGAGCGACGGCGCACGCGCGCCGCGGCGAGACCGCCCGCCCAGACCACGAGCATCACGATGTCTGCGACGTGCTGGCCACCGCTGCCCTGCCGGACGACGGTGACCGCGCCGGTGCCTGCCGGCAGGTCCCAGGCGGTCGCCACCCCGGCGAACGGCCTCCCGACCAGCACGGTCCCCCCCGCAGCTCGGGCGCGCCACGAACCGGGCTCGACCGAGCCGAGCAGGGCCCTCCCCGTCAGCGTCGTCCCGGCAGCTCCCGGCAATACGACCTTGCTTTGGCCCGGCGGTAGAGCCTCGGCCGGCTGGAGCGGGGCTTGCTGGAGCAACAAAGCTTCGGACCAGGGGTTGAGTGCTCCACCCGTCAAGGTGGCCACCGAGCGCGCGCTCGCTTGGGGCAGCACCGAGAAGACGGGGAGCCATGCCGTGTTCTCGAAGACCTGGTAAGCGGGGTCGAGCCCCACGGGGACGAGGTCAATCTGTCCCCCGAGTGCGGCGATGGTCGCCTGCACCGCGCCCTGGGCCGCCCCGCCCATCGTGGGGACGACGACGAAGCGGACGGCGAGGGGGGCCAGCAGATGGCCGAGCTCGGTCGTTTGGCCAGTCTCCGCCCAAGCCAGGTCGCGGCCCACCGCCTCGGACCGGGCTGATGTCGCCGAAGCCAGGAGCTGGTCCGGGGACGGCAGCCCGTCTCCGGAAGTGGCGAAGGTGAGCGGGCCGTCGGTCCCTTGCGGCGCCAGCGGGAGCGTCTGGGTTACCCCGACCCACAGCACCCGGTAATCGCCTGCCTGGGACGGCGCAGGGAAGGCGAGCGCACCCTCGGCCCCCGAGGAGGGAAGGTCCCACTGGCCTCCCGCCACCCAGCTCGCAACCGGCAACACCGCGGCTAGTGCTGCGACGGCGCCGACAGGCGGGGCGAACTGCCGCCAGCCAAACCGGTAACCGGCCAGGTCCACCTCGACCGAGGTCGCCCCCATGGCGACGGCCAGCACGAGGGCGGCGCCCGCCGGCGCCAGGAGGACCTCCAGGTCCGGTGCAGTGAACCAACCGCGCGAGGCGCACCAGGCCAGTGACATGCACACGAGGGCGACTGCCCAGTAACGGGCGCCCGTTGCGAGCCGCCACGAACGCCCGAGCACGATCGGCGTCGCCGCCGCGACGATGAGCGCCCACCCGAGGACGTTCCCCCCGAAAGGGCCGCTCTCGAGCCGGAGAGCGTCTCCGACGGAAAGGTGGGCCGAGGTGGCAGCCGGCGTCCCCATGAAGTCCGACCACGACCGCAGCGAGTCGAACGACCACGGGAGCAGGGCCACGAAGGCGAGCGCCGCCACCGCGAACGACGCCAGGACGAAGCGCGCCCAGCCGTCTCCGTTGCCCGAGGCCCATGAGCCGGCTGCCAGCGTGAGGCCGATCAGCGGGACTACGAGGAGGAGGGAAGGGGCGATCGACGCGGGCACGGCCAGGGCGAGGCCGACAGCGAGCAAGCGCGGCCATGCCTGGTCCCACGAGAGGTAAGGGTAAGGGGGCTGGCCCGCCAGGCTGCAGAGCCCGCTCAGGAGCCACGGGGCGGCGGCGTAGGCTACCAAGCCCGGCCAGTGGCCCTCAGCCAGGGCGTTGTAGGGGACTGGCAGTGCCGCGTACAGCAGGGTCGCCGCCAACCTCCCCCGCCCCGACCCCGAACGCCTTGCCGCCACGAAGACGCCCATGGGCCCGATGACGAGCGGGCCCAATACCAGGACATGGATGGCGAGGCTGGCCGAGCCGCCGAGAACCGTCCCGGTGACGCTCAGCAAAAAAAGGCTCGGCGGGCTGAGCGGCACCGAACCGGTGCCCCCGAAGCCGGCCCCCGACCACCACTGCCGCCACCAGTCCCCGACCCCCGCGGCACCGGAGGGCAGCTGGCCGACTACCGGCAGGCTTGGCCCGAGCACGTGGCGCGACCCGATGAGAGCCAGCACGACGACCGCGGTTGCGGTCGCGGTTGCCCAACGCCAGCTCAGCCTCGCCTTCGATGCCGCCCAGGCGAGCTCGTGCCCTTTTTCGAGGCGTGCCCTGATGGCTGCCCGGACACGGGCACTGCCCCGGGTCTGGCTTTTCCAGATAACGAGGTCTCGCACCCTGCGCATCGCCCGTACCCGAACGCGGGCGTCCCAGAGCTCGTCGGGCCGGCGGAACGAGCCCGCCAACGCCACCCACGGCGCCAGCACTTCTCGCCCGGGCCTATGGTGGGCGAGCGCCCATAGCGACTCCGCCAGTACGAAAAGCAAGGCGAGCGGCGCCACCACGGCCAACCACGGCCAGCTGTAGCAGGTCCAAAGGGTCCTCAGGCGGTTCTCTTCGGCCAGGGAGGGCGGCGGGCCGGCCCGCAGCGAGTTGTGGGTTGCCTCGAGGTGGCGCACAACGGCCTGCGGCGCGACCACCACGCGCGCCCCCGCAACTTGCGCCCTCCAGCTGAGGTCGAGATCCTCCCCCGGCCCGGCCGGGCCCTCGTCGAAACCGCCGAGCGCCGTCCATAGGTCGGTGCGCACGAGGACCGCGCCGCTCGGCGCCACGAAGACCTCGCGCACCGCGTCGTGCTGGCCCTGGTCCAGCTCCCCCGGCTCGACAAGGGGGTGGACCACCCCCAGGTGGTCGGCGCCCATGCCGACCGAGAGCAGCCGGTCGGGGGATCCCCAAAGCACCCACTTCGGGCAGGTCAAGCCGGCGTTGCTGCGGTATGCCTCCTCCAGCATCGCCCGGACGGCTCCGGGCTCGAGCGCCACGTCGTCGTGGCAGACGAGGACGTGAGCAGCAGCTGTAACCAGGCTGACACCCCGGTTGGCCGCCTCGCGAAAGGTCGTACCCTCGTCGACGGGCACGACGCGCGCGGCCGGGAGCGCTTGGTTTACCCGCTCCTCGACCGTCGCGTCCTCGCCCACCGACACGACCACCACCGAGAGGTTGGGGTAATCCTGTCCCGCTACCGAGCTCAGGACCTCGCCGAACCAGGGCCCCGGGTGCCAAGCCACGAGCACCGCGACCACTGCCGGCGCAGCCGGCTCACCAACCATCTGGGGACCCGAGCGTAGCAGGGCAAAACTGCGGGCCCCGAGTAGGCTGCGACCATGGCCGAAATCAGTCTGACCCGGCTGGCGAGGATGCTGGAGGAGCCGGCCTATGTCGCCGTCGGTTTCGGCGTGCTCGGCTTCCAAAGAGCTCAGGTCGCCCGGAGGGACTTGCAGCGCCGCGTCTCGCTCGGCCGGTCAGGGACGTCCCAGGCCGGGCCGGCCCCGTCCCCCCACGAGAGCCGGGCGCCGGAGCAGCCGGCACAGTTGCCCCAAATGGCCCAGCGCCTCGGGGAGGTAGCCCAGGTCGCTTCGGTAGTGCTCAGGCCCCTTGTCGTCCAGGCGGCTGACCGTGCTTCCCAACGGTTGGCCCCTTTGGTCAACGATGCGGCGTCACGCTTCGGCGAGCGCGCCGGCGAAGCCGTTCAGCACCTTCCCCCCGAGGCGCACGAGTTCCTCGAGGCCGCCGGCGACCTTGCAAAGGACATCCCGGGCGAGGCGCGCCAGCTGGCCAAAGAAGTGGTTTCCCTGGGCACCTCGGCGTTCAACGCCTGGGTCTCAGGTGCTCGCCGCTGAAATACTTTCCAGCACGTCGCCCAGCGTCTCGGCGAGGGGGATCTCGGGGCGCCACCCGGTGAGGGCCCTGAGCCGGCGAGCGTCGCCCAGGTGCTTCGGGACGTCGACAGCCCTGGTGCGGGCCGGGTCCGCCCAGACAGGCACGTCTGCTCCGGCTATCTCCATCAGGCCCGCAAGGAGGTCGGCGATCACAACCTCCTCCCCCCTGCAAACGTTGTAGGCAGCCCCGGGCTGGCCGTGGGCCACGATGAGCCGGTAAGCGCGCACCACGTCGCGGACGTCGACAATGTCCCGGCTGACGTCGAGGTTGCCGGTGGCAACCCGGTCGAGCTCGCCGCGCGCCGCCCTGACAACCTGTACGGCCAGGTCGGGCACTACGAAGCCGGGCGCCTGGCCAGGGCCGATGTGGTTGAACGGGCGCGCCCGGACGACTTCGACCCCGCTACCGAGCCAGGCCTGGAGGCCGACCATCTCCGCCGCCGCCTTGCTCGCCGCGTAGGGGGTCACCGGCGCGAGCGGTTCGTCCTCGTTGATCGGCATCCTTTCGGGTGGGACCTTGCCGTAGACCTCCGACGAGCTCACCAGGAGCACACGGGCCGCGACCCCCGACCGGGAGACTGCGGAGCACACGTTGAGCGTGCCCAGGGCGTTCACCGAGAAAGTCCCCGGAGCGTCCTCCCAGGAGCGCTTGACGTTGGCTTGCGCCGCCAGGTGGTAGACGGCCTCGGGCGCAGCGGCCTCGATGGCGGCGAAGATAGCCGCCTCGTCCCTTATGTCCAGCGACTCGGGCAGCTCGACGACTTCGTCGCCCTCGTCACGTAGGTGTTTTACGAGCCAATGGCCGACAAAGCCGCTGCTTCCGGTAACCAGGGCGCGCACCGACAGCCTGTTGAAGGACTACTTATGCGGGAGAAGCGGCGGCCGTTCGCACATCGGGGTCGAGGGTACCACCGGCACCTCAGGTTGAATGCGAGCGGGCGGGCGCGGCTGCCGCGGCTTCGTCGAAGAGACGGCCCATCTCGCCTGGGTCCCCTACGTACACCCCGGCACGCTGCCTGCGCCGCTCGGTGCTGGAGGCCTCGGGGAGCAAATCCACGACGGCCTTGGCCAGAGCGGCCGGGTTGCCCGGCGAAAAAAGGGCACCCTTTCTGGGCGGCGCCGCCGCCAACATCTCGGGAGAGCCCCCGTGGTTGCTGGCAGCGACCGGGGCGCCCGAAGCGAGCGCCTCGACCGCAGAGGACGCAAACGGCTCCGGTTCGGTGGAAGGGAGCACGAAAACATCGACGTCGGCCATGAAATCGGCCATGTCCTCCCGTTGGCCGAGCCAGTGGACGCCCTCGGTCCGAGCCGCTAGAGCCGCAAGTTCGCTGGCATATCGCTCCTTGCCCGGCACGGCGCCGCCCGCCACGACCAGCTCCACGCCGGGACGCCGGCGCCGGACCTCTGGGAAGGCTTCCAACAACAGGTCGAAACCTTTCCAGGTATCGAGCCTCCCGGCGGCACCGATGAGGACGACGTCGTCGCCTATCCCAGCGCTCTCGCGCAACCGGCCCGCCCGGGTCGGGGAAAAACCGTCGCCTGGTGCGATCGCATCGTGGACGACAATCATGTTGTCGCCGTGGAACTGCGCCGCCACCGCTCCTGAGACGGCGACGACGCGCCAAGCAAAATGTCTTGCGAGGAAACGCTCGACAGAAAGAGCAAGCCGGGATTGGACAACTATCTCGCGGGCATGCCATACGTGTGGCACCCGCAACAGGCTCGCCACCGCCCAGCCGTACCAGCTGTGCGCCGAGTTGCTGTGCACCACGTCCGGCCGGGCCCTGCGGGCGAGCAACCACAACCTGGCGACGGACACCGGCCACAGCGCCGCGTAACCCAACCAGTAGCTCCTCCCGCCGCTCCTCGTCAGCCGGCGCATGGGGACCTCGTGGAGGACCGCCCCGGCGTCGGCGAACTCGCCAGCCAGCGGCGAGGGGCCCGGGAATACTACGTGTGGCTCCCATCCGTCAGCCGATAGCCTCCGGCACATTCGCAAAAGGGCGTGGTCCGAACCTCCGCGCTCCGCGACCGGCTGGATAGACAGGACCCGTTTGGTGCGTGTTGCCATAAATGTCGAGCAGCTCTTTTACCGTGCGCCAGGCGGCACCGGCCGTTACACGGCACGTCTGGCGGCGTGCATCGCGGCGCAGTTTAGCGGCGACGTCGTGCTGCCTTTTTGCGCCTGGCACAGCAGGCGGCAAATTGGAGAGGTCCTCGCCAGGGCCGGGCTCGGCGAGCCGAGGCTCGACCGGCCGGTCAGGTTCCCCTTGCCCCGTCCATTTCTCTTCGACTCGTGGCACCTAGGCGGCTCCCTCGCCGGCCGTCTCTTGGGCCCCGAGGCGATGTCGGCAAGGCTGCGCGGGGCGGACATCGTGCACATGCCCTTCCCGGTCGTCCCTCAAATGGCCAAACCGCTGGTGGTGACGGTCCACGACGCCGGCTTTGCCCTCTACCCCGAGGCCTACCCGCCGCGCGGCCTCAGGTTTCATCGCCGTGGCCTGGAAATGGCGGCGGCACGTGCCGGTCTCGTGATAACCGACACCCGTGCGGCCGCAGACGAGATATTGGCTCATTCGGCAATCCGTCCCGACCAAATGCGGGTCGTCCACCTCGGTGTCGACCACATCGGAGCCGACCCTCGAAGAACAGATGAGGTGCTCCACCGCTACGGCCTCTCGGGCGGGCCCTACGTCTTGTGGGTCGGCAGTCTCGAGCCGCGCAAAAACGTGGGAGTGTTGGTTAAAGCCTTCGTGAAACTGGCCAAAGCCAACAAGGTCAGCGCAAGGTTGGCGATGGTCGGCCCTTTGGGTTGGCTCCACGAAGGTCTCGTTGCGGAGGCCGACAAAGCGTTGCTCGGCGAGCGGCTCCTCGTCCTTGGCGAAGTCAGCGACGAAGAGCTGCGCTGCCTTTATGCCGGTGCATCGTCGCTCGCCGTGCCAAGCCTGCACGAAGGCTTCGGGTTCCCGGTCCTCGAAGCCATGGCGCAAGGCACTCCTGTGGTCTGCTCTGATATCGCTGCCCTGGCCGAGGTCTCGGGAGGCGCCGCCATCCTCGTGCCCCCGCCCGACGTAGACCGCTGGGCGACCTCGCTCGAGGAGGTCTTGTCCGACCCGGCGTTGCGCGCTCGGCTGGCAGAGGCTGGCCGCGAGCGGGCAGAGCAGTTCAGTTGGGAGAAAATGGCAACGGGGACTCATGCCGTTTACGAGGAGCTCTTAGGGATGTCAACTTGAGCGAGCCGACCTGGCCGGGCGGCTACGGGGGCTACGGCGGCCGCAGCCTGGGCGGCAGCCATCGCCCTCACAGCGGCCACAGCCGCCGCCGAGCGCACGCCCGCGCCCGGGCGTTGGTTGTCATTGCCTGCGCTGTCGCCGCCGCGGCCATTGCCGCCGCCGTCGTTTCCATAACGCTCGCGCTGAGCACTGGCGGCACGGGGACGCCAAAGCAAGCTTCGGGGCGGCTCCCGGCTCCCTCGACGCCTTCGGGGTCGCCCCGGCCACCGGCAACGCCCGCAGTCAAGACGGCTGCTCGTTCGTCGAAGGGCACGGTCCCGGCCGACGGCAAGGCAACCTCCAGCCAACCAGCCACTTTTTTGGGCCCGTACGGCGTCGAGTCCTCGGCGATAGTCTCCGAGAACAAGCGGCCCGGTACGACGGCGTGGAGGATCGCAGGCAGCTGGCACGGCTACATAGAGGGTTTCGCCAACACGACCTATGCGGCGCCAGGCGGCAAGGTCGGGCTCTACATATCGACCGATGCACGCTCCTACAGCGTCGCCGCCTACCGGATGGGTTGGTACCAGGGCAAGGGGGGCGTCGAAGTTTGGAGCTCAGGCCCCCTGCCCGGACGCGCCCAGCCGGCCTGCCCGGTGACCCCTGTAACGAACATGGTCAGCTGCGACAACTGGGCCCGCAGCACGACCGTCACGGTCACCAGCGCCTGGATGTCGGGGGACTACCTGTTCAAGTTGACCGGGAGCGGAGGGCAGCAGGGCTACATCATCCTCACCGTTTGGGCCCCCTCCAGCCGCTCGGCCTACCTCGTCATGACCCGGTCCTTGACAGAACAAGCTTGGAACCCTTACGGCGGTTACGACCTTTATCAGGGTGAGGGGCCGTGCCCGCCCGGCTCGAGCACCTACCCGCCGTGCAACCGGGCAAGGGTGGTCTCGTTCGACCGCCCGTACGACTGGGGCGACGGGGCCGCCGACTTTCTCGGCAACGAGTACCCCTTTGTGCGCTGGGCCGAGGAGCACGGGCTCGACGTGAGCTACGCCACCGACATCACCGTATCGGAGCACCCGGGGATCCTCCTCCAGCACAAGGCATTGCTCTCGCTCGACCACGACGAGGTTTGGACCAATTCCGAACGCCTCGCAGCTCTCGGCGCTGCGTCCAAGGGTGTCAACGTCGTCTTTTTCGGCGCCGCCCCGGTCCTGCGGCACGCTCGCCTGCAGCGGTCGTCTCTCGGCGCGGACCGGGAGGAAGTCGACTACAGGGACTCGAGCGAGGACCCGCTCAATGGCACGGCCGACCCTGACGACGTGACAGGCAATACCTGGAGCTCACCTCCGACCGATTGGGACGAGGAGATCTTCGTCGGCGAGATGTACTCGGGGTACCTGTTGCCTGGCGCCGCGTCTGCTGCGCTCGTGCCTTACGACGCCTCGTCATGGATCTTCGACGGCACGGGGCTCCACAACCGGTCATCGGTCCCCGGCGTGATCGCCTCGGACATCGACCACCTGGACACCTCTGGCCCAATGCCCGCGAACCTCCAGGTTTTGGCACATTCGCCAATCCCTCTAAGTACTGCCTATACCAACCAGGGGGAATGGGGCGGTTACACCTACTCCGACATGACCTACTACACCAACAGGGCAAGTGGCGGCGGCGTCTTCGACAGCGGCACCGTCAACTGGCTGACGGCGCTCGTGGCATGTTCCTCCAAAGCCTGCCCGGGCCCCGACATCAGCAGGATCACCGGCAATTTGCTGAGTGTTTTTGGCCGGGGCCCTGCCGGGCGGCTCCACCCCTCGGTCGCCAACTGGCAGTCGGTTACCCCGGGCGGTTCATGAGGCCCCGCTCGGGTCGCGGCGCGGTGCGTGGCCTGCCCTTCAAGAGGCGCCCGTTGACGCCTCTGGTCGTGCGCCGCGCGCTTTGGTCGCGATTGGCCAAGCCGGTTGCGTTCGCGCTGGATTAATCCAACCCGAGCGCAACCAAAGTGCTCAGGCGCGACCAGAGCGAGCTGAAAGAGCGAGCTGAGCCGCTCCGCCGCACCCACCCTCCCATTGGTGCAATGACCTCCGGCAAGCGCCTGGGAGGAGGCTACCGGCCTCTCGGGCCGGGACGTTCGGCTCTCGGGCCGGGACGTTCGGCTCTAGGACCGCGCGGCGGCTCCTGCCGAATTGGATTAATCGCCACCCTGACGACAGACGCGCCAAACAAATCTCTCGACCGGACCAGCGCAGTTGAGTCGCGCTTGTCGCAACGACGGTTGGCCGGGGCCGTAGGGGCTATTGCGTTCAGCGGCTTTTTCGCGCTGTGGCTGGGGCTGCGCATTGGCGGGACCGAGCCGGTGAGGGATTTTGACGACATTGCAACAGCGCTCGCTGCGCTCGCTGCGGCCCTTAGCTGCATGCGCGCCGCGATCCGCCAACACGACAGGTCGCGCCGGTTCTGGTCCCTCCTGGCGATGGCTTGTGGCGCCTGGACGTTTGCCGAAGTGGTTTGGGCCGTTTACGACATAGTCCTAAGAGTCCCGGTGCCTGTGCCCTCCTGGGCCGACCTCGGCTACCTCGGTGCCATCCCTCTTGCAGCCGCAGCCTTGCTATCGCACCCGGCAGTGAGGAGGGCGAGGCAAGCCAGGGCAAGGGCGTCACTGGACGCCGTCCTCCTGGCTACGGCTCTCCTTTTCATCAGCTGGTCGTTCGTGCTTGGCCCCCTGTGGCGGCACTCAGATCTGGGCTCGTTGGGCTGCGTGGTGGCGATTGCGTACCCCTTCGGCGACATCGTCATGCTTTTCCTCGTCGTGACCGTCATCCGCCCGGTTCGCGTCGCCGATCGTTTCGGGATGTGGTGCGTCCTGGCCGGTATTGTCGCAATGGCCATCTCTGACAGCACGTACACGGGGCTCGTCGAGGCCGGCAAGTACTCGTCGGGGGACATGGTGGACGTCGGCTGGGTCGTCGCGTACCTCTGCCTCGCGCTCGGCGCGTTCGGCACGGGTGGTACGCCGGCGGGGAGGCCGGCGCGGCGGCCGAGCCAAGCTCGTCAGGCGACCGGCGCCCCGGGTGTTATGCCCCTCAGCTCTACGGTGGCGAGTTTCGTCCCCATCCTCGCCGCACTGGTGTCGGTGGCAGTCGAGCACGCGCTTGGCAGAAAGCTCCCTCCGTTCGACTGGGCACTTGCACTGGCGTTGACGCTGTTGGCGCTCGCCCGCCAAGGCCTCGGCCTTTGGGACGGGTGGCCGGGCCGCCCGCCCGCCACGAGCCGCTCCCCCGCCGCTAGCCGGTCCACCGCCCCTAGCCGGTCCACCGCCCCCAGCCTGTCTCCCTTCGGCAAAGGCCCGGCCGAGCCATGAGATCTCTTCGCAGCGCCAACAGGGCGTCCAATTTCATTGTCATGATGCTCATGGCGGCGACAACCGTGGTGGCGTTCCTGGACCTCTACCTCCTCGGGTCCGGGCTGCCGCGCTGAACAGGCGGCGGCGGGCCCCGGAATAGCAGATCCCCCGCGCCGCCGGTACGCTCGGCCGGTGCCCACCATCAGTGAGTCGGACGTCATCAAGGACGTCCTGATCGTGCAACCAGACCGGCACGGCGACGAACGTGGCGTCTTTATCGAGACCTACCGGCGCAGCTGGTTCCCACTCGGCCGCGAGATGGTCCAGAGCAACCGTGCCGACCGCCAAGCCGGTGCCGTCGTCGGCCTCCATTACCACCTCCACCAGGCCGACTACTGGCTGGTGCCGCGGGGCCGGGCGCGCGTCGTGCTGCACGACCTGCGTGAGGGCTCTCCGACCGATGGGGCAACACTTTGCACGGACCTCGACGCCGACAACTCCTGCGGCCTCTTCATACCGCCAGGCGTGGCGCACGGCTTTGCGACCCTCTCCGACCTGACCATCACCTACCTGGTCGACAGCTACTACAACCCCGCCGACGAGCTCGGCGTGGCGTGGGACGACCCCGACATCGCGGCGGACTGGGGCATCGAGGCCCCCGTCCTTTCCAAGAGGGACCAGTTCAACCCGAGGCGGTCCGAAATACCGGCTGCTTTGCGGCCCCACGCCGGGCTGAGGAGTTGAGCGCAACGCCACCCAGGCTGACCGCCCTCGCGGGGGGAGTCGGGGCCGCCCGCATGCTGCGCGGGCTGGTAGCGGTCCTCGGCGAGGAGGCGGTGACAGCGATAGTCAACACGGGGGACGACACAATCCTGCACGGCCTGTACGTCAGCCCCGACATCGACACGGTCACCTACACGCTTGGAGGAGTAGGCAACCCCGAGACCGGGTGGGGACTTTCCGGCGAGACGTGGGCGGTGATGGGAGCGTTGGCCGGGTTCGAGGCGGCAACGGGCGGCGCTTCCTCACGCGCCGGCGGCGGCGCCGGGCTCACATGGTTCAACCTCGGGGACCAGGACCTGGCCACCCATCTCTACCGCACGGGACGGATGGCGGCGGGTGCCTCGCTTTCCCAGGTGACTGCGGAGGTCGCCGCTCGTTTCGGCGTGCGTTCCAGGATCCTCCCGATGTCGGACGAACGCGTCGAGACCAGGGTGACCGTCGACCTCGGCGAGGCGGCCACCCCCTTCGGTGGCCCGGGCGTGGTTGAGGTCGGCTTCCAGGAGTATTTCGTCGGTTTGCGGCACGGGGCCCCCGTAACGGCAGTCAGGTTCGCCGGCGCGGAGCAAGCTCTGCCCGCTCCCGGCGTCGTCGAGGCGCTGAAGGAGGCGGAGATCCTCGTGATATGCCCTTCCAATCCTGTCGTGTCGATCGGCCCCGTCCTGTCCGTCCCGGCCATCGCGGAGGCCGTCGCCAACCGGCGTGAAGACGTCGTGGCCGTATCTCCTATCGTCGCCGGGAAAGCGCTCAAGGGCCCCGCCGACCGGATGCTGGCCGAGCTCGGCTTCGAGGCTTCGGTCGTCGGTGTCGCCGAGATGTGGTCACCGTTCGCAAGCGTGCTCGTTGTGGACGTGGCCGATTCTCACCTTGCCGCCGAGGTGGAGGCGCGCGGGCTTCGTTGTGCCGTGGCGCCCTCGGTCATGTCCGGCCCGGTGCAAGCCGCGAACCTGGCGAGAGCCGTGCTCGCCGCCGGCGCGGCCGCTGCCGGCTTTTGAGCCAAGGGGCGGGCAAATGATCTCGCTCGTACCGGTCGAAGGCCTCGGCGAGGTTGTGCCCGGGGACGAGATCGCCGACCTCGTGCTCGGCGCAGCACAGCTCGAGGATTGGGACGTGCTCGTGGTAACGCAAAAGATCGTTTCAAAAGCCGAGGGCAGGTTGGCGCCCATCGACCCTGCCGACCCCGACGCCCGGCGGGAGCTCGTGCTGTCGGAGAGCACGCGGGTCTTGCGTGACCGGGACGGGCTTGTCATCTCGGAAACTTCCCATGGTTTTGTCTGCGCCAACGCCGGCGTGGACTTTTCCAACGTCGACGACGGTTGGGCCGCACTGCTGCCAGTCGACCCGGACCGCAGCGCGAGGCATATACGCGATGCTCTCCGCGCCCGCACCGGGCTGACGATCGGCGTAATAGTGTCCGACACTTTTGGCCGCGCTTGGCGCAACGGCCTCACCGATGTCGCAATAGGTTGCGCAGGGATCGCGGCCGTGGTTGACCTTCGCGGCACACAGGACGCCAATGGGCGGCCACTTTCTGTCACCGAGGTCTGCATCGCAGACGAGATCGCATCGGCCGCCGAGCTCGCCAAGGGAAAGGCCAGCGGGGTCCCGGCAGTGATCGTGCGCGGGGTCGACCGCCGCTGGTTCAGGGAGTCTTCAGTGAAAGCAGAGGTGGTCCGGCCGCACCAGCTGGACCTTTTCCGCTGAGGCTTTCAACCGACCTTGGCCTTGTTGCGGGACCACTCGAGGACTGCGGCAGTGCCCTTGTCGAGCGTCGTCCACGGCTTCCACCCGAGGTGGATGGCGGCCCGGCCCGGGTCGAGCGAGCTGCGCTGGAGCTCACCCATCCGCGCCGGCGCGTAGATCGGGGCTTGGTCGAAACCTGCGCCGCGGGCCATCGTCCAGTACAGGTCGTTGACGCTTGTTTCGGTCCCGGTCCCGATGTTGCAGAGCAGCCCGCTCCCCCGCGTCGCCGCACGTGAAAATGCGTCCACTACGTCGTCGACGTAGACGTAGTCGCGGGTCTGGGAACCGTCGCCGTAGATAAGGCAGGGCTCGCCTGCCAGGATCCGCCCGGCAAATATGGCTACCACGCCCGCCTCCCCGTGGGGGTCCTGGCGGGGCCCGTAGACGTTGGCCAGAGCGAGAGAGGTGTACTCGAGGCCGTGCAGCTCCCGGTAGGCGAAAAGGTAGTCACCGAAGCTCTTTTTTGCCACACCGTACGGTGACAGGGGTAGCTGCGGCGCCGACTCCTTGATGGGCAACTTGTCGGTATCGCCGTAAATAGTCCCGCCGCTCGAAGCAAAAACAAACTTGCGGGCCCCCGCTGCCCTCGCCCCTTCGAGCACCCTGAGCGAACCGACGATGTTGATGTCAGCGTCGAGGACAGGGTCGTTAACCGAGACCCGCACATCCTTTTGGGCGGCGAGGTGGAAGACCACCTCGGGCTTTCGCCTGGCCATCAGCCCGACGACGTCGGGCGAACGGATGTCGAGCTGGTGGAAATGAAAACGGCCGCTCCCATTGGCGCGTGCGTCTGCCAGGTTGGCAAGCGCTCCGGTCGAAAGATCGTCCACGACGTCCACCGTGTGGCCTTCCGCAAGGAGGCGGTCCACGAGGGTGGACCCGATAAATCCGGCGCCACCGGTGACGAGCGCCTGCAACGGCGATTTTGCCGCTTGCACGCTCACTGGCTTACTTGGCCTTGGTGGTGGCAGTAGAAGCCTTGGTGGTGGTCGTCTTGGCCTTTGTGATCGTGACCTTCGCGGTCGCGGGCTTGACCGTCGTCACGGTCGTCGTGGTGCCCGTGGAGGTCCCGGTGCTCGGCGCGCTCGTCGTGGTCTTGGTCGCGGGCGCAGTCGTCGGCGGCGTGACCGGGGCCGTCGTGGTGGTGGTGCCCCCGGTAGAGATCTCGTTGGTGAGCTTCGAGACGACCGATGCGGGGGGCTGGAGGATGTTGGGCGTCTTGTGCTTCGCGGCCGTGGGGAGGAACGCGATCGTCACGAGCTGGTCGTTTGCCAGCAGGACACCCGAGTCACAGTCCGGGTTGCAGGTGTCCTCGTAGCCGGCTTTCGTGTTGACCTCGTGCTTGTCCTGGAGCACCCCGTCGCTTTGGGGCTCGCTCGGAGACGACCAGGTCATCACGTAAACCGACCCGGGCTTGCCTTCGCAGGTATCGCCTGCCTGGTAGAGGCGGCCGCCAGGGGTCTCGATCTCGCCGGCGTTGAGGGTCATCCCGATCGAGCTGGCGAACTTGCCGAGCGTGGCGTTGTGGCCTGCGGCAGATTTGACCTTCGGCGAGATGTAGATGACGCCGTCGCCCTTCGTCGTGATGCCGTAAGGGTCCTTGGTCGTCTTGATGGGCGGCAAGAGCTTGCCGCACTCGTCGATCGCGAACCCCTCGAACCAGGTCGTGCCGACAGTCGGGGCAATGGTGCCCGCGTTGTTGACCTTGTTGTCCAGGTACTCGCGGCTGTTGTACACGCCGAGGACCCCGAGCAGCACGAGCAGCACGACGGCGAAGTAATAGGTCCAGGGGGGACGGGTGCCATACGCCCGGCTCCCACCCAGCCCGGCGGCGCGAGCGACCTTCTTTGACGAAGAGGCTTTTCCCATAACGACCTGACAGGTTACCGTTCGGGCGCACGGGGCGTGGTGCGCCGGTTGAGCTGTTGGCGCTGGCCCGGGCCACTAAGGGGGCTCCGCCGGCCACTGAGCGCTCTCCGCAGGACCGTCACGGCGAAGCGGGCGGCGAGCCCAGGTAGGACGAACGCCAGCGCCCAGCGCTCGCCTCGGGGGACTGTCCGCCAGGCGAAGCGCCACATCGAGACGTGGTGCGCCAGCAGCATGCGGTAGGGGTGCCGGTCGGCGGAGACGCCCTGCACATGGACCACTTGAGCAGCCGGCTCGTAGGCCACCGCCCACCCTTTCTGCCTGAGGCGCCAGCAGAGGTCGACGTCTTCGAGGTACATGAAGTAGCTCCGGTCGAACCCGCCGACGGCCTCCCAGGCATCACGTCGAACGAGGAAGCAGCTGCCCGAGACCCAGTCGACGTCCCGGCGCTCCGTGTGGTCCCAATCCGTCATCCGGTACCGCCTGGAAAAGGGGTTGCCCGGCCAGACCTGGCCCACGATGCCGTGCCCGAACGCCTCGAGGAGGTCAGGGAAGCGGCGGGCGGACGGGTAGAGCTCGCCGTTCATGTCGACGATGCGCGGCCCGGCGAGGGCCACGTCCGGCCGGCTCTCCAGGAACCGCACCAGAGCCGCCACCGCTCCTGGGTAGACGACGACGTCCGCGTTGCACACGAGCAGGAGCGGTGCCGCGGTCAGGCGCGCCCCGATGTTGGCAGCGCTCCCGTAACCGAGGTTGCCACCTGTGGGCGCCCACCTCACCCCTGGGAACTCCTCGAGGAGCGCCATCTCGGAGCCGTCGCTCGAGGCGTTGTCCGCCACCACGACCTGCCCGACACCGCCCGACAGAAGGCTCCCCACGCAGGTGAGCAGGCATTGCCGGGTGTTGTAGTTGACGACAACGGCGCTGACAGCGTCGTTCACGTTGCCTGTACGGGTGGCGCCTGCGACAGCAGGAACTTGACGACCCGTTCGAGCGGTAGGTGGTAATCGTCCAGCATGGGCCAGCCGAGCAGGCGCAGAGCGCAATTGTCGAGCACCGAGTTGGCGGGCCGGCGGGCGGGGCGAGGTGGGGACAGTTGCTCTGTCGTGATGGCTTCGACCCTTCGAGGGTCTTCCCCAGCGACCTCGAGCACGTCGCGGGCGAAGCCTGCCCACGTGGTCGCGCCCTGGTTGGTCACGTGGAAGGTGCCCGGGAGCCGCGCGATGGCCAGGTGCACCAAGGTGGAGGCGAGGTCGTCGGCAAAAGTGGGGCAACCTTTTTGGTCGTCCACGAACCGCAGCGGGCCAGGCGAAGCTGCCAGCCGCAGGACTGTTTTCACCATGTTTGCCCCGTAACGGCCGCAGACCCACGAGCTACGGACGATCGTCGCGCCCGGCAGGAGAGCGGCGACCTCCCGCTCGCCTGCCAATTTGGACCGCCCGTAAACGCAAAGCGGCCGCGGCTCGTCCCATTCACGGTACGGCCCTGCCGCTTCGCCGTCGAAGACGTAGTCGGTCGAAATGTGGACCAGGTGAGCATCGACGGCGCGCGCCCCCTCCGCCAGGTTGCGCGGCCCGAGAGCGTTTACGGCAAAAGCCTTGTCCACTTCTTGCTCGCACGCGTCGACCGCAGTGAAGGCGGCCGCGTTTATCACCACCTCGGGCGCCCACTCGCCGATCACCTGAAGGGTGCGCTCCCGGTCCGAGACGTCGAGGTCGGCACGCGTCAGAGCCAGCACCGAGTGGTGGGGCGAAGCCGCCAGGGCAGCCTCGACCTCGTGGCCCACCTGGCCGCCGGCGCCTGTCAGCAGGGCCCTCATCTCAAAGGCTCCCACCACCAACGGTTTTCGAGGTACCACCTATAGGTGAGCGCTAGTGCCTCGTCGAGGTCGTGGCCGGGCGACCACCCCAGGGCGCGTACCTTTGCCGGGTCGACGCTGTAGCGGCGGTCGTGGCCCAAGCGGTCGGTGACGTAGTCGATCCGTTCCGGCCCGGCACCGGTGAGGGCAAGCAACTTGTCCACGAGCTTCCGGTTGGGCATCTCGTTACCCGCACCGATGTTGTAGATTTCGCCGGCCTGGCCCTTGCGGAGCACGAGGTCGACCGCCGCGCAGTTGTCCTCCACAAAGAGCCAATCCCTCTGGTTCAGCCCGTCGCCGTAGAGCGGGACGTTCTTGCCGTCGAGCAAATTTGTCAGGAAAAGCGGCACCAATTTCTCCGGGTACTGCCACGGCCCGAAGTTGTTGGCGGACCGGGTGACAGCGACAGGCAGGCCGTAGGTCGTGAAATAGGAAAGCGCTATCAGGTCGGAGCCCGCTTTGGAAGCCGAGTAGGGTGAGCGGGGCTCGAGGCGGTCCTCTTCGGCCGAGCTTCCTTCGGGCACCGAACCGTACACCTCGTCGGTAGAGATATGGACCACTTTCCCGGTCCCCGCTTTGCGGGCGGCTTGCATTACGAAGTTGGTGCCGACGCAGTTGGTCATCGCAAAGTCCTCGGGCCCTGAGATCGAGCGGTCGACATGGCTTTCGGCCGCGAAGTGGACGACCGCGTCGTGGCCGTCGATGGCCCCTTCGAGGGCCGGGCGGTCACAGATATCGGCATGGACGAAGTGGTAACGGCCCGCGAACTTCTCCGCCACGTCCTTCAAAGTCGACAGGTTGCCGGCATAGGTGAGCGCGTCGTAGACCGTTACCTCGTCGCCGGTATGCGAAAGCACCCAACGCACGTAGTTCGACCCGATAAACCCGGCCCCGCCGGTAATGAACAACTTCATCTCTAAAAGCCTAAGGGCACGCCGGAGGACATCCCTAGGAAAGGTCGACTACGCAGTGGTCGCCAACCATGAGGCGCGTGGCCCTCGGGCGCCGTGCGCTGCGGGTCACTTCGACGCCGTAGCCGAGAAGGGAGTCCTCGAGGCGCCCGGCATCTAACACGCGCGCCGAGCCGAGGAGCACCGAGTGCTCTATTTCGGAGTGCTCCACCAGGCACCCCGGCCCGATAGCCGTGAAGGGCCCTATGAAACTGTCGACGACTTGCGACCCGGCACCGATGATGGCCGGCCCGCGCACATGGCTCCGGCTGACAATTGCCCCCGCCTCGACCACGACCCGCCCGTCCACCTGGCTCGCTACGTCAACCTCCCCGTCCACCCGGCGCACGACCCCTTCGAGCAAGAGGCGGTTGGCTTCCAGTAACGGCGTCAGCTTGCCCGTGTCGATCCACCAGCCTTCGAGGATCTCCGACAGGACGATGTGGCCGGCGTCGATCAGCCACTGGATGGCGTCGGTGATCTCGAGCTCGCCGCGCGCCGACGGCTTGATCGACGAGACGGCATCGTGGATGTGCTTGTCGAAGAGGTAGACACCTACGAGAGCGAGATCCGAAGCCGGGGCCTCGGGTTTCTCGACGAGGCGGAGGACCCTGCCCGACGGGTCGAGCTCTGCGACACCGAAGCGGTGGGGGTCCTCGACACGTTTGAGGAGGATCTGGGCCGCCGGGAGGACGGGGGGCTCGTCGCCGAGCCGCGGGGCGGTCGCCCGGGCCCGCTGCGCCTCGAAGCGTCCCACAAAGTCGGCAAGGTCCTGCTGGAGCAGGTTGTCCCCCAGGTACATCACGAAGTCGTCGTCGCCCAGGAACTCCTTCCCGATCAGCACCCCGTGCGCGAGGCCGAGAGGCGCCCGCTGGCGCAGGTAAGTCACCTCCAGCCCGAAGGCGGAGCCGTCCCCCACCGCTGCCTGCACCTCGGCCGCCGTGTCGCCGACGACCATTCCGACCTGCTTGATCCCTGCGGCCGCGATGGCTTCGAGCCCGTAAAACAGGACAGGCTTGTTGGCGACGGGCACAAGCTGCTTGGCCCGGGTATGCGTGATGGGGCGCAACCGCGTCCCGGCGCCGCCGGCAAGGACCAAGGCTTTCACGTTATTGAACCCTAGGCGTCGGCGCGATCGCGGCGTGGCGGACATCGCCGGCTGCCACCGCAACCACGCGGCGTTCGGCCGAGGGTTCACCCCGTGGCCGCACCAGCAGGCGGCCCAGCTCGTCGACGCCGACAGCGGTCCCCCTCAGCTCGGGTTCGCCTCCCGCGAAGCTGACGGCGACCTCCCTTCCGAGCGTCGAACAGGCCCGCCTGTAGCGGCGGGCAACCTCCTCCCAGTCCCCGTACAGGTCGCTGAAGGCCACGAGCGTGCTCACGAGCAGCTCGCCACGGTCATAACGGCTCCGGGCGACCTCGTCCAGGCTCGCAGCTCCTTCGGGCGCCCAGTGGACGTTGACGCCGGCGCCGATCACGAGGGCGTCGTCGGGCCCGCCCTCGGCGAGGATCCCTGCCGCCTTGCGACCAGCGAGAGGCCCGGCGGCCACCAGCAGGTCGTTGGGCCACTTGAGGACCAAATGGGCCGCAGCCTGGGCGATGGCGAGCGACAGAGCGGCCACGGCGAGGTGACGCCTGTCTGCCGGGAGCCCCGCCTCGCCTGGCCGGGCGAGGACCGAGAACAGCAGCGACGACGAGGGCGGCGCTTCCCACCGGCGGTCGAAACGTCCCCGCCCGGCTGTCTGGTGGTCGGCGACGACGACCAGCCCTTCGGGAGCGCCGCGGCGGGCCTCTTCGAGGGCGAGCGTGTTGGTCGACGAGACCTCGCTGTACTGGGCAGTACGGCTGAAGCGGGCGCCCGAGAGCCGCAGCAGTTGGTGCTCGTCCAGGACCAGGTCGTCGACGCGCACCCTCACAGCCTGGCAGACTGCCCCAACGTGCCGGTAGCTCCAATTGGGCGGCTCTCCAGGGTCCTCGTGGCCAACCGAGGTGAGATAGCGGTCCGCGTGATGCGGGCCTGCCGGGACCTCGGGCTCGCCTCTGTGGCCGTCTATTCCGACGCCGACCGGGGAGCGCTGCATGTGCGGTCGGCCGACGAGGCGTACTACATAGGGCCTTCGCGGGCGGCGGAAAGTTACCTGTCCGTGCCGGCGATCCTCGACGCGCTCGAGCGCTCGGGCGCCGATGCGGTGCACCCCGGGTACGGGTTCCTGGCTGAGAACGCCGGCTTCGCCCGCGCCGTCCTCCGGGCCGGAGCGACCTGGGTCGGGCCACCCCCTGAAGCAATCGAGGTCATGGGCGACAAGATAAGCAGCCGTGCCGCGGCCGCACGGGCGGGGGTTTCCCCTGTCCCCGGTACCGACCACCCTCTTGAAGGGCCGGACGAAATCGTCTCGTTCGGGGAGTCGTACGGCTGGCCGGTGGCGGTGAAGGCAGCCTTCGGGGGTGGTGGCCGGGGGATGCGCGTCGTCGGCGATGCCGCCGGCGCCGCCGGTGCGCTCGCCTCGGCCCAGCGCGAGGCCCTGGCTGCTTTCGGGCGGGCGGAGTGCTACGTGGAGAAATACCTGGCGTGGCCCCGCCACGTCGAGGTGCAGGTGTTTGCCGACGCTCACGGCAATGTCGTCCACCTCGGCACGAGGGACTGTTCTGTCCAGCGACGCCACCAGAAGCTCCTCGAGGAGGCCCCGGCGCCCAACCTCCCGCCGGGTGTGGCCGAAGCCATGGGCGACGCCGCGGTGCGCGTTGCGGCAGCATGCGGTTACCAAGGTGCAGGCACGGTGGAGCTCATCTACGAAGACGGGCTCTTCTACTTCCTCGAAATGAACACCCGGTTGCAGGTGGAGCACCCGGTTACCGAAATGGTTACGGGGCTCGACCTCGTGGCGCTCCAGTTGACCGTGGCGGCCGGCCAAGCCTTACCCTTCTCGCAGGCAGACGTACGCTTTGGAGGCCACGCCATCGAAGCCCGGGTCAATGCCGAGGACCCCTCGGCGGGAAGGTTCACCCCGGCACCCGGGCCCATCTCGCGCCTCCGCCTCCCCGCAGGGCCCTGGGTGCGGGCCGACGCCGGCTACGAGGCTGGCGACGAGGTCAGCCAGCACTACGACAATCTCGTTGCCAAAGTCGTGGCTTGGGGCCCCAACCGCGAGACCGCCCGGTTGCGGTTGCTCCGCGCTCTTTCCGAGACCGTGGTCGACGGCGTCCCAACGACCATCCCGGCCTACTTTGCGGTGCTGGCGCACGAGGATTTCGTGACCGTCGCCCACTCGACCAACTGGTTGGCCGAGCGCGTCGACCTCTCAGGCATCGCTCCTTTCGAAGCTCCCGTAACCCTCACTGGCGCTCCGGCTGCCCCTGCCCCCCGCGACGTCGAAGTCGAGGTCGGAGGCCGACGCTACGAGGTCCGGGTCTGGTTGCCCCCAGGCCTCCAGGGGACGGCGACGGCGGAGGAAAGCCCGGCCGCCGAGCCGGCCCGTACCCGCAAGCCAGGCACGGCGGGCCAGAGGCCGGCGGCCCGAGCAGTCAGCGGGAAGCCGGCCCACTCGAGGCCGCGGGGCGCGCCGGGCGGTGCCGGTGCCGGCGGCGGAGCCACGGCCAACGAGGTGACCGTCCCGATGCAGGGCACCATCGTCCGGATCCTCGTCGGCCCCGGCGACAGCGTCGAGGAGGGCCAAGCGGTCGGCGTCCTCGAAGCCATGAAGATGGAGAACAACATCGTCTCGGAGGTCGCCGGGACGGTGCTCGAGGTCCGCACGACTGCCGGGGCCTCGGTGGGAACGGGCGACGTCGTCGTCGTCATCGCGCCTACTGGCTGAGCGGCCCAAACCTCCAGTCGAGAGCCACGTCGAGCGCGCCGGCGGAATGCGTGATGGAACCAACGGCGATGTAGTCGACCCCGCACTCGGCGACTGCCCGGACCGTGCCGAGCGTGACACCGCCGGAGGCTTCGACCTTGGCCCCCCGTGCGTGCGCGCGCCGGACGGCCTCGGCGATGGCGTCGGTCGGCATGTTGTCCACCAGGACCAGTTCGGCCCCGGCCGCGAGGGCTTCGTCGAGCTCGGTCAGGTCGTCCACCTCTACCTCGACGTCCAGGGGAGGCGAGGTGCCGGCGGCAACCAACTTGGCGGCGGCAACCGCGGCTGTCACACCGCCCATGGCGGCGACATGGTTGTCTTTGACCAGGACCGCGTCCGACAGGCTCATACGGTGGTTGGCGCCGCCGCCGCAGCGCACGGCGTACTTTTCGGCTGCCCGGAACCCCGCGAGGGTCTTGCGTGTGTCGCGGATGACGGCACCCGTGCCGGCTACAGCCTCGACCATTGCCCGGGTTGCCGTCGCCACGCCAGAGAGATGGGCGATGAGGTTGAGCATCGTGCGCTCGCCTGCAAGCAGCGCGTCCGCCGGGCCTGCGAAAAGTGCCAGCACTTGGCCCGCCCGCACCTCGTCTCCGTCGGCGGCCCTCAGCCGCACGTCGACGACGCCCGTGTGGAGCTTCCGGCTCACCTCGTCGAGGACGAGTTCCGCGGCCACCAGGCCGCAGGCACAGCCCGCGCGGCGCGCCACCAGATCTGCCTGCGCCTGCCTTGCGCCGACCGACTCCCCTGTCGGGTCACCGGCGGGGAGATCCTCCGCGAGCGCCGTCGCGACGAGCCGCCCCAGGTCCTCCCATGGAGGCTGGTGCGCCCCTTCGGGGTTCAACGCGAGGTAGCCAGAGGCCCGGTAGGAGCCGCTTGCCGCCCGACGCGCCCGACGCGCACTACGGAAAGGTCTCCCACGGCGAGCTCGTCCCCGGGCAGCAAGCTGAGGACCTGGCGCACACGCCAGCCCGGGTCGTCGTCTGGGAAGTCGGTCCGCCAGTGAGCCCCCCTCGATTCCTCCCGCCGGCCGGCGGCGGCGGCCACGGCGCGGGCCACCAGGCGCATATTGGCGAGCTCGGGCCTGCCTTCGAGCCCGGCCGCCACCGAGCCTTCGGGGGGCACAGCAGCCGAAAGGAGGTCGCCCAGACGATCGAGACCGGCTCGGTCCCGAGCCACACCTGCAAACTGCTGCATCGCCGACCGCAGCGCAGAGCGTCCCAGCCCTGATTGCCCGTGGCGCGAGCCGGCAGCCGCTGGAGCGGCGATGATGTCGTCGGCCGCCACAGGTTGTCTCGGCAGTGCGGGGCCCGGGCTCTCGAGCAAGGCTGCCGCGGCCCTCCCACCCATGACGGCACCTTCCAGCAGCGAGTTTGAAGCGAGCCGGTTGGCCCCGTGCAGGCCGCTGCAAGCCACTTCCCCTACGGCCATCAAGCCCTCGAGGGTCGTGCGGCCATCGGAGCCGGTAAGGATGCCGCCCATCGTGTAGTGGGTCGTCGGCGCGACCGGCGCCCAATCGAGCACAGGGTCGATCCCGCTCGCACGGCACGAGGCGGTGAACGTCGGGAACCTTCGCTCGAGCGTCTCCCGGCCGAGCATGGTGGCGTCGAGATAGCAATGGCCCTCATCGAGCTCGGCCATCCTTCGGGCCATCGCCCGGCTTACCACGTCTCTCGGCGCCAGGTCGCCCGCCCCGTTGGCAGTCACGGGGCTCAGCAATTCGCCGGTGGCGTCCCGCAAGCGCGCCCCTGCGCCGCGAAGGGCTTCGGTCGCAAGCGGCGTCGGGTCTTTCCCGAGCAGGAGCCCGGTCGGGTGGAACTGGACGAACTCGAGGTCGGCCACTTGTGCGCCGGCCCTCATCGCCGCCGCCAGGCCATCGCCGGTACAGGCGGGTGAGCTCGTTGTGCTTGCCCAGAGCTGTCCGTAGCCACCCGTGGCAAGGACGACCGTCGAGGCTCTGACGGGCTGGAAGGAGCGGCGCTCGACGTCCCAGAAGAGGGCGCCCACCACCCGGGAGCCGTCCGCCGTGATGAGGAGGTCGACCAAAAACGCGCCACCGGTCATCGGGATGCCACGGCGCCGGGCCGCCTCGAGGAGTGCGCGGCTCACCTCGGCGCCCGTCGCGTCACCCCTCGCGTGCACTACGCGGGGCGCGCTATGGCCGCCTTCGCGCGCCAGTGCGCCGACGTCGAACTCGACGCCCAGTTTGGCGAGCGTCTGTACCGCCTCGGCCGCCTTTGACGTGACGATTTGGGCCACATCGGGGTCGCCGAGCCCGGCCGCAGCAGAAATGGTGTCGGCGGCATGCTCGGCGGCGCTGTCTTCGGGAGAAATAGCAGCCGCAATGCCTCCTTGAGCGAGGGCGGTGCTCCCGCCACCGGGGGCCTCCTTCGAGAAGATGGCCACTCGCCTGCGCCCTCCAAGAGCGAGCGCCGTCGACAGGCCTGCCACGCCAGAACCGACGATGAGGACGTCAAGCTCGCCGGCCACCGTGCTCATGCGCGCCCCTTGGTCATTCGGCCCCTCCGGGCGAACCGATGGCGACCATGCGCTCCACGGCTTGGCGGGCGCGCAGGGCGATATCGGCGTCAACGGTCACCTCGTGCACTCCGTCACGGAGGCAGCGCAGGAGCGCGGGCGGCGTGGTCATCTTCATGAACCGGCATTCGGCGCGTGGCGAAACGGCCTCGAAATGACCTTTCGGGTTGGCCTTGCGGAGCTGGTGCAAGATGCCCGTCTCCGTAGCCACGAGAGCGTGGCCCTCCCCGAGCGAGCGTGCCGCTCCCACCATCCCGGCCGTGGAGACAACATGCGTGCGCTCTTGTGGGAGGTCGCCCATGTCGACCATCCAGAGCGCGCTCGTCGTGCACCCGCACTCAGGGTGGACGAGCAGTTCTGCTCCGGGGTTGCGCGCCACCTTGTCCCGCAGCTCTACGGGAGAAATGGCGGCATGTACATGACATTCGCCCATCCATATGTCGAAGTGGCGGCCGGTGCGGCGCGCGACGTGCTGGCCGAGGAACATGTCCGGCAGGAACAAAAGGTCGCCCTCGTCGGGGAGCGATGCCACGACCTCGACGGCGTTGGACGACGTGCAGCAGATGTCCGACTCGGCCTTCACGGCCGCAGAAGTATTGACGTACGCCACGACCCGGCCACCCGGGTGCGCCTCGCGCCACTTGCGTACATCGGCAGCGTTCACCGTCTCGGCGAGCGAGCAACCGGCCCGCAGGTCGGGGAGGAGGACCGTGCGCTCGGGGGCGAGGATCTTGGCGGTTTCGGCCATGAAGTGCACCCCGCAGAAAACGATGACATCCGCGTCGCTTGCCGCCGCGAGCCTCGATAGCGCGAGGCTGTCACCCACGTGGTCGGCGACGTCTTGGATCCACGGCAGCTGGTAATTGTGCGCCAGCAGGACGGCGTTGCGCTCCCGGGCGAGACGGCGCACCTCGGTGGCCCATTCTTCGAAACCGGCACCTCCCGCCACGGCGCCTCCCGCCACGGCGCCTCCCGCCACGGCGCCGTCCGCAACCGTCCCGTTCAGGACGGCCCGGCCATCTCGACTTATACTCTCAGTGAGCATATCCTCCTTCACTATAGCGCACTGATGGCGTTTAGCGCCCGGCGACCGGGATTTTCGAGCGCAAAGGGGTCACGGTCCCCCGAGCCTGCGGAGGCCGAGGCCCGGGGCCGGGCGCTCACGCAGCACCTCGCGGCGGAACCTGTACAGTTCGGCGGGGCGCCCTCCCGTACGGAGGTCCACCTCTCCTGTGGGTTCGACGAGGTTGGCCGTACCGACGAGGCGACGGAAATTTTGCTTGTGGAGGACTTGGCCTGCGAGCGCTTCGACAACCTGCTGGAGCGCAGAGAGAGTGAACGTTTCGGGGAGGACCTCGAAAACTACCGGCCGGTATGCCAATTTTCCCCGGAGCCGTTCGAGGGCCGCGGCGGCAAGCCTGCGGTGGTCGAGGGCGAGAGGCATGCCGAGGAGCTCGCCGGGCGACTGGCGCTCCTTGGGCGCTTCGGCCAACAAGCCGAGCTCATAGAGCAATTCGTAGCGGTCGAGGACGCGCACCGGGTCCCAAAGAGCATGGCGTGACCCGAAGGTGAGCTCCGCCCGCTCCGTGCGAGTCGGGAGCGCATCGGGGCGAGACGACGAAAGCCATCGCTCGAGAGCGGGGACTATGACGGCGTCGATGAGAGCTGGCCTGCCGTGGCGCCAGTCCTCCCACGGGAACAACTCGTAGTAGTCCCTCCAGAGGGGCGAACTGGGGCCATGGAGCGATTGGTGCCTCGCCAAAGCCAGGTAGGCGACGGCGATCGTTCGCCCAGCCGGCGCCCGGTCCCGGTCCCTGTCCCGGTCCCCGAAGGTGTAAAGCTGCTCGAAGTAGCGCACGGGTAAGCCGAGCTCGGTGCTGACAAGGCGTCTCACAACCTGCTCGAGGGTGCGGTCGACGGTGTCGTTGAGGTAACCGGTCGGCAAGGCCTCGGCTCCGGTAGAGCGACCGTGGACCGTCAGCAAAAGTGGCGTTGTGCCGTCAACCGAAATGATCACCGCGTTGAGGGTGACATGGGCTCTCGAGCCCTTGGCGCCCGGCGCAGCGCTCGCCGCGGGCACGTGCGCGGGGTTAACTCGCGGCGGGTGCCTGCAACGGGTGCGGCATGCAGAGCTCGTCGTACTCGGCGATCGCAAGCTGGTCTTTGGGTACCGAGCATGCCGGGCAATCGGGGTCGCGGTTGAGCCGGAAGGTGCGGAATGTCCCCTCCAGGGCGTCATAAGCGAGGATCCGGCCTGCGAGCGGCTCGCCGATCCCGAGGAGGACTTTGATCGCCTCCATTGCCTGGACCGAACCGATGATGCCGGGCAGCACCCCGAGGACACCGGCCTCGGCGCACGACGGCGCGAGCTCGGCAGGAGGGGGCTCGGGCACCTGGCAGCGGTAGCAGGGCCCGTCGTGCGGCAAGTAGACGCTTGCCTGCCCTTCGAAGCGGAAGATGGACCCGTGGACGACGGGGATGTCGAGCTTCAGCGAAGCGTCGTTGACCAGGTACCTCGTCGGGAAATTGTCCGTGCCGTCCACCACCAGGTCGTAGCCGGCGAAAATGTCGAGGATGTTGTCCGCCCCGAGGCGGACGTCGTAGGTCACAACGCTTACGTCGGGGTTGATGCTCGTGAGCGTCTTTTTTGCCGAGTCGACTTTGCGCTCACCGACGCGGTCGAGGTTGTGAAGGATCTGGCGCTGGAGGTTGGAGGCGTCGACCACGTCCATGTCGACGACGCCGAGAGTGCCCACACCGGCCGCGGCCAGGTAGAGAGCGGCCGGCGAGCCGAGGCCGCCCGCGCCGAGCAGGAGCACCTTGGACTTGAGCAGCTTGACCTGGCCCTCAACGTCGACCTCGGGGAGCAACAGGTGGCGCTGGTAGCGGTTGCGTTGTTCGGGGCTGAGCAGCGCCGGCGCCTCCCAGGGGAGGCCTTCGTCCTTCCACCGGTTGAAACCCCCCGCCATGCTCACCACGTCCTTGTAACCGAGCTGGGCCAATGTGTCGGCCGCGAACGCGCTGCGGGTGCCCCCGGCGCAGTAGACGACGACTGTCCTGTCCTGGTCGGGCAACTTCCCCCCGACCTGTATCTCGAGGAACCCTCTCGGGATGTGGACGGCGCCCTTGAGCGCCCCCTGCTCGTACTCGTCAGGCTCCCTCACGTCGAGAGCCACCGCCCCGGAGCGCTCGAGCACCTCGGCGGCCTCCGAGGGGAGCACCTCCCTGATACGCGACTTGGCCCCGGCCAACATCTCCCTGAAACTCGGCATGTCCTTTGAAACCCTATCAGCGGGGCCCGCATTCCCCCTCCGGGCCGCCGCTCTCCGGTGCCGCCCCTACCGGCCCGTACAGCTGCGCTTTCGTACAGGGCGACCTGTCCCACTAGCTTTCTCAAACGTGGAGCTCGACGCGGCAGTTTTGCGCCGGCGGATGTGCCGCAGCTTCCAGGACGACGCCGTGAGCGACGGAGCTCTCGAGCGTGCGCTGGTGCTCGCGTCTCACGCCCCCTCGGCTGGTAACACGCAGGGCTGGGCTTTCGTCTTGCTCCAGGGCGCCGAGACGGCCACTTTTTGGGAGCACCAGGCAGAACCGTCCTGGCTCGCCCACCCGAGCCACCCGGGCTTGCTCAACGCCCCTGCCATCGTGCTGCCCCTCGCCAGCAAGGCAAAGTACGTGGAGCGCTATTCCGAGCCGGACAAATCCTCGCCCGAGACGGTGGAGCGCTGGGCGGTCCCGTACTGGCTCGTGGACACCGCCTTTTCGACGATGTTGCTGCTCCTCGGCCTCGCGCAAGAAGGCCTCGGGGCCCTTTTTTTCGCCCTCAGGAAGCCGGCAGGGCCCCTTCTCGCCGCCCTCGGGGTACCCCCGGGCTGGGAGGTCCTCGGGGCCGTCGCTCTCGGGTGGCCGTCCCCCGACGACGCCCCATCGGGGTCGGCATACCGCCCCCGTCGCCCGCTCGACGAGGTCGTCCACCGAGGGCACTGGTAGGCCGCCCCTGATGGGGCTCGTGACCGTGCGCACCCCGACGGCGCCGGCTGCGGCTCTGGCGCCCGCGTTGGCGCCGGCTGCGGCGCCGGGCGCCGCCCGATTGCCCGGCGGCTTGGGCCCGGCTTTGGTAGCGGCGGCTGCGGCCTTGGTCTGTTACTTCGCAGGCTGGCGAGGGACGGATTGGGCCGCCGAGCTCTACCGCGCCGGTGAGGTCGCACGCCACGGGCTCACCGTGTGGGACCCCGGTTGGTACGGAGGCACCCTCCCGCTGGCTTATAGCTTGCTGTTGCCGCCGGCAGGTGCCCTGTTCGGGCTTTGGCCGCTCACGGTCGTATCGGCAGCTGCCGCCGCTTTTTGCTTCGACCGCCTCATCTCCCCCAAGCGGGGATGGCCGCCGCTGGCCAGCTGGTACTTCGCCGTTTCGACAGTCATCGCTGTGGCGATCGGGCAACTACCGACACTGGCCGGCGAGGCGCTCGCTCTCGGGTGCATCCTGTGCGCGGTACCGGGAGGACGGCCAAACCGCCGGGGGGCGAGGCGCTTGGCCGCTTGCGCGCTCGGCCTGGGCGCCGCGTTGACGACCCCGGTCGCCGGGGCTTTCCTCGCCATCAGTTTCGCCGCCTGGGGCCTCGTCGACCTAGCTACCCCAGGACGCAGGCACGGGGGCGCCCACAAGTTGCTGGCGGCCACTGCCCTGTTGGCTGCAACCGTTTTTTTGCCTTTGGTTTTTGGCCAGGCCGGTTATTTTCCCTTCCCTTACGGCGACTTGCTGGCGGTGCTCGGTGTCTGTACCTACCTGGCGCTTCCGTGGGTGCCAAAGACCGTGCGAGCAGGGGCGGTCCTTTACGCCTTGGCCACCCTCGCCGTGTTCGTGGTACCGAACGACCTCGGCGATAACGACGCCCGGTTTGCCGCCTATATAGGCGTCCCGCTCGTCATCTTCTACCTCCCGGCCGCCTGCAGGATGCTAAGAGCGGAACTTGTCTCGAGGGACCTTCCCGCGTTGGTGAGCCGTGGTCTTGGCGTCCTCGCCCTGGCATCGTCCGTGCTGTGGGAATGGTCCCCGATCGCCGAGGCCGTCCAAGGGACCGTGACCGGCCCGGCCAGCCTCCTTTCCTTCTACCGGCCGGTCCTCGAGGAACTGGGCAACCTGAGCAACGGGCTGCCGACCCGGGTGGAGGTCCCACCCTTGGCAGGCCATTGGGAAGCCGTGTACATCGCACCTGAGTTCCCATTGGCTCGCGGATGGGAACGACAACTGGACATGGCTTACAACCCGCTGTTCTACCAGGCCGGGCCCCTACCCGGCCGCGCCTACAAGCAATGGCTCGTGGCCGACGGCGTTTCCTATGTTGCGCTGGCCAATGCCCGCCTGGATTATGCCGCCGAGAGCGAAGCCAAGCTGCTCCACGAGGGGGATGTGCCTGGTCTTGTACCGGTATGGCGGGACCCCAAGTGGGAGCTGTGGCGCGTCGAGGGCCCCGGGGCCGAGGTCACTGCTTTAGCCCGGTGGCCCGCCGTCGTGACCTCGCTGGCTCCGGACAGGGTCGTCGTCCGCTTTTACAAACCCGGAGCGAGCATTTTGAAGATCCGTTGGGCAAATGAGTGGTCGCTCGGCACCAGTGAGGCGAGTTGGGTATGCGCCGGGCCTTCGGGCGGGGGCTGGACCGAGGTGAGCGCGTCGAAGGCAGGCAACGTCGTGCTCACAATTTCCCTCTTCGGACCGGACCATGGCACCCAATGCCCGTCGCCGGCCAGGCCGGCCCACGTACCATCGCGATAGTGGGCACCCGGTGAGCAATGGCTGACAGACCTGTGAGAGAGCGGACGGCACTTCGCGAGCCGGCCGCAGAAACCGCCATCACCCCCGAGCTGCCCGGGCGCGGGCCGGGCGAAGACCGTGCCAGGCAGCGGGCCGCTCGGCGCCTCGGCCGCCCTTTCGACCGCCAGAGCCCCTTCCTCGTCGGTTTCATCGCCACCATAGGCGCACTAATAGCGTTGGGGCTCGGGGCGGTCGTTTATTCCGTCAGGAACACCCTGGTGCTCGTGTTCCTCGCCCTTTTCATCGCCGTCGGCCTCGAACCTGTTGTGGCCTTCGGGACGCGTCACCGCCTGAAGCGATGGGTTTCGGTACTCCTGGTCGTCGCAGCGGCGATGGGCGTCGTGGCGGCCTTCGTCTACTCGGCGATCTCGCCCATCCAGACTGAAATAAACCAGCTCTCCAAATCGATCCCGAAGTGGCGGAGCGAGATCGGCTCGGGAAAGGGCACGGTCGGCCACCTCGCAAAGCAACTTCACCTCAGCTATTACATAAGCGGTTCGGGGACGGGGACCCTCGCCAAGGGCCTGGCAACAGGAGCTCTCGGTGCAGGGGAAAAGGTGCTTACCGCGGTCAGTTCCACCTTCGTCGTTATTATCCTGACCGTCTATTTCCTCGCAGCCCTCCCCGCTATAAAAAGGTTTTTTGTCCACCTCGTCCCCCGCAGCAGGCGTGAGCGGTTCGGCCTCCTGCTCGACGACGTTCTCGTGGGAGTGGGCGGCTACTTGCTCGGCAACCTGTTCACTTCGCTCGTCGCAGGTGTCGGGACATTGGTCTGGGCCGAGATTTTCGGCATACCGTACGCCATCTTGCTCGCGTTGGTAGTGGCCTTGTTCGACTTGATACCGGTCGTGGGCTCAACCGTCGCCGGGGTGATCGTTAGCCTCGTGGCAATTTCGGTCTCTCTGCCCGTAGCAGTGGCGACCGCTGCCTTTTATGTGATTTACCGGGTCGTCGAAGACTACATGCTCGTGCCGCGCGTTATGCGCCACACGGTCAACGTGTCTCCCGTCGTCACCGTCCTCGCCGTGCTCATGGGCGCCGCATTGCTCGGGATAATCGGCGCGCTCGTTGCAATCCCCGTAGCAGCTGGGATCAAGCTCGTATTGGAGCAAAGCGTCTTCCCCCGCCTCGACAACAATTGAGCCGCCTGTCGTGACGCCCTCGCCTGACGTGGCCCCCCGAGACAGCATTGCCCGCAGAGACGACGCGGCCAGCAGCGGCAGGACCTACATGGACATCGCCTTCAAGGACATCATGCAGCTCGAGGCCCACGGCCCGGATACTTACGTCGGAACCGGGCCCCGCTACCCGTGGGACGGGCTTTACGGTGGGCAAGTCGTCGCGCAGGCCCTCTGCGCGGCAAAGCTCACTGTAAAAGCCGGCTACCTCCCCCACTCTCTGCACGCCAATTTTCTCCGGATGGGTGACGCCTCCGAACCGGTCCGCTACGAGGTCGAGCGCCTCCGCGACGGCGCCAGCTTTTTCGCCCGCCAGGTCGTGGCCCGCCAGTCGACAGGGGCAATATTGAACATGTCGGCGACCTTCCGCCTCCTGGCTCCTCCGACGATGGACGTCCAGGTGGCGGTGGCCCCCGATACCGCTGGGCCCGGGGAGGGCCAACAGGTCAGCTGGAGCCGCCTCTTTGACATGCGTGCCGTGGCGCCGCCCACCAAGGTGCCCGGCGACAGCGACAATCGCACAGGCACCGGCAACGACGGCCGCGGTGGCGGTGGCCGTGGCCGCGGCCGCGAGCGAGACCGCGACCGCGAGCAAACAGCATGCAGCTGGTTCAGGCTTTTGGAGGATCTCGGCGACGACCCAACGGGCCACGCGGCTGCACTTGCCTTCATCTCCGACAGCGGCCCCGCACGGCTCGTGTCCGAGCTGCACGAAACTTCCTGCAAACCGGACGTCCCCTGGCGCCCGTTGAGCCTTGACCACGCCATTTGGTACCACAGGCCCTTTCGCTCCGACGAGTGGCTGCTGCTCCAAACCTTCGGCGCCTCCCTGTACAACTCGAGCGGCCTGGCAACTGGGCGGGTTTTCTCACAGGACGGTGCTCTGGTGGCCAGCATCGCCCAAGAAGTCTTGTTGCGTCAGCCTCGCGGCGACACGTGAGGCACTCCCGCAAGCTCCTGCGCTATTGCGCATGCGCTCTCTCGCTCGGTGGCTTGGCCGGCTGCTCCACCGCCCCGGGACTTAGCGGCGGGGCGGCCGTGACCACTGTGGCGAGCGCGGGGCACGCCACTGTCGATGTCGGAGAGATCGCCGGGATCGGCAAGGTCCTGGTCACCTCGTCAGGCGTCACCTTGTACTTGCTCACGTCGGATCCCTCGGGGGGGACTGGGTGCACCGGCTCCTGCGCGGTCGTTTGGCCACCGTTCGAGGTGCATGGCCGGCTCAAGGCAGGTCCAGGCGTAGACGTGTCCCTACTGTCGAGCTTCGAACGCCCCGGAGGTGCAAAACAGGTGCGCTACGACGGCCATGCGCTCTACACCTTCGAGCAGGACACCGGCCCGGGGATGGACCGGGGCCAGGGCGTGGAAACCTATGGTGGCACCTGGTGGATGGTCTCGCCCACCGGCCGCGCCGTCACGGGGCACTGACCGGGCCTGACGGCTGGCCGCGCCTGACGGCTGGGCGCGCCTTACGGCTGGCCGGGCTTCACGGTGCGCCGGGCCTCCTACTGGTCCCGTCGCCTCGCATCCGCTGCGCGCTGCGTCTCCCGGCGCGCCACAGCCCCGGCGCTTTGCATCCTCCCTACTCGTCCACACGCTCCCCAGCCGGCAGCCCTCACCCAGGTGCCACACAGCGGCCACCCCCAGATCCCCCGCACCTCGACGCGGTCTGGTCGCGCTCGGAAGCTCCGGTCGCGGTTCGTCTGAAGAAATCGGCACGGATCGCGACCGAAGTGCTCGAGCGCGACCAAAGTGCTCGAGCGCGACCAGACGCGCTCAGGCGCGACCTGTGTGCCGGCGGCGCGGCCAGACGCACGCCTCAGCGCCTGGACCAGGACCTCCAGCCGGCCAAACCTAGCCCCAAAGACCCGAACAGGTCGTCGCTGCGACGCTCGAGGTACTAGCGGCCGCGGCCTGACGTACGGGCAGGCGCTTGTACATTGGCTGAGTGGACGTCGCGCCCAACTCGCTCGCTGGTGTCGCCGTGCCGGTCGCGACCAACGATCGCGAGGTCCGTACCTTTGGTGCGGCTGACCGCTTTGCCCGACGCGTGCTCCGAGTCCGGCAGCCCGACGGGGATGCCGAGGTCCACAACATCTTCAGCTCTTCGATCGCCCTGTCCGCGACGCGCTGCTTGTTGAGCTACATCATCCTGCCGGTCCTGGCGCCCTGGATCGGCGCTGTGCCGGTCATCGGGCCGGCAATAGGGATCCCCGTGGGGTTGGTGGCGCTCGTCTTCGACGTACGAGCTATCAAGCGCTTTTTTGTGGCTGATCATCGCTGGAGATGGGTCGCAGCACTGCTATACGTGGTGGTAATGGCGATGGTGACGGCATTGGTCGTCCGCGACATCCTCCGGCTCTCCTGAGCGCCCCAAAGCACCCTGGCCCAGTCCTCGCCCTAGCTCGCTCCTCCACCGGCGCCCCGCGCCTCCCGCCGAAGCCCGCGCCTCCCACCCGGCACTCCTCGCCCCGGCCTCCCGTGCGTGCTCCTCGGGCCCCTTCCGTGCGTGCTCCCCGGTCCCCCGCGCACCCCGGGCCCCGCCCGTGCTCCCCGGTCCCCCGCGCACCCCGGGCCCCGCCCGTGCCCCCGGGCCCCCAAGCGCACCGGGGCTCCCGTCCTCACACACCCGAGTTGTCCATGCCCCCAATCGCTCAAGGAGGTTTGGCAAGTGTCGAAGATGAGGAAGGAGAAATAGGAGAATTCGATGAAGCTCATGGTGCCGGCCATCAAGCCGGCGGGCGCAGGCCCTGACCGCCAGGACGGCTCACAAGAGACCGTCGAGCTCCTGCAAGCGATCGACGCCTTGCTGGCAGAGGCGTCGGGTGCAGTTGGCAGCTCCGCTGGGACTGACGCCTCGCTCGGGAACGTCGGTAAGGGCGCTCCTAGCTCTGGTACCCGGGCACAGGAGCGAGCCCGCTGAGCTTGCCGAGTTGGGACAGCACTGCCTCCGGGGCGTTGGCGTACACATCGACAAGGACGGCACCCTCCCGGTAGCGCCCAAGAAGTGCGTCCGGCGACGCATGGTCTGACGAGCTCGCTGCCTCCGTGGCCGTCGGGTAGAGCTCGACGTCCACCTGGGCGACGGTGTCGTTGCACTGCCCCTGCCACCAGAAGAGCTGGTCAAAGGCCCCGTACAGGTTGCCCTGGCCGGAGTTTTCCCAGCATCCCCCGCTCACGGCTGACTCGACGGCCGCTCGGGTCGACTCGAGCCCGCCCGGCAACACCTTCGGGGGAGTGCTCGCCGGGGCCGTGTACGCCACGGTCGGGGCGGGTGAGCTCTCCGAGATGTTTTCGCTGCCGACAGTTGTCGCAACCCAGGTACCCGAGGCAGGGTGCGTCGCTGCGTTTTGGCCGCCGGCCGCCACAGAAGCCCCACAACCGGCCAAAGCAAGAGGGATTGCGACAAGCGCGCTGACCAAGACGGCTCGTTTGCTCATGTCCGCAAGAGATTAGTTCAGGTCACCCTGAAGGGCTCAAGCGGCGCCCGAGACCCTGGACCGGCGCCCAACCTGAGGCGCGACCCGCGCCCGACCCAAGGGCAGGAGCGGAGTGCCCCACCGAGGGCAGGCGGAGTTGCCGACCGGGGACGCGACACGTGGCGGCAGGGCGATCAAGACGAGGCGGGAGGGGCGAGCAGGCCGAAGCCCGCCAGGTTGCGCACGACCGTGAACGCGACGAGCAACCCGACCGCGACGACGGCGGTAGCCCTGCCCCGCGGCATCGGCAGCCGCCACCACCCGGTCACCCTGCCGAGCCAGGCGAGCCATCCCCAAACGGCCGCGGCCGCGATCAGCGGGAAAAGGGCGTCCGCATGCAACATCAAGCGGAAGTCACCGTGCGCCAGAGCCCAAACCGCACGCGTCCCGCCGCAAAACGGGCACCACAGGCCCGTGAGGGCGTGGAACGGGCACGGCGGGCTCAGATGATGCTCGAAAGGGTTGACGAGTGCGGTCACCGATGCGGCCGACACGGCCGCGAGCGCCAATACCGCTGGCCCGGCAGCGGCCCTATTGAGCCCAGGCTGGGCAGTGACGACGAGCGGGGAGAGGACGGTTGAGTCACGCATCCCGGTTTGGCCTGGAGTTCTTGTGCCCGAGGATCGACCGGCGCAGGTCAGCCGTCAGCGCTCAGGTGGTCTTCGGGACGAGCGTAAAGCCCTCCGAAGGCACTTTGAGCACGACGCTCCCGATTATCTTGTCCGCCAGTGTCTGCTTTTGCGCGTCCCACAACGGGAAAAGCATGTCGACGATATACGGGACGACACAGAGGATGTCCGCTACGACGTGCAGGAGCCAGCGAACGATCCCCATACCGACACCAAGAGGTTGGCCGGTTTTGAGGCTCACGCACCTGAGCCCGATCACGCGCATGCCCGGCGTCGATCCGTACTGCCCGAGCTGTGCTGCGAACCAGACGCCGATGGCAAGAGCTACCAAATCGCCCAGCAGCTCGAAGGCTCTCGTGTTGGCGGCGAGGGTGAGGACGAAAAGGACGAGCCAGGGCACCAGGGTGAACAACAGGTCGATCAGCCAGCCCAGAGCTCGCTGCGGCCACTCCGCCAGCGTTCCGGGGACGCCCGGCACCATATTGGACTGCGGGCCGCCGAACTGCCCGTACTGGGGCAGCCCCTGGCCCGGCTGCCCGTAGGGCTGCTGGCCGTAAGGCGGTGGCTGCTGCCCGTAAGGCGGCGGCTGCTGGCCGTAACTCGGCGGCTGCCCGTAAGGAGGAGGTTGCTGCCCGTAAGGAGGTTGCTGCCCGTAGGACGGCGGGGTCTCGGGAGGCGGCGGAGGAGTACCGGCACCCCATGCACCGGGTTGGGCACCGGACGGCTGATCGCCGGGTACATCGGGAGGCAGGTTGGTCACGGTGGGCCTTTCGTTAGGGCTTCGACCGGTAGTCTTGCAGGTCGGCACGTTGATTGGTAGGGTTTCGCACTCGCGGCCGAGCCATTGACACCAGCCTGGGCGCCCGCTCTCACCGGTAGCTTGGGCGCCTTCCTACAAAGCGGGGACGATCCTGACAGCGTGCTGTTCGCACTCGCGCGCTGGGCGGAGGGACGGGGTTTCACGCTCTACCCGGCACAAGAAGAGGCACTCCTGGCGGTGCTGACAGGCGACCACGTCATCATGACGACTCCCACCGGTTCGGGAAAGAGCCTCGTCGCGCTCGGAGGGCACTTGGCGAGCCTCGCCGGCGGGCGCCGGTCCTGGTACACGGCGCCGATCAAAGCGCTCGTCTCGGAAAAGTTCTTCGACCTCTGCGACGCCCTTGGGCCCGCCAATGTCGGCATGCTCACCGGGGACGCTTCTCTCAACCCGTCGGCCCCTGTCATCTGCTGCACGGCCGAGGTCCTCGCCAACCTTGCGCTCCGCGACGGCGAAAGTGCCCCCGTCGACCAGGTCGTCATGGACGAGTTCCACTTTTATGCCGACCCTGACCGGGGCTGGGCATGGCAGGTGCCCCTCATCGAGCTCAGACGGGCGCAGTTTGTCCTCATGTCGGCCACGATGGGAGATGCCTCCCGCTTCGTGGCCGACTTCAAACGGCGCACCGGCCGGCCGACAACGGTCGTCAGCTCCACCGAGCGCCCGGTACCTCTCAGCTACCGTTACGCCCGGAGCCTCGTCCACGACACGATCGGCGAACTGGTCGCACAAGGCCTCGCGCCCATTTACGCCGTCCATTTCACTCAAAAGGCAGCTGTCGAACGGGCGCAGGCTTTGACGAGCGCAGGTTTGTCGAGCCGGAGCGAGCGGGACGCCATAGCGGCCGCGATCGCAGGCTTTCGTTTCAGTCGGGGGTACGGCCAGGCTCTCTCACGCCTGCTTCGCCACGGCATCGGTACTCACCACGCCGGCATGCTCCCCAAGTACCGCAGGTTGGTGGAGCGCCTTTGCCAGAAAGGCTTGTTGAAGGTCATTTGCGGCACCGACACGTTGGGAGTCGGGATCAACGTGCCGATAAAGACTGTTCTTTTCACGGCGCTCTCCAAGTACGACGGCAGCCAGAGCCGCCTCCTCACTGCACGCGAGTTCCATCAAATGGCAGGACGGGCAGGGCGAGCCGGTTACGACGTCTCCGGCTCCGTCGTGGCACAGGCACCCGAACACGTCAGCCAAAACGACAAGGCGGCGGCGCGAGCCGGGGGCGACGCCGCAAAACTGCGCAAGTTGGTAAAGGCCAAGCCCCCCAAGGGTTTCGTGCACTGGGACGAAGGGACCTTTGACCGCCTCGTGCAGGCCCCGCCCGAGCCGCTCGCATCGAGCTTCAAGGTGACCAACGCCATGCTGCTCCAGGTGCTTGACAGGCCGGGCGACGGGTGCCAGGACCTGAAGCGCCTCCTGCTCGATAACGACGAGCCGCGAGCTGCGAAGCGACGGCACATCAGGAACGCCATCGCCATTTACCGGAGCCTGCTTTCGGCGGGGGTCCTCGAACGGCTCCCCGAGCCCGACGCCCTCGGGCGGAGGGTGCGAGTAACCGTTGAACTACAAGAGGACTTTGCCCTCAACCAACCGCTCTCCCTCTTTGTGCTCGAAGCTCTCCCAAAGCTCGACCCTGCATCCCCCGACCATGTGCTCGACATCGTCTCGGTCGTCGAATCGACCCTCGAAGACCCGCGTCCGGTCAGGGAGGCGCAACTGGACCGCCTGAAGGGGGAGACGCTTGCGAGGATGAAGGAGGAAGGTATGGAGTACGAGGAGCGGATGGAAGTGCTCCACGACCTCGAGCCTCCCGCCCCGCTGGCGGATTTCCTCTACGAAGTCTTCGACAACTACCGCATCAGGCACCCCTGGGCGCGCGACCACAACGTAAAGCCGAAGTCCGTTGTCCGGGACATGTACGAGCGCTCGATGGGGTTCGGGGAATTTGTGGCTTTCTACGGGCTCTCACGCTCGGAGGGACTCGTGCTCCGCTACCTCTCCGACGCTTACAAGGCGCTCGTCCAGAGCGTGCCCGAAGACGCCAAGCCCGAGCTTCTGGTCGAGGTGACTGAGTGGTTGGGCGAGATAGTCCGCCAGGTCGACTCGAGCCTCCTGGACGAATGGGAGATGCTGAGCCATCCCGAGCGCGCTCTCGAGGCGTTGGCTCGCGGCGAGGAGCCCTCCTCGGGCCGGGAGGCCCCCGGCCCCCTAGCCGTGACAGCCAACCGCCGGGCGTTCAAAGTGATGGTACGGAACGCCTCCTTCCGCAGGGTCGAGCTCGCGGCTCGCCGCGACTGGTCGTCGCTCGGCGAGCTCGACGAGGAGCCCGGGTGGGACGAGGCCCGCTGGGAGGCGGCTTTTGTCCCCTATTTCGAGGAGCACACCGCCATCGGGACCGGTGCGGCAGCCCGGGGGGCCGGTTTGTGGCAGGTCGCCGAGATGCCCGGGCGCTGGGAGGTCCGCCAGGTGCTCGACGACCCCGAAGGCGACCACGACTGGGCCTTGGTGCTCAGCATCGACCTGGGCCGCTCGGACGAGATCGGCGAACCTGCCGTCCAGCCGCTTGCAGTCGAGTTGCTCTGAGGCGCCCGCCTGCTGTGAGGCGCCCCTTTTGGTTAGGCGCGGCTCGCTCTTAGGCGGCCGGCGAGTTGGGCGGGGGCCGCTTTGCTTGCTAGCGTGCCGGACCATGGTCATCAGGCCGCTCGGGCGTGAGGAGGCACTTCAGCACCTCTTCGTGCTGGGCATTGCCGCCTTCTTGATCATTTCACCGTACTTCCTCGTCAACCTGTGGAAACTCCGCGACTCGCTCGTCGGGCTCGGGATACTTTTCGCCGTCATCGACGTGGCAGTTGCCGCCGCCCTCCGCCGCCCGAAGACGTAGCCGCGAAATTTTGCCTTGACAACGATAACTTATCGTCGTTAATCTAACGGCGATAGGTTCAACCGTCCAAGTCGTTGACAAGGTGGTGGTGGTTGGCATGCTCGCAAGGTTGGCCCGCTACGTCACAGCACATGCCCGGCACGTGCTCCTCGTTACCCTCCTGCTCGTCCTCGCTGCCGCCGCTTACGGCAGCTCGGCAGCCCCGCACCTGTCCTCCGGGGGCTTCACGGACTCGACTTCGCCGTCCACCAGGGCCGACAACCTCCTTTCGGGACGCTTCCATCAGGGCGACCCCAACCTCATCTTCCTGGTAGAGGCCCCGGGAGGGGCGAACGACCAAGCGGCGAGGGAGGCCGGTGCCAGCCTCGCCTCGCAGCTGGCACGCCAGCCCTACGTGACCGGGGTGGAGTCCTACTGGTCGGTCGCGCCGGCCGAGCGGGCGGGCTTCATAAGCCGCAACGGGGACGATGCCCTGGTCAGCGCAAGAGTGCTCGGCAACGACACGACGTCGACCAACCGCGGCTATGCGCTTGCCAAGCGCTTCGATGCCACAAAGGACGGTGTCGTGGTCGAGGCAGGTGGCCTCACCGTGGCGAACTACGAGATAGGCAAGCAGATATCTCACGACCTGGCGGTCGCAGAATCGGTCGCGGTGCCTCTCACGCTCCTGGCGTTGGTGCTCGTCTTCGGCAGTGTCGTGGCCGCCTTGCTGCCCCTGGCCGTCGGCGGTGCTGCCATCGTCGGGACGCTTGCCATCCTCAGGCTGCTGACGCTGTTCGTCCCGGTGTCGGTCTACGCGCTCAACCTGACGACGGCAATGGGGCTCGGCCTGGCCATCGATTACAGCCTTTTCATCCTGAGCCGCTACCGGGAAGAAGTGCTCCGTGTTGGCCACAGCAGCGAGGCGGTCCACTCAGCCGTCCGCTCTGCCGGCCGGACGGTGCTGTTCTCGTCGTTGACAGTTGGGCTCTCACTTGCCGCCATGATGGTTTTCCCATTTTATTTCCTCCGGTCTTTCGCCTACGCCGGTATAGCAGTCGTGGCCGTGGCAGCTCTTGGGGCAACCGTGGTGCTCCCGGCCCTGTTGAGCGTCCTCGGCCGCCGTGTCGACGCGTGGGACGTGCGCCCCTTGTGGCGGCGACGCCCCGGGCGTGACAACAACGCCGACGCCGGGCGCGGGGGCGGGGGCGAGGTCGGTGGCGGGTTCTGGCGCAGGCTCGCCCTTGCCGTAATGCGCCGCCCGGTCGCCTTTGGCCTCGGGGTGCTGGCCATCCTGGTCGTGCTGGGTTCGCCTTTCCTGTCGGTACGTTTTGGCCTTCCCGACGACAGGGTGCTCCCTGCCTCGGCGAGTGCCCACGAGGTGGGCGACGTGCTACGGGGCGACTTCAGCCAGGACGCCGCCGACGCTGTCACGATCGTGCTGCCTCACGTCGACCGGGCAGCGGCGGGCCAGCTCTCGAGCTACGCGGCCAGGCTTTCGCTCCTCACGGGTGTGGACGAAGTAAATTCCCCCGTCGGGACTTACGTTTCCGGCCAAAGAAGGGCGAGCTTCTCGACTCCGGTCGTCAGTGGCTCCACATACCTCGCCGTCCAAAACGACCTCAACCCCAACTCCCCGCTCGGCGAGCAGCTGGTGAAGGCCGTGCGGCACGTGCAGGCGCCGGCGGAGGCGCTTTCGACCGGGCCTGCGGCCCGAAACCTCGACTCCCTCAACGCGCTCGGAGGCATGCTGCCGGTCGCCCTCGCATTGATCGCAGCGTCCACGTTGGCCATATTGTTCCTGTTCACCCGGAGCGTGCTCATCCCCTTCAAAGCACTCGTGCTCAACATCCTTTCGCTGTCGGCGACCTTCGGGGCGATGGTCTACGTCTTCCAGGATGGGCACCTCTCCGGGCTCCTCGGCGGAGTTGGGGCGACCGGGTACTTGAACGCCAGCATGCCGGTCCTGATGTTTTGCATAGCGTTCGGGCTTTCCATGGACTATGAGGTCTTCCTTCTCAGCCGCATAAAGGAGGAATGGGACCGTTCGGACCACACCGCTGCAGCCAGCACGGTCGCCGTCGCGACGGGGCTCGAGCGGACCGGCAGGATCGTCACAGCTGCCGCAGCGCTGATATCGATAGTCTTCATTGCCATAGGCACCTCGCAGATCAGCTTCATCAAGTTGTTCGGGACCGGCATGGCTCTGGCGGTGCTGATGGACGCAACGCTCGTGCGAGGGATCCTCGTACCCGCTTTCATGCGGCTCGCCGGCAGGGCCAACTGGTGGGCGCCGAGCTGGCTTTCTTTCCCGACATTGACCGAGGGCACCCAACATGGCAGCGTCGCCGAGTACGACCTCCCGCCGGCATAGGGCACCGCGCGGGCACGGAGAGGCACTACGGGGAGAAATCCTTGCAGCTGCTCGCGAGTTGCTCGCCGAGACGGGCGACGAGGGGGCCGTCTCGGTACGGGCCGTTGCGCAGCGGGTAGGTGTCACGACACCCTCGATCTACCTGCATTTCAAGGACAAAGAGGACCTGCTCGACGCTGTTTGCGCAGACGTTTTCGAGTCGCTTGCCGCAGCGCTCGAGGAGGCAACCGCTTCGGAAACCGCCCCGCTCGAACGCCTGGCCGCCCAGGGTCGCGCCTACATCCGGTTCGCTCTTGCCAAGCCGGAGCACTACAGGTTGGCCTTCATGGTGAGCGGCGGGCATAGGGTCGTGGACGACGTACTTAGCGACAGGTGCTTGGGCCAGGTCCTTCAGACGATCTCGGAATGCATGGCGGCCGGCATTTTCCCTCCCGACCCGCGAGGCCCGCTGCCTGCCGGGCTCCAGTTGTGGGCGGCCGTCCACGGTGTCGCATCGCTCCTTTTGACCAAGCCCTGGTTGCCGTGGGGCGAGGTGGACGAAGTCATCGAACAGGCCCTGCGCACCGCCATCGCCGGCTACCTGGTCGCTGCTCGAAACCCGGGTGCCCCCTTTTCCGAGTTGAGCAGGTAGCTTTCTCGCTGGGAACTTTGGGCTTAACTAGCGAAGGAGATAGCTCGTGGCGCTGCCAACTCAGCCATTGGGGAAAACCGGTTTCGAAATCACCCGAGTCGGGTTTGGAGCCTGGGCAGCCGGAGGAGGTGGCTGGGCGTACTCGTGGGGCCCCCAGGACGACAAGGACTCCGTCGCCTCTATCCGCTATGCCGTCGAGTCGGGCGTCAACTGGGTCGACACGGCGGGCATCTACGGCCTTGGCCACTCGGAGGAGGTCGTCGCGATGGCGATGGAGGGCATCCCCGAAGGCGACCGCCCGTTTATTTTCACCAAATGCGGCCTCGTATGGGACGCGAGCGACCCTTTCCGCCCGGCGGAGCGCGTCGGTTCGCCCGACAGCATCCGCGCCGATTGCGAAGCGTCCCTGCGCCGCCTGAAGGTCGAGGCGATAGACCTTCTCCAGATGCACTGGCCGGCGGAGGACGGGGCATCGCTCGAGGACTACTGGGGCGAGCTGCTCAAGTTGAAGGAGGAAGGCAAAATCCGCGCCGCCGGGCTGAGCAACCACAACGTGTCCCACCTCGACGAAGCCGAGGCGCTCGGGCACGTCGATACCCTCCAGCCGCCGTTCTCCGCCTTGCGCCGCGAGCAGGCCCCCGAAATTGCTTGGTGCGCGGCGCACTCGACAGGTGTGATCGTCTACAGCCCGATGCAGGCAGGCCTGCTCTCCGGGCGGTTCAGCGTCGAACGGGCCAGCCAGCTCCACCGGGACGACTGGCGGGCACGTTCGCCGTTGTTCCAGGGCGAGCAACTGGCGCGCAACCTCGCCTTGGCCGACGCGATGCGGCCGATTGCCGAGCGCAAAGGCACGACCGTCGCAGCGGTGGCCGTGGCGTGGGTGCTGTCCTGGCCAGGCATAACCGCCGCCATCGTCGGAGCGCGGACCCCTGGCCAAGTCGGCGGCTGGCTACCGGCCGCAGACCTGGAGCTGAGCCACGAGGACCTGGAAGAGATCGCAACTGCCACCGAGTCGTTAGGGGCAGGGACGGGGCCTGTGCGCCCGGGGAGTTGACCTCTCGCCCGGTGGACTGGGACGGGGCGTCCTACGACAGGGTCTCCTCCCCCCAAGCGCAATGGGGCCAGGTCGTCCTCGGGCGGCTCGAGCTCGAGGGAGACGAGACGGTCCTGGACGCCGGGTGTGGCACCGGGCGCGTGACGCAGGAGCTGCTCGCCAGGTTGCCGCGCGGCCATGTAATAGCTATGGACCGCTCGCCGTCGATGCTTGCTCAGGCAAGGGAGCGGCTTGGGACCGGGGATGCCGGGGATGCCGGGGACGCCGGGGGCGCCGGGGATGCCGCGGGGCAGGCCCGCCGGCTCAGTTATCTCGAAGCAGACCTGCTCGACCTCTCCCCCACCAAACTTGGCGGCCTTGCCCCGCTCGACGCCGTCTTTTCGACGGCCACCTTCCATTGGGTGACAGACCACGAAGCGCTTTTCTCCAACATCCGCTCCGTCCTCCGCCCGGGCGGACAGCTCGTGGCTCAGTGCGGCGGCGAAGGCAACATCACAAGGGTCGTCGAGGCGGTCCGTTCGCTCGGCGTGGAGCGCGCAGGGACGTGGCTCTACGCCTCTCCCGAGCAAACGGCTCGCCGCCTCCAGGAAGCAGGCTTTGAAGTCGTCGCCGTCTGGTCGCACCCCGAGCTCGTCGGCTTCGAGGACGAGGATGCTCTTGTGGAGTTCCTCTCGACGGTCTGCCTCCGCGAGCACCTGGCCTCCGTCCCCCCACCGGGGCGGCCGGCGTTCTCCCGAAAGGTGGCACAGGCTATGGCCGAACCGGTCATCGACTACGTCCGTCTCAATATCGTCGCCCGGGCCAGCTAGGACCGCCGCTAGGCTACCCGCCAACCCATGAGCCACCTCAGCAACTCGGTCAAGCAGGCGACGGGATTGCTCTCGGGCGAGGACCTTTCGCTGAGCAGCAATGTCCGGGAGCTCCTCGAGCTCACCCACCTACGCAGGCGCATGGACCTTTCCGACCTGACGCCCGCTGAGCAAGCCTCCCTGGTCGCTACGGCCTGCGCCCAGTTGCAACCCTCCGAAGAGGTCGTGTGCGAGCGCATAACCCGTGCACGCCAGGAGAGCCGCCGCTTCGTCGCCAAGTTCGGGATCGACCCTACGGGAGCCGAAGTGCACCTGGGGCACGCCGTCCCGATGCTCCTGCTCAGCAGGTTCGAGAGGATGGGCCACCTCGTCGTGTTCATAGTCGGCGACGGTACGGCCAGGATCGGCGACCCGAGCGGGCGCTCGGACGAGCGGCCCCGCTTGAGCGACGAGGACATCGCCCGCAATATGGCCACGTACCAGGACCAGGTTTCACCCTTTTTCGACTTCTCACGGGCCGAGTTCCGCCATAACGGCGAATGGCTGGACAACGTCAAACTGCCCGCACTGATCGAAGTCGCCTCGCACATCCCCCTTTCGATGTCGCTCCAGCGGGAGGACTTCCGCCACCGTTTGTCGGCAGGCGAACCACTTTCGCTCGCCGAGCTCCTCTACTCCGTGGCGATGGCGCTCGACTCCGTCGAGGTCAACTGCGACCTCGAGGTGGGTGGCGTGGACCAGTACCTCAACATGCAAATGTGCCGCAAAGTTATGGAGATCTGCGGCCAAGAGCCCGAACTGGTGGCCGCCGTCCCGCTCATCGAGGGCACCGACGGCACCGGGGCCAAGATGAGCAAATCGCGAGGCAACTACGTCCCCCTCACAGCCCCGCCGCAGGAAATCTTCGGCAAGCTCATGTCTGTCCCCGACCGCCTCATGGGCCCCTACCTGCAGGCGCTGTCGGAGTGGCAACCGGCGGAAATAAACGCCGTAACACGACGCATGTCGGATGGGACGCTCCACCCCATGGACCTGAAAAGGGTCATGGCCGGCGAAGTGACAGCGGCGCTTCACGGCGTGGACGCCGCCATGAAGGCGCGAGAGGAGTTCGCCGCTCAGTTTTCGCAGCGCCGCTACGGCGAGGTGGAGGACCTCCCGACCGTCACGGATCTTTCGGCCCAGGTCCTCGACGTAGTCAAAAGTCTCGGCTTTGCCTCGAGCAATGGCGAAGCCCGCCGGACAGCGGAGCAAAACGGGCTGCGGATCGTTTTCGAGCCGGCCGGTGGCGGGCCACAACAACAGGCAGCAGTGTCGCCCGAAGACATCCGCTCGCCGCTCGGGGACCTGATCAGCTCCAAACTGCCCAAGGGCGCCGGTGATTACTACCTGCGCGCAGGTCGCAAACTGGCGCGCATCCTCGCGTAAGGTCCGCCCCGGGCCAACTACCATGCCCGTTTTGGCCGCTGACGCGCGACCGCGACCGATACCGATGCGCTAGCCGCGCGGCGCGGCGGACAGGCTCGGGTGCCGCAAGCTGAGGTCGGCGCAGGATTCGCAGACGCTCTCGGGGATGAGGCCCCGGCGCATGAGCAAAGAGAAGATCCGGCAGCCGATGCAGATCCCTGCGAAGCTCTCGAGCGAGGCCGCTCCGCACAGCATGCCGGTAAATACCATCGAGGCGAGGTGCTCCCCGAAACCGAACCACAGCACCAGGGAGGTCGTCGAAAAAACGACGCCCATCCCCTGGGCAAAGCGCTTGGGAGGCCCCGGCACCGGCTTGGCAGGCGCCAAGCGCGGAGCTACAACGCGGGTGGCGAGCAAGCCGAGAGGGCTCAACTTCGGGCCGGTAAGGGCCCGCGCCCAAAAACCGTAGGTGAGAACGACGAGGAGCCAGGGCTCGGGGACGGCGATGGCGACGATGCCCAAGAACACCACACCGCCTGCTACCACTCTGGCGGCAACCTCGTTGACCGGGTTGGGAAAACTCACCAACTGCCTGAGCGCCCCGCGGGGTCTGGTCGCGACCATGGGGATTTAGTTTATCGATCCAGTCAGGATTTGTGGAGCCGGGCCGCCTAGGGGCCCTCGGATGACTAGCGTCGAGAGGATGGAGTTGCGTTGGGACCGACGACCCGAGTTGCACCAGGCGGTACTGGTAGCAGCATTCGAAGGTTGGAACGACGCCGGCAACGCGGCCTCCGAAGCCGTCGCCTACCTGACGCGTGCGTGGCATGGGGAGCCGTTCGCCGCTTTCGACTCCGAAGAGCTGTTCGACTTCACCTCGACCAGGCCGCACGTTCGGCTCGAGTCCGGCACAACCCGGCGCCTCGAGTGGCCCGAGCTCAAGCTGTCCCACGCCCGCCTGCCGGGAGCCGACAGAGATGTCGTGTTCCTTTCGGGCCCCGAGCCCCAGCTCCGTTGGAAAAGTTTCGCCGATGCCCTCGGCAAGGCAGCCAGCTCGCTCAACGTGACCACCTCCGTCCTTTTGGGAGCGCTCCTGGCCGACGTCCCTCACACGAGGCCAGTCCGTGTGAGCGGCGGGTCGGCGACCGCCGAGCTTGCTTCGTTGGCAGGCGTCGAACCCTCCTACTACGAAGGCCCCACAGGGATAGTCGGCGTCGCTTCCGATGCGTTGGCCCGGGTCGGGGTGCCCACGGTGTCGCTTTGGGCGAGCGTGCCTCACTACGTCTCCCAGAGCTCCTCGCCCAAGGCTGCGCTTGCTTTGGTGGAGCGGGTCACGCACGTGCTCGGCGCCCGCGTGGACGTCGTTGAGCTCGAGATATCGACGGCCGCCTACGAGCGCCAGATCAACGAGCTGGTCGCCTCGGACGAAGACGCCTCGGCATATGTCACCAGGCTCGAAGAGCAGGACGAGGAAGCCCACCCATCCGCGCCCGACATCGCCACCTTGGAAGAGGCCCCCAGGCTCAGCCCTGCCTCGGGTGAAAGGCTGGCCGCAGAGGTCGAACGTTATCTGAGGGAGCACCGCCGCGATGGCTAATTGCACCCACGGTTTCCCCCAGGACCAGTGCTTGATCTGCCAGACGCTCGGTACCCGCCAGGCCAATGCCCCCGACGCCCGCAGGGCCCAGACAGCCGAGGCGTCGAACGTCCTCGTCCAGGACCAGCTGCCGCACCCGCTCCCGGCGCCGGCTCAGGGGGGTGCTCCCCTTGCTCAACCGGGCCAACCCGGGACGGGCAAACGGCCTGGGCGCAGGAGCGCCAAAGCGACGGTCGTTACGGGGCTTGCAGTGATCGTGGTCGGAGGCTTGCTCATCTGGGCTTTTGCAGGCCTGTTCGAGCTTGCCTTCCACATCTTCGAGTTTGCCGCCCTCGCGCTCGTGGCGGGGTGGGTGGGCTACAAGATCGGCCACGCCGTAGGCAGGCACGATCATGAAAAGGAGCGGGGGCACCGCCAGCTCTAGGCCCGCCTAGGCGGGAAGCTCTCCCCCATAGGCGGCATAGCCCGTTTCCTCTAGCTCGATGGCGAGTTCGGGCCCCCCAGTCGCAACGACGCGCCCGGCGGAGAGCACGTGCACCTTGCCGACCGGGAGCTCGGCGAGCAAACGGTAGTAATGGGTGATCGCGAGCACGCCGATGTTCGCCTCGCCGGCGAGAGCGGCCATGCGGCGGGCGACCACCCGCAGGGCGTCGATGTCGAGGCCAGAGTCGATCTCGTCGAGCACGGCGATACGAGGCTCGAGGACGGCGAGCTGAAGGATTTCGTTGCGCTTGCGCTCCCCGCCCGAGAGGTCGACGTTGAGCGGCCGGGCGAGGAAGCTCTCGTCGAAACCGATCTCGCGTGCTTCGGAGGCCACGAGCGCCGGGATCTCGCTCCGGTCGCGCCCCGACGCCTCGAACGCCTCCCCTAGAGCCTCCTCCAGCGTTACCCCCGGGACCTCGATCGGGTACTGGAGCGCCAAGAACAGCCCGGCCCGCGCCCGTTGCCACGCGGGCATCCCGAGCAGCTCGGCGCGGTCGAGGCGGACGCTGCCCGCAGTCACCTCGTAGCCGGGCCGGCCGGCGATCACATGGGAAAGAGTGGACTTGCCCGACCCGTTCGGCCCCATCACAGCGTGGACTTCTCCGCTCTTCAGGGATAAGTCGACGCCCCGGAGGATTTCCCTGCCGTCGATACCGGCGTGCAGGCCCTCGACGACCAGTTCGCTCACGGGACCGTCACCACTATTTCGTCGCCTTCGACGCGGGTCGGGTAGACGTCGACGGGCTGGGTGGCAGGCAAGCACTGCGGGTGCCCGTCCTTCAGCGAAAAGGTGCTGCCGTGCTTGGTGCATTCGATGGTGCACTCGTACGGGTCGACTTCACCGTCGGAGAGAAGCCAGAGCTGGTGGCTGCACCGGTCCGCGAGCGCGTACACGTCGTTACCGGTCCGCGCAAGGCACACGCCGAAGGGCCCGCCCTCCAACCTGACCGCCGAACCATCGGGAAGATCCGTAAGGCTGACCCTGATTTCTCTGCTCATGGCGACTATCCCCTGGCGCTCACTGCGGCCGGCCGCCGAAACCGGCGGCATCGAGCTTGGCGACCAGCGCTTCGCGCAGCCAGGCGCGTACCCCGCCGACGGGGAACTGGGCCAGCACGTCGTCCATGAAACCAAGCGCTATAAGGCGTTCGGCGGCGCTCGTAGGCACACCCCTCGACTCGAGGTAGAAAAGTTGTGACTCGTCGATCGGCCCGACGGCCGAGGCGTGCGAGCAACGCACGTCGTTGTCCTCGATCTCCAGGTTCGGCACCGAATACGCTTCTGCGCCCTCCGAAAGCACGAGGTTGCGGTTGGTCTGGAAGGCGTTGGTACCCTTGGCACCTTTTTCGACCCGGATCAGGCCCGAGTAGACCGAGCGCGAGTGGTTCGCCACCGCGCCCTTGAAAAGGAGGTTGCTCCGGCTCTTGGGGGCAGCGTGGTGCTGGACCGTGCGCAGGTCGTGGACCTGCTCGCCCGAGCCGAAATAGGCCGCCAGCAGTTCGCTGTCCCCACCTTGGCCTTCCAGCACCGAATCGGCGCGAACCCTCGCGTACTCCCCGCCGAACGCGACCGTCATCGAACGCAACACCGCGTCCCGGCCAACGCGGCTGACCTGGTTACCGAGTTGCCATGACCGGCTCCCGAGCACTTGCACCTGCCCGAAGCCGAGATGAGAGCCTTGGCCCACTGCAAGGTGGGTAAGCGGGACCGCAAGCAGATCCGCGTCGGGCGAGGCAAGGATCTCCAGGACCTGAGCCTCCGAACCCGCACCGAGCTCTACTTCCAACCGAGGGAAAACTGCAGCCTCCGCGGCGTCGAGCCAGTGCACGATGACCACCGGGGCCTCGAGCGAGACGCCCGCGGGTACGGACACCCTCCACGGCACCTGTACGAACGCCCCGTTGAGCGCGGTCCAAATATCGGCACGCGGCCCGGCCAACGCCGGCAAGGGTTGAGCGTCCGCCCCGAGCGGGCCTGCTCCAACCGGCCCGACCTCGAGACCGGGCTGGGGGCGCACGACATCGCCGCCACCACCGTTGTGTGCCACGACGACTGTCGCATCAGTCCCTGCCGCCAGGACGAGACGGCGGACGTCGCCGGGTAAATCCCCGATGCCCATGCCGTCCCCAGTGCCCATCCTGGTACCGCTACCTGTACTGCTAGCGGTGCTCATGCCCTCGCCACCGACCGCACCCGCTTGCCGCACCAGCGTGTAGCGCTCGAGGTCGAGGTCGTCTATCCGGCTATAGCGCCAGATCTCCTCGGCCTCGGTGGGCATTGTCATTTCGGAAAACCGGCGCCACGACGCCAGGCGCGACTCACGCAACCAACCGGGCCCGGGAAGGGCGGCAGCGGCAGCCGCGTCGAAGTTAGGGGTAGCGCTGGGCATTGTTATCGGGTCACAGCTTAGGAGCTGGAGATCGGCTAGCCCTCGAGGTGGTAGGCGGTCGGGTGCCTGGGTTGATAGAGGCCGATCTGCCCCGCACCTGGCACCTTGATGTGGACGAGCAAACCGAAACCGGCCTCCTCCACTCCGCCGGAAAAATCGGCTCCCTTGCCCTTCAGCTCTTGGACCGTGGCCTCGATGTCGTCGCACATCAGGTACAGCTCGTGGTGCCCGCTCGGCGCCCAGGCCTGCGCGTCCGGGTTGTCGGCGGGGCGCGTGGGGTGCATGCCGAGTTCGGCAGGCGGCAGCTTGAAAATCAGCCAGCCTCCATGAGCGTCGACATTCGCGAACCCGAGCACGTCCCTGAAAAACGCCCTTGCTGCCGCGGGGTCGTCCGCGTAGATGATGGCGTGCGCCGCATTGATCATGCTTACAAGTCTTGCAGAATGAGGCGGCAGGCCGTCTGGCACAAGGAGGTACCGAACCGTCCCGCAACGCGGGTTCGCCAAGTTGGCGCGCTCTGCCTCGGTTTTGGGGGGCGGGGGCTCAGGAGGGGGACCTTGGGGGGCCGAGTTCTTCAAGCAATTGGAGCACTTCTTCGTCGGTGGTCTGGGCGAAGTCGTGGTACCAGGTACCGACAGCGTGCATGTTTGGGGGCCGGAGAAGGCAGATCTCGGCGTCGACCAACGGGGCGAGGCTCTGGAGCGCCGCCGGTGGCGCCACCGGGACCGCCAGGACCAGCTTCGTTGGGCCCAGCCGGCGGACCGCGATCAGGGCAGCCCACATCGTGGCGCCCGTCGCCAACCCGTCGTCCACTACCACGGCCGAGCGGCCGCTCATGTCGATGGGAGCCTCTCCGTGGTAAGTCCGCAACTGGTCGGCCACCCTGGCGGCCGCCCTTTGGACGAGCCGCTCCACAGCGTCGCCGTCGAGCCGCAACGCAGCAACCACTTCGTCGTTTATGACCCTCACGCCGCCCGGTGCCACCGCACCTACGGCGAGCTCCTCCTGGCCGGGCGCTCCCACCTTGCCCACTGGCATGACAAACAGTGGCGCCCCGAGGCGCCGCGCCACCGCCGCACCGACCGGGACGCCGCCTCGTGGCAAGGCAACGACAACCGGTTGCAGCAAGCCTTCTTGTGCCACGAGGTCACCGAGGACTTGACCAGCCTCCGCCCGGTTGACGAACGGTACCGCCACCGCTGCCGGGCCGGTTGGGCCGTCGGCCGACATGGGCTACTCGCCGGCGTCTTTTTCCATGTCGACCACGACCCGCCTGTGGTCGTTCGAGTCGTAACGCACCGGGATCATCGCCCCCACTTTGACCTTCGCCCGCTCTGCGGGCGTCGGGAACGCCACTCGGGTGGTGACCTCGAACGCATCGGCGCCAGCTGGTTCGACCTTCAACGTCAGGCGGCTGCGGGTGACCGGCCCGAGAGTCCTCTCGTCGACGACCGAAATGACCAGCGCCTGCGCCTGGCTGTTGAGCGGCCTCAGGTCCCCGAAGGCCGGGTCCGCGTCGGCGCCCTGCTCCGGCTCCCTTGGCGGGGGTGGGACGCTGCTCGGCTGACGCTCGCGGCTTCGTTCACCCCGCTCACCACGTTCGCCGCGCTCACCGCGGTCACGGGTGGGCCGCCGGGGCTGGCGGTCTGCCCCACCGGCCTGGGGCGGCGACCCGGGATGGCTCGAGCGGCCGGTCCGCGGAGCCCGGCTGGGGGGAGGAGCCCCCGTCTGGAACGGCCCCTGCGCGTTGACGGCGAGGCTAAGTATCCCCACCACGACCACCAACATGATGGCCAGCGCCAGAGCTGCTCCCATACGCGCTTGATCTTACGGCCCCGCGGCCCCTGGCTTGGGGCCCACCCGGGTGCGCCTAGTGGCCCCGCCGGCGCACCTGCTACCCACGCCGGGGCGCCCGGTGCCTGCCGCAGGCGGGAGGCTCAGCCGACGCTGCCCTCCATTTGCAGCTCGATCAGCCTGCTCCACTCGACCGCGTACTCCATAGGCAGGGTCCGCGTGACGGGCTCGATGAAGCCGTTGACGATCATGCTCATCGCCTGCTGTTCGGAGAGCCCCCGGCTCATCAGGTAGAACAACTGGTCGTCGCCGACCTTGGAGATGGTCGCCTCGTGGCCGACCTGTGCGTCGTGCTCGCCGAACTCGATGTACGGGTAGGTGTCCGAGCGCGACTTCTCGTCGAGGAGCAGGGCGTCGCAGCGGACGAAGCTCTTGGACCGCTTGGCGCCTTCCTCGAAGCGGACCAGGCCCCTGTACGACGTGCGGCCGGCGTCCTTGGAGATCGACTTCGAGATGATCGTCGAGGTCGTCTCCGGTGCGGCGTGGACCATCTTCGCCCCCGCATCCTGGTGCTGGCCCGCACCTGCGTAGGCGACAGACAGGACCTCGCCCGACGCCTTGGGGCCCATCAAATAGACGGACGGGTACTTCATCGTGAGTTGGCTGTTGTGGACGATGAAGCCCTCCGACACGAAGTTGCCGGTGCCTTCGACCTCGATGTCCCACGTCGGGACGGCGGGGCCGGGCTCGCTCACGACGACCTTGCGGACCTCCACCGGGTCTGGGAGGACGATTTGCGAGCGGCCAACCCTGCGCAACGAGGGCACCTTCCGCGCGCCGCCCGAGCGCGCCGCGTCTGCAAGGGGCCCGCTGACCAGGGCAAGCAACCTCGGGTCGGCTCGGAAGACCAAGGTGCGGCTGCCATGGCAAACAGTTTGGTTACCAAGGATCTCTACGGGCCCTTCGGAGCCCTCTTCTCTGTGAAAGCGGGAAGCGATGCCTAATGACGTGAGCACATCGGCCATAGCCTCCAGCAAGGCTTTGTTGACGGATTTGATGCTGAACCAACCACCGTTCCCGGACCCGTCCGAATCGAGGTAGCCGGCGACAAGCGAAAGGCGCTGGCTCTCCGGCAGCCCGAGCACCCAGTCGGGCACCGTTTTGGCAATAGCCCCCGTGACGAAGCCGTTGAGCTCGAAAAGGTCCGCCAGCTCAGTGCTCGACCAGCCCAAGGTCACGCCGTCGGTGCGCTCCTCTCCTGCGCCCCCCGGGAACAACCGTGACATCACCTCGACCAGCCTCGGCCTTGCCCGGTCCGCGGACGGGACGGAGAATGTAACCCTGGCCCAGGGCGAGCCGCCGTAACGCGCCGGTGCCCTCTCGATCGACCCGTCACCCATGAACAAGCCGAACAACCACATGAGGTCGTCTGTGGTGGTTTCGGGCGCTGCGAGACGCACCTTGCGAGACCGAGCGCTCCCGAAGGCGTTGGAGTACTGGTTGGCACCGGTGAACTCGGTGAACTCGCTGAACTCGGTGAACTCGGTTACGAGCTCTCCCCGCTCCAACTTGTGCGGCTCCCCGTAATCGAGCGAAACCGCCGGCATGATCGCGTGCGTCAGCTGGTCCGCCCGCACATAACCAAGCCGGTAGCGCCCTAACTTCTTGGCTCGGCCCGGATCGTAGTTGTACGAGAAGAAGGGATGGTTGTCGGTGACACGAAGGTGGCGTGCCCCGGACCGTACCTCCCGGACCTGCTGGTAACCCGAGAAACGCTTTGCCGTCACGGTCCGGAAGCAGAGCTGCCCGCTTGGCTCGTCGTACGAGAGGACTTGGTCGCCGGGCATAACCAGCTCGATCGGCTTTAGCCCCGAGGGCGTTGTTACGCGTGAGCCTTCGGCGAGGCAGCCGATGTTGCCATCGATCCATTCCATGTGGGCCTCGGATTCGGCAAAGGCGCGCTTGGTCACCAGGTTATAAACGTTGTGGGACCAGTTTTGGATCGTGGTGTAGGTGACCCTGCTCCCCCGCTTGCACACGATCTCGACAACCGCCGAGTGCAAGGAGTCCGTCGTGTACACCGGCGCCGAGCAACCCTCGATGTAGTGCACCTGGGCTCCCTCGTCGGCGATTATCAACGTCCTTTCGAACTGGCCCATGTTTTCGGTGTTGATGCGGAAGTAGGCCTGAAGAGGCATCTCGACCTTGACGCCCGGCGGCACATAGATGAAGGACCCGCCTGACCACACGGCCGAGTTGAGCGCGGCGAACTTGTTGTCGTTGGCCGGGATCACCTTGCCGAAGTGGGCCTTGACTATCTCCGGGTACTCGCGCAGCGCCGTGTCCATGTCGGAGAAAAGCACGCCCTGGCGCGCCAGTTCGTCCCGGTTGCGGTGGTAGACGACCTCGGAGTTGTGGACGATGACGCCATCGGCGACAAAGTTGTGATGGCCCTCGACCTCGATGTCATAAGTGAGCTCGACGCCGGCGGGCGTGATGCTTTCGACCCTGCGCCACCCGAGCATCTCGCCCGAATGAGCACGGAAATCGGTACCTTCCGCGGTGCGGGAAGGGTGATAGTACGACGTTTGGCCAAGCTTTTCGAGCCGCCGCGGCGACCTGCAAGGGAGTTGGCCGAAGTTGCCGCTCAAGCGCAACTGGTAGGAGGTGAGCTTTCGGTCCTGGTCGAAGGGGTGGGCATTGGTGACCCGGACGACCGAGCCTGACGAGATGCCGCAAGACATTGCCAGCTGGCGCGCATCCTCCAGGAGATCGCTGTTGGCACTGGTGATCACGACATCGTTATTGGTCTTATGCGAACGCACATTGCCGTCGGTGTCGACGTACCCCGCAAGGAAAGCGAGACGCTGGGAACGAGGGAGCCCGAAGACCCAATCGGGGATGCGCTTGGTATGGGCAGACCCTCCAAGGCCGTTTAGCTCGACCCAGGCTGCCAGCGCGGCGTTCTTGCGCCCAGTCAAGCGCAACCCGTCTCCAGCAACGCCGAACGTCACGCCAAATGTGCTCTCCCCAACACGGCAGAGCTCTTGCACCAAAGCCTCGTCGGTGCGGTCAACTGCGATCTCGAGCGACAGGTGGGCACCGCGGCGGCGAAGGTAGCCGTCCCCAAGGTAGGCACCGGCCCACCAACAAACGTCGTCGTCCGTGACGGTCGGCAGCCTGCTGGCACCAGCCTCCGGGACCAGCAGTGCCGCCGGCGTGCCGTAGTCAGGCAGGTCTGTGGCAACAGCCACGTAGTCACCGGGCTTCAGGTCCTCCACCGCGACCCACTCCTCCCGGTAACGGGCGCGCTGGCGCCCGGGCGGTCGTGCGTCCCTTAGTGCGAGGAAGGGGTGGTTGGAGGAGGCCCCGATAAGCGACAGGCCCACCTTCACTTCGAAGACCTGCTTTTCGCCGGAGCAGGCAACACCCGCGACAAGAGCGCCCACGAGCTCGCGGGTCACCGGGTCGAGCGAGAAGACGACGTCCCCTGGCACCAGCTCCTTGATAGGACGAGCACCTCTGTCGGTCCACACAGGCGTCGAACCCCGGAGGCACTCGTACTGGGCAGTGACGCCGGCAAGGTACTTGCGCTCGGCCTCGGGGATGCCCAGCTTGTCGTAGGTCGCCTTGACGGACTGGGGCAACTCGTCCCAGGCGCTCACCTGCTTTTCGATGGGCTTGATGTAGTAGAAGATGTCGTTGAAGTCGATACGCGACATGTCCCCGCCCCAGGTGGGCATGGGGCGGCGCTCGAAGTACCGCAGCGCCTTCAGCCGTCGCTGCGTCATCCACTCCGGCTCGCCCTTCATCCAGGACATCTCCCGGACGATGTCCTCGTTGAGGCCCTTCTTCGGCTTGAAGACGTAAAAGTCCTCTTCGTCGCTCCAGCCGAGCTGGTACCTGCCGAGGTCGAGATCTTGTGCTGTGTTGGCCATGTGAGCTACCCCTTTGGGGAATTTCTCCTACGTCGATAGTAACAACCGTCGCCGACCACCCGGCGAGGTCGGTCCCGAGGCCCGTGGCATCTACTCTTCCGGCAGGCAGGCGGCACGGGCAGGGGGCAGGGGCGGGCGGCACGGGCGGGCGGCGGGCGGCGGGCGGCACGGGCGGGCGGCTGGCGGGCGGCGGGCGGCACGGGCGGGCGGCACGG
>DATJMJ010000069.1:0-22845 GCA_035508795.1 Acidimicrobiales bacterium
TTCGAACTGGACGGTCCTGCCGTCGGGGGAAACAAAAGCCGCAGTCGCCCGGTAGGCCTCGTACTGAGCAAAATAACTCGAGCCCCGGCCGGCGCCTTTCGGGGCCGGTGGCAGCGACTCCGGAGGACCCAGCTGGTGGAGCGTCTGGTACTCGGCCGCCGTGAGCACCGTACCGTCGGGGTTGAAAGGCCCGAGGAACTGCTCGAACTGACCCGATGCCTGCAGCGACGCTTCGGCCTTTTGGGCCGGGCCGGGAGATCGCCAAAGAGGCTCGTCGAAGCGGAACACGACGTTGGCCGGGTTGGTGCTTGTCTGGGGAAAATGACGGGCGATGATGGCGTTACCCGCCGCTGCGTCCGTCCCTGACGGCGCGCTCAGCGCCCCGCCGAAACCGGCCGAGTGGTAACCGACGATCGCGGCCGCCAAGGCGCCGAAAAAGACCACTCCCAGGCTGAGAGTCACGCCCGGCCTTCGGACCAAACGGGCGGCGACGCGGCCCCAGGTCCCGACCCGAGGAGGCCCGACACGCAACCGCAACGGCCAGAAAAGGGCCCTGCCGAGGACCGCCAGCAGCGCCGGGAGCAGCGTCAGGCCCGCGACCAGCATCACCGCTATCCCGATGGCGAGCGGGATGCCAAGGTCGCGGTAGATGCCGAAGCTCGCTACTAGCAAGCTGAGCAAAGCAAAAATGACAGTGCCGGCCGACGCGCTGATGGACTCCCCCACTCTCACGAGCGAATAGCGGACAGCCTCGTGATGGTCACGGCCGGCCCTCATCTCCTCTCGCACCCTGAACACGAGGAACAACCCATAATCGGTCCCAGCCCCGATGAGCAGCACGATGAGGAGGAGCTCGGTTATTTCCGAGATTTTGAGCCCGTGTGCGCCCAGGAACCCGATGAGGCGCGACGAGACAAGAAGTGCGAAAGCCGGCGCAAGGAGCGTCACGACCGGCGCCAGCAGCGACCGGAAAACGAGCAGCAGCAATATGACGATGAAAATGAACGAGGCGAACTGAAGTTTGTTACCTGTGGCTGCAGAGTTTTGCTGGTTTGCGACATTGGTGGCGATGGTCCCCGCTACGTGGAGCTGGAGGCCGGGAGGAGCCTGAGCCTGCGAGAAAGTCTTTATGACCTCGCTTACCACGGTCTTTTGCGCCGTTATGTCTGCGGCGTTCACCTTCACGAACGCGAGGACTTGCGCGGCCTCGCCGTCGCTCGATACCGCCAGGATCCTTGCCGTCTCGACCCTCGGGACCCCCCGTAACGCCCCAACCTCCCGCACGAGGGCCGCCTCGTCGGCCGGGGTGAGGCGCGCCCCGTTGCGGGCCGCGACGACAACGATCTCACTGGTCGTGTTGGGGTTGCCGAGGATGGGGGCCGCCAATTGAGCAGCTTGGGAACTGGGGGCAGTCGATGGGAGGAACTGGCTGTTGTCGTTGTTGACCTCGCTGCCGAGCGAGGGGAAGGCGGCACTTGTCACCACGATGACGGCCAGCCACGCCACTATCACGAGGTAGCGGAAACGGACTACGTAGCGGCCCAGCGCGTCAAATAGGCGTTCCAATCCGGGGGGACCTCTCTTCCGGGGTGACCTGTCGGTACGAGGCGGGGTAGACCGCCTCTCACATTACCCTCGGGGGGCGGGCGGACGGGTAACCCCGCTACCCGACCGAAAACGGCGCCGGCAAACGCAACGAAACGTTGCGGTCCTCCTCGGAGCCCTCGGCGACGTGGTCCCAATAGGGGTCGTTTGACGCGATCTCGCGGTGGAGCGACGCGAGCCTGTCGGCTCCTTCCGCCTCCTCCGGGCCCGGTGGTGCGCCCGAATCGAGCATGGTGCAAAGGATGTCGACTTCGTTCTCGCCGTTCATCACGACCTCGACGAGCCTTGCCTGGCATGGCCAGTCCGCGATCGCAGCGGTTGAAACCTCCCAGAAGCCGCCCGGTTGCTCCGTGGGCCCCCTCCAGCCGGCAGGCCCCGGCCTCGCCCGGATGCTGTTGTGGTGGCGGTGCCCATTCAGCCAAAGGACGACGTTCGGGAAACGGTGCAACATCGCCTCCAGCTCGCCTGCGGTCACCCGCGGGTGGTCCTGTTCGAAACCCGCCGGGTCCTGGCGCTGGTTGACCATCGCGTCGAGGCCGTGGTGGGAAGCAAGCAAGACCAGGCGGTCGGCGGCGCCCGTCGTAACCCGGCGGCCCGAGCGGTCGAAATGGTGTGAGTGGACCTCGGACAACTTCTCCTCGAGCCATCGCGATTGGCGCGCACCGATGCTGCCCTCGTAGTAGCCGTCCATGTTGGCTGTGTCGAGGACTACGACCCTTAGAGGGACGGCAGCTTCGACGTCGAAAACCCCGTAAGCGGTGCCGTCCTCGACATTGCGCCGGTCGAAGCCGTGACCGCGGGGTATGCCCCCGGCGCGCAGGTGGGCTTCGACGAACTGTTGCCGGCCGACGCTCGTCCTGCCGGCCCCCGGGACGACCTCTCTCGCCGGCCCGCCGAGGAGCACTTCGGGGTTGGACGTGAAAGCCTCCACCATCTCCAGGGGGTCTATGCCTGCCGGCAGGTCGGCGGGTTTATGGCCGCCCGACAATATTTTTTCGTAGGCCGGGGTCGGGAGCGCTGTCCCGAGCACCAAGCCGTCGTGGTTGCCGAAACACGACAGCCACGGCATCGCCAGGCCAGGCGATTCGAACGGCTCGAGCGCCTCTCGGAGAAGTCCCGGATAGGCCGGGAAGCCGAAACGCTCCTTGAAAGGGTCTGGGCCCGGTTCGGGGCACCAGTAAGCCGACGGTTGCCAGCCTGGCGCCTGGGTACCCTCATAGGCCGGGCCGCCCGACTGGGTGCACACGCGGCCGCCCCCGAGCAGCGCAAGGAACCATTCGAGCTCGTTGAGCTGGGCATTGTCCAGGTTGTCGCCGGTCGAGATGCACAGGCCGACACTTGCGCCGGTCTCAGGGCTGGAAGGTAGGCCGTTGACCGCCGCCACCATGGCAGCGACGGCCTGAGCAGCCAACGCCTCCTGCGGGCGCCACGCAGGCACGTACGACCCCGCTCCCGGCCTGCCTCTCAGGCGCTCGAAGAACTCGAAACGCCCGGGCGACTGGACGTCGGCCAGCTGGATGTCGGTCAGGTGGCCGAGATTGACCACAGGTACCAGCCTCCTGCCGGGCACAGAGCCAGGCTTTGCACCGGCCAGCCCCCCGCCCGTGGCCGCGCCCGCCCGGGTGCCGGCGAGCTCGTCCCGCACGATGCGGGGCTCTCCAGGGCCGTAGACAAGCCGGCGGTAGGCACCCTCGCTGCCCGCCGAGACGACGGCTCCCGGACGGATGGTCCGCTGGAGCGTCGTCATCGTCGGCGCCTGCCCATGTTTGTGGGGCCCGTGGGTCACGGGGCCAAACTTACGGCCGGAGCCAACCCGCCGCCCGTTGCGGCCCGGGCCATGGACTTCATCACGGACTTCTCACGCGCTACATCGGGGAGATCCACAGCTTGACGGCCAGGCCGAGGCCGACAAGTGCGACAGCCCAGCGGAGCAAGCTTGCAGGGACCTTTCGTGCGACCTGCGGGCCGATTGTGCTCCCGACGAAAGCGCCGATGGCCAACGGGGCCACGGCAGCCCAGTCGACGGAAGCAAAGCAGACGAGGACCGCCGCGGCCGCGACGTTGGAGACCCCTACGAGAACGTTCTTCATCGCGTTGGCCCTCGCCATATGGCGCTCGGCACCGAACAGGAGGATCGCAAGCGTCATTACCCCCGAGCCGGCCCCGAAGTAACCGCTGTACACCGACACCGTTGCCAGGGCAGCCGGGATACCCGCCCCACGCCGGCGCCCCCGTCGTTTGTCCCTCCAATTGCTGAGCCGTGGCTGGACGATCAGGCTCAGTGATGCCAGTGCAATGAGAAATGGGACGACCCTCGCGAACAGGTGCGAGGGCGTCGCCAGGAGCAGTGCGGCGCCACCTGCCCCTCCAGCCGCCGTCAACGCGCTCCAGCGCAGCAACCGTCCACCCTTGGCCTTCAACTCGGGCCGCGAGGCGAGCGCCGATCCCGGGAGATAGGTCATCAGCCCGACGATGTTGGCGATATTGGCCGGCGCTGGCGCCAACCCGGCCCACAGCAGCGCCGGGTAGGAGATCAGCGACGTGATACCGCCCGCGGTGCCTACGGCCCCACCTACAACCCCGGCCGCTGCAAGGAACCCGATGTCGGCAGGCGAGGTCACGCCCTACCTTACGCCTCCGCTCCGCTCCGGCCCTGGAGCCATCCGGCACCGATGAGCGTACGGTCCATCCCGGCCGGGAGGGCCCGGCTACGGTAGGAACAATGCGTGCCCGGGCCGTGGCTGCCATGATCAGTCTGCTTGCTGCCGCGATGCTGGCTTCCCCCGGGGCCAGTGCTGCTTTTGCCGCAGGCAGCCCTTTTGCTAACCCCGCGTCCAACCTGCCCACCCCGAACGGGCTATCCGGAGCTGGTTCACCCTGCACGCCTTCGGGCGGGGACCGCTGGGCTGCGTGCAACAACATCCTCCTGGCGGCCATAAATGCCGCGCAAGTCAAAGAACATCGGCGCGGCTTCACGCTCCCGACCAATTTCCTCAAACTGAGCCCCGCTCAACAGCTGTTTGTCTGGGTGAACCTGGAACGAATATCGAGAGGTGTCCCACCCCTCGTCGGGCTGTCCCCCTACCTGAGCGCGGCAGCTGCGGCCGGCGCGAAAGAGGGCCGTGGGCCGAAGTTCGAGACGTCTTATGGCCCAGTCGAAGTTGCTGCGAACGTAGCCGACGGTGAGTACGAATGGAGCGCGTTCGAAGGGGGCGGCTCGTCGATGCCGATGGCCGGAGGCCTCGTCTTCGCGCTCATGTACCAGGACGGGTGGGGAGGCCCGTCGTTCGGGCCGTTCGGGCAGACCATGAACTACGCGTGCAAGAGCCCGAAAGCCGCCGGCTGCTGGCAGGACCGCGACGACCTGCTCGGGCTCACGACAGGTACCACGTGCACCGACTGCATAGCCGGGGCCGGGTCGGCTCCGACCTTCTTCCACTCCTACGCGCTGCTGATCGTCCACCCGACCGAGCCGACGACACCTCTCAATTTCACGTGGGACGGTAACGTCTTGCCCTACTTGCCCCACGGTTACGAAAGAGCAAGTGCGCCCAGTGCCCGTTGAGCGCCAAATCTCCGACGTGCACCACGTTCAACTAGACGACACCCCGCTCTCATTGGAGCGCGTGCGGGCAGCAGCTGCGCGATTGCGAGGCATCGCTCACCGGACGGCGCTTTTGACGTGTTCTGCCCTGGACGAGCAAACAGGCGCGAAGGTATTCCTAAAGCCCGAGCAGTTCCAGCGCAGCGGCTCGTTCAAGTTCAGGGGCGCTTACAACCGCTTGTCCCAGCTCAGCAGTGCTCAACGCGAGGCCGGTGTCGTGGCGTACTCGTCCGGCAACCATGGTGCGGCGGTCGCCCTGGCGGCGTTTCTCGTCGGCACCCACGCCACCGTGGTTGTGCCCGAAGATGCCGCCGAGGCGAAAGTTTCCGCCATCGCGGCGTACGGTGCCGACATCCGCAAGTACGACCCGAGCCATGAAAGCCGGGAGGAGATCGCCCGGGAATTGGCGGCCTCGTCGGGTTCGGTCCTCGTACCTCCCTTCGACGACTACGACATAATGGCCGGGCAAGGCACCCTAGCCCTCGAGCTTGCGGCGGACGCCGGCGAGCTGGACGTCGTCATAGTCCCGGTGGGCGGCGGCGGCCTCATCGCCGGCGTCGGGACTGTCATTTCCTCACTAATGCCCCGCTGCCGGGTCATCGGCGTCGAGCCAGCGACCGCTGACGACACGCGCCGTTCGCTCCAAAGCGGGGACCGGTACAGGCTGGGTTCGCCGCCCGAGACGATCGCAGATGGGCTGCGCGTCCTTTCGCCCGGCGAAAAAACCTTCGCCGTCAACCGGCGATTCCTCGACAGCGTCGTCGTCGTCACGGAGGAACAGATCGTCGAGGCCATGCGTTTTTGCTTCGAGCGGATGAAGGTTGTCGTCGAACCGAGCGGCGCAGTGGGCGTCGCCGCTTTACTTAGCGGTGCCGTTGACGGGGTGGGCCGCAGGGCGGGCGTGGTCCTTTCCGGTGGCAACGTAACGGCGGCACGTTTCGCCGAGCTTGTGGAGCGCTAGCCGTTGCCGCCCTGGAACTGGCCGGGCGAAAGGTCCCAGATGCCCTGGCTGAAGCTGATCGGGTCGATCTTGCCCGCAATGCAGCCGCCGCCGTTGCCTGGGTTGTCGGAGATGGAATAGCCCTGGCCCTCGCCCGCACCTGCGAAGCCCAAGTTGTGCTCGGCCGATACCCCTGGCGAGGTCGTATTGGGCCTGGCTACTGCCGCTCTCGCCTGTCCCCATGACTCCTTCAACTCGCCGTGGCGCGCTCCCGTTGCAGTGATTTTCCCAGCCCGCCAGCCGTCACCGGTCGTTGTCGTCAAGCACCCGGAACGCGGTATGCCGGCCACGGCTACGCGACAAGACCAACCAGAGCGGGAGGACGCCATCGACCACCTCGTGAGCATCCTCCCCCACATAGGCGGGCCGGAGACCGACTGCCACGATCAGCTCTTCGAGCGCCGCCTTGTCTGCCTCAGCGCAGGAGTAGAACATGTCTGCCCGGACGCCGCCAAACGATGGCCGGTCAAGGACTTCCCACCCGAGACAGTTGAACGCTCTGGCATACCTTGCCCCGCTTACTGCCTTCATGATCACGTCATGGCTGTTGGCAGGGCCCCCGCCACCTATTTTGTTGGCGCAGTCGATGATGAGCTTGCCACTGAGGGCCCCGGAGTACTCGCTGGCAAAGCTCTCCACGGCACCGCCGGGCACGGCGAGCACGACGACCTTCGCTGCACCTAACGCCGAAGCCACGTCGGTCACCAGGGCCCCGCTGTCCCGCGCAGGCCCGTTGTCGTCGGGGCTCCGGGAACCGAAACTCACGCTATGACCTGCCCTGGCGAAGGCGCGCCCGAGCACACCGCCGATATTGCCTGTGCCAATTACAGCTATCTCCATCGGAACCCTCCTCGAAATAGTGAGCCGTCGGCCATCGACGAGGCCGCCCGCTCGGCGGTCCCTCCACTCATGGGCAACCCCTAACCGGTCATTACAATTCCTACCCCGGCCTCACCGCCGCCGCGCTACGAAGACGTACTCCTTGCTCGAGCCGACGAAAGGCTCACCCCTGAAGCCCCCGTAGAGTGCCTCCAGCTCGAAGCCCGAAACATCGAGCAAACCCATCCATTCGTTTTTGGTCGCCCACCAAAGAGAGCTCTTGGCACCGCCGTCCATAACGATGTCCACCCGGTTTTCGCCCACCTCGTAGCGGACGGTGTGGGGCAACGGCTCCTGCTGGTGCTTCCCGTCAACTTGGGCCGCAAATGTGTGGTCAAAAGCAAAAGCGTCCCATGCAAAGCGGCCCCCCGGCAGGAGCGCCTCCCGCACCGCTTCGAACGTTTTGCGGCGATCGGCCCACGTCGGCAGGTGCAACAAAGCACGGAAAGGGCAGTAGACAAGAGCTGCATGCACGTCGATGGCGAAGTCGCGCATGTCGCCGAGGTGGAGGTCGAGCGTGGCGCCGGCGACCTCGGCCTTTCGACGTGCCTGCTCGAGCATGGACGGAGAGGAGTCGACGCCTATGACGATTTGCCCGGTGGCCAATGAAACAGGCACAGCCACCCGACCATTTCCGATCGCAAGCTCCACCAGTGGGCCTTTTGCGTGCAAGGCCAGGCCGACGTAAAAGCCTATGTCGGCCTTCATAGGCGCCGACCACTCGTCGTACAAGGCAGAAAGCGCTTCGTCCCAACTCATCACGAGAACGCTAGCGAGGGACCCCGCCGGTACGCAGCGAATAGTGACCGTGCGCAACCGGCCGGTCGTTAGTGTTAGCACGACCAGCCGTCACCAGGTAGCCTCCTTTTGCGCTCAGCAGCAGCCGGAGGAAGCTTGTAGCTGATGCACCTGGCGCCCGACCCCCTCGGCCCGAGCACCACGACGTTGCCGTCCTCGAGGTAAGCACTCTTGGACAAGGCTGGCATGGCAACCGTGACGTTCCGGCTTCGAGCCACATTTGCCCGCCGGCGCGGCTCCTATATCGCTCTGGCGCTGATGGTCGGGCTGGTCGGAGGCGCTGCGATGGGCTCCCTGACAGCGGCCCGCCGCACACAGTCAGCTTTTTCGACCTACTCGGCGAGCATCAGCCCGTCCGACCTCACGATCAACGTTTTCTCGCCCGCCGGGCCGAGCACGTTCGCCCTCACGCCCGCGACCGAACGGGGGGTCGCTCACCTGCCAGGAGTGAGACATGTGGAGGCAATGGTGGCCGTCAACCTTTTGCCTTTGCTGGCGGACGGGGCCCCGAGGTTGGACGAGACAACTCTTCAGTCTGTTTTCTCGACTGCCAGCGTCGACGGCCTTTTCTTTACACAAGAACGGGTAGTCCCGACATCGGGCCGCATGGCACCCGCCAACCGGCCGAACGAGATCGTAATGACAGCGCTCGCCGCCCACCTGCTCGGGTTCCACGTCGGCGAGGAGATCCCTTTTGGGCTGTACAGCTTGCGCCAAGAAGGCGAAGCGGCATTCGGGAGCCCGAACGTGCGGCCTCTCGAACGGGTGGAGGTGAAGCTCGTCGGCCTGGTCCAAATGGACACCGCCCTCGTCGAAGACGACATCGACCGCCTCCCGACGCTTGTTTTCTTTACCCCTGCCTTTTACCGGGATTATGTCGTCCCGGTCGCAGCCCAGGGAGTCGAGCAAGACATCACCTACGGCATCCGGCTTCAGCCCGGCGCGGACGCGGCAACCGTCGAGCGCGAGTTCCCGGCCGAGGCGGGGGCAGGCACCACCTACCAGTTCCACCTGACCGCCCCAGTAGCGACCAAAGTCGACCTGAGCGTGAAGCCGCTCTCGATCGCACTTGGGACCTTTGGGCTGGTGGCGGCGCTGGCGGCCCTCGTGATCGGTGCTCAGGTACTGGCCCGTCAACGGCGTTACCTCGAAGACGACCTCGCCGTACTGCGTGCACTAGGCGCCTCGGCAGGCACGATCATGGCCGAGTTCCTTGCCGGCGCCTTAGCTGCCATTGTCGCCGGTGCTTTGCTGGCAGCGTTTGTGGCGGTGGCACTGTCCCCGCTGTCGCCTCTCGGGCCGGTGCGCCCAGTCTTCCCCGGACCGTGGGTCGCCTTCGACTGGACGGTCCTTGGCGGGGGTACCGCAGTGCTCGTTGGCGTCCTCAGCGCGGTGTCGGTGGTCGTGGCGTACCGCGGCGCTCCCCACCGCGTTGCCCGCCGTTCGCTGCGGGTCCCCTCGCGGCCTTCCTGGGTCACCAGCGCCACGTCAACCGGCGCCCTCCCCGTGGCTGCGACGGTCGGCGTGCGCTTCGCGCTGGACCCAGGGCGTGGACGCACCTCGGTGCCAGTCCGGGCCGTCCTCGTCGGCGGGGCGCTGGCGGTCGCTCTCGTGGTAGCCACCCTCACCTTCGGCAGCAGCCTCCACACGCTCGTCTCTCACCCATCCCTTTACGGTTGGGACTGGGACTACATGCTCAACCCGAGCGACGAGGTGCCGCCACAAGCGCTCGCGCTCCTCGACAAGGACCCTGACGTCGCGGCGTGGACGGGGTACGACTATGACGACGCCATCCTCGACGGCACCGAAGTGCCGTTCCTCTTCGAGGGCACTAGCCGTCCGGGGCAGGTACCGATCAGCCCTCCGATCCTGTCCGGTCACGCAGTCGAAGGAAAAGGCCAGATCGTGCTCGGCGCGCAAACGATGGCGGAGTTGCACAAACGCCTCGGCGGCACGGTCTACGTCTCTTACGGCGTCCCTTCCAACGGGCCGCTTTACATCCCGCCCATGCCGGCCCGGATAGTAGGGACCGCGACGATGCCTGCGGTCGGTTTTGTGAGTTTCGTGGCCGACCACACCTCTATGGGTACGGGCGCCTTGCTCCCGGAGAGCTCCGTCCCCCAGACCTTCCAAAAGGCGACCGCGAGCCCTTACCCGACCCTCGACGGGCCCAACCTCGTCTTCGTCCGCCTAGAGAGGGGGGTCAGCGCCCGAGCGGGGCGCGCCAACCTCCAGCAGGTCGCCAATGCAGCCGACCGAGCTTTGGCGGCGGTGCCGAACGGCGCGGCGCAAGGTCAGAACGTAGCAGTGGAGGGCGTGCAACGCCCGGCACAGATCGTCAATTACCGCACGATGGGCGACGCGCCGCTCGTGCTCGCCGGCGCTGTTGCCGGTGGCGCCGTAGTTGCGTTGGGTTTAACCCTGGCTGCGTCGGTGCGGCGACGCCGGCACGACCTCGCCATACTGAGGACCCTCGGCTTCACCGACCTCCAATTGGCTTCGACGGTCGCATGGCAGGCCTCAGTGGGAGCGGTGATAGGGGCTGTAGTCGGAGCGGTGGCGGGCGTGGCGGCGGGCCGCTGGCTCTGGGTCCTCTTCGCCCATCAGGTGTACGCCGTCCCGGACGCAACGGTGCCTATCTCAGCGGTCGCCATTACCGCAGTCGCCACGCTCGCACTGGCAAACCTGATGGCCGTGGGGCCCGGTCGCCGGGCTGCGCGCACACCGGCTGCGGTGCTGTTGAGGTCCGAATAGCCCATCGCGCGCCTCCCGCACCCTGTGCGAGCTAACCCTGGACGGGTGAGCCCGTGCGAGCGACGGTCTCGAGGAGGGATGCGGCGTACTCGGCGCCGGGCAGAGCACGGGCTTCGTCAGAAAGGCGTTTGGCGCTGGAGCCGAAATGGGCCGTCCCAAGGACAGTTTTGACAGCGTTGGCGACATCGTCCGCCGTCGAACTGAACGCGTCGAGCACGGCACCGACCCCCAATTGCTCGCAGCGCTCGGCCGTACCCAGCTGGTCGGCCCCCATCGGCAGGACAACCTGGGGGAGCCCAAGCGCCAGTGCCGACACGACCGTCCCGGACCCGCCGTGCGAAACGACAAGGTCGGCACCAGGGAGCACTTCGCTGAGCGGCAGGAAATGTTCTGCTCTCACCGACGACGGCTGCTCACCGAGCTCTGCGGGGCTCACCGCGTCGCCCGTCGTCACAGTGACACGCGCCCCAAGACTGGTGAGCCCGGCGAGGACGCGCCCGAACAGGTCGCCGCTCTCTTGGGGGAACACGGTACCCAAGGTGAAGTACACATGTGGTGCGTCGCGTTCGGCATCGGAGCCGGTACCCGGGGGAGGCAAAGCCGTCTCTTCGAGGATGGCGGGGCGCACGTGCCGGGCGGTCGGCGGCAACGGCGCCCGAGGGTCGCGAAAACTGGGCGGTACGGGCACCAGCAGCAGGTAGCGGTCCAGTGCTGCAACAGCGCCCTCCGGCACCAGGCCGAGCTCGGAGCGCAAAGCGGCCAAGGGCTCGGCGATGATGCCCTCGTGGGTAAAACCGCCCGCCGCTATGACGACAACGGCGGCGTGCGGCAACCCGGCGGCTTCTGCCGCCACGGCGGCGCCGAAGTCCATTTCGTCGCGCACGACCAAGTCGGGCCTCCAGACGTCGAAGAGCTCCAGGAGGCGGTGAGCCCGTTCGCGCGCTGCCCGCCCGGCAAAAAACCTCCGCACCGCCCGTTCCTCAGCGTCGCGGTCTGCCGGCGCAAGGGGCCGCCGGTCGTCCTTACCAAGAAGGCTCCTGCCGCCGCTCGGCGAAACTTCCCAGCCGGCGCGAGCGACAGTTCCGACCATGAGCTCCTGGCAGGTGTAGCGCACATCGTGGCCGCGGCGCACCAGGGCGCGGGCGAACACCTCCGTGGGCAAGAAATGGCCGCTGCCGCCGGTAAAGCTGAACAAGAACCGCACTTTCCCCCATCCTGTCACGAAGGCTCGTAAAAATGCGCTACCGAGCCTGATGTGCGGGCGCGGCAGTACGTTGAGGTGTGCCGCCGCAGACCCCACCCGCAGTCGTGCTCGAGGCTGCCCGAGCGTTCGGGCTGGCGGACGACGGCCTGAGGTTGATGCCAGGCGCGACGCGCCAAACCTGGGCGGCGGGGCCCCACGTGCTCCGGGTCAAAGGGGCCACCGAGCTGGCACGAGAAATTGCAGCCTGCGACGCTGCCAGCGCCTACCTGCCCGTGCCCCGGGTACTCGACCTGGTCGCGCTCGGGACTGTTTCTGCCGCTTTGTTCGAAGCCCTGCCAGGCACTGCGGCTGGCGACCTGAACGGGGTCTCCCCTGAGAGCGCAACAGGCGCGGTCTCGCATGCGGGCGGGTACACACCCTGTTGGCCCCGGTCCCCGCTCCCGACGTCCTGCCTGAGGCGTCAGAGGTCGTCTTGGCGCCGCCCGGCGCGCCCGGCCCGCCCCTGGGCGACCGCCTCCTCCACCTCGACTTGCACCCGTTCAACGTCCTGGTCGACGAGCGCGACGAGGTCAGCGGGGTGATCGACTGGGCGAACGCGTCGGCCGGTCACCCCGACCTCGACCGTGCTCGTTCGGCCAGCATCTTCAGGTGGGACCCGGCGGCCGTTGCCCGCAAAGCCGACCCCGTCTGGGCCGCGTTCATAAGAGGCTGGGAGGACTCAGCAGAGCTGGGGGACGTCACCTCGGACGCCATGGCTTGGGCCTGTCGTTACATGCTCGAGGACCTCGGCCCCCGCTACCAAGGGGACGAGCTGTCCCCTCTGCGCCAAGCGCTGACGAATTTCAGCAACCGATCGTGAGGTTTGCCGCCGCGGCCGTCACCGCGACCCAGTGCCCGCGCGCCCCGGCCACCACAGGGCCCACACCCGTGATGGGGCGGTGGGCAGCAGTTGCAGTTGCTCCTCGATCTCCTCGTCGCGATCGGGCGTCAGGCAGAGACGGCGGCGAGTGTTGGCGACTTGCTCCGCCGTCTTGTCGAGCATGAAGGCAAGAGGGCGCTCCCATTGTTCGGCCTTGGGTACGAGGCCCAGGCTTTCCCGGACAACGGCGATGGCGTCTTCGGCGGTCGGGCCAGCCGGCCGGGGCAGGTCCCAAAAATGCCGCCACAGCGGCGCCAGGGCTGTCTGGGGGTGCACAGCCGTCAGCTCCAGCACGACGCGGCGCTTGGCGCAGCCCGTCAACGCCTGAAGGAAAGGCCCGAGATCGGCGACGTTGTAGGCCACGTTCGCGCACACGACGACGTCGGCCGAGCCGGCTGCGCCGGCGACATCTGGCCAACGCCCCTGCACCAGTTCGAGCTCAAAGTGTGGCCGCCCAGCCGCAAGCTGCTCCATTGCCTCGAGCATGCGAGGGTCCTCGTCGACTGCGACAACCCGGCCCGCGGGCGGTGCGACGGGCAGGCTGGCTGCGCCGCCGCCGCACCCCACGTCGATGAGGGTGCCACCGTCGGCAAGAGCTTCTGACACCCGTCGGTGGGTAGGGGTGGGCGGCCCGGTCAATGCAACCCGGGCAGCGTCCACGAAAGTGCTTACCGAGAAGCCCCACGGTGCCTCGGGAGCGCAGGAGAGCACCCAGTCCGGCAGGGCCCACTCCCCGAGGGCCTCGGCCCACTTCTCGGCGTGCGTCACTGTGCCGGCAATCGTCTCACCGGGTGACGTTCAGCCCGTGACCGCCCATGAACGCAGTGTCTGCATGTAGTTTGCACGTTCGAAGGCTTCGCCGTCCTCGGCGGCAACGCGGGAGACCGAGCCGCGCAGTTCCGACACCGAGGTGTACTCGTGCTCGTAGAGCCAGCGCCGCAGGTCCTCTTCCAGTGACCGCACTTCCTCGGGCCCCGAGTGGAGGAGCTCGGACGTCGTCATGACCACGTCGGCCCCGACTGCCAATGCCTTGGCGACGTCCTCCGCCCCATGGACACCCGATGACGCCGCCAAGGACACCGACGAGGGGAGCTGGGGCCGCAGGATCGCGAGCCAACGCAACGGCAGGCGGAGCTCGAACTGGGACGACAGTTCCAGCCGGGGCACGACCTCGAGCTCTTCCAGGTCGAGGTCGGGCTGGTAAAACCTGTTGAACAGGACCATCCCCGCCGCACCGGCACCCACGATCGAGCCGGCGAAGTTGGCTAGGGCCGAGTAATAGGGCGACAACTTGACCGCGACGGGCAACCGAGCCCGCCGGCAGACGTCGCGGACCAGTTCGAGCTCTGCCAACTCGACCGCTGCGGCGTCGAGCGCCGGGTCCGTGACCACGCGGTAGATATTGAGCTCGAGGGCATCCGCGCCTGCCGCCGCGAGGAGGGCGGCGTAGCGGCTCCACGAACCCGGGGAGGTGGCATTGAGGCTCGCGATCACCGGCACGTCGACTGCCGCCTTGACGCGTGCCAGGTTTTGGACGTAGTGCTCGGCAACCGTGGGGACCACCGGCATTGCCGGGAAATAGCTCGAGGCTTCGGGCTGCTGGAAAGCACCGGCATCGAGGGCGGTCGAAATACGCAGCTCCTCGGCCACGATCTCCTCCTCGAACAACGACGGGAGCACGATGGCACCCACCCCGGCGTCGCTCAGCCGGCGCGCCGTGGCGACGTTGCCCGTCAAAGGGCTCGCCGAGGCGACTATCGGCGAGTGGAGCGCGAGGCCGAGATAGGTCGTCCGTAGGTCAACAGATGCAGAGCTCATGCCTAGCTCTCCTTTTCACTTGGTACTTCGCCGTCGCTACCTTTGCCGTTTGTGCCGGCTTCGCCGCCGCCCGGTGGGCCCTCGTGCACGACCGTGCGCTGTACGCCTGCCAACTGCTGGTAGTAGTGCCACCTCTCGTCCACGTCCTTCTGCAACAGGTCGGCGAGTTCCTTGGCGTGGTCGGGGTGAGCGCGGGCGAGGGCCGCGAAACGGACCTCGGACCCGATGAACTCCCCGACGGGCATCGACGGTTCGCGCGAGTCGAGCGTGAACGGCTGCCCCTGCTCCGCCTCGGTCGGGCGGAACCTGTAAAGCGGCCAATAGCCCGAACGGACGGCGTCTTTTTGATGGTTCATCGACTGGGACATGTCGATCCCGTGCGCGATGCACGTCGAGTAGGCGATCACCAACGAAGGCCCCGGGTGGGCGTTCGCTTCGAGGAGCGCCTTGACGGTCTGGATATCGTTCGCCCCTATCGCCACCTGAGCGACGTAGACGTTGCCGTACGACTGGGCGATCATGCCCAGGTCTTTCTTCGGCGTGCCCTTGCCCGAGGCGGCAAAACGAGCCACGGCGGCGCGCGGCGTCGCCTTGGACGCCTGCCCACCTGTGTTGGAGTAAACCTCGGTGTCGAGCACCAATATGTTCACGTTGCGGCCCGAAGCAAGCACATGGTCGAGGCCGCCGAAGCCGATGTCGTAGGCCCAGCCGTCCCCACCCACTATCCAAACGCTCTTGTCCACCAGGTAGTCCGCCAGCACGAGCAGGTGCGCGGCCATGCGGGCTATGTCGCCCGTGCCGTTGCCCCCGCTACCGCCTTGGTTGGCAACCAACCTGGAGAGCTGCTTCTTCAAGTCGGCCACGCGCCCGCGCTGGGCGGATATCGCCGCTTCGTCCTCCTGGGTGGCGTCGAGGACCGACGACACCAAAGCAGGGCCCACCTCGGCCGACAGGGAACGCAACAACGAGGTGGCAGCACGCTTTTGCGCCTCGAGGCCAAGACGGATCCCGAGCCCGAACTCCGCGTTGTCTTCGAACAGCGAGTTGGCCCATGCGGGGCCACGGCCTTCGGCATTGTAGCCCCATGGGGTCGTGGGCAGGTTCCCTCCGTAGATCGAGGAGCACCCGGTTGCGTTCGCGACCAGCAGCCTGTCGCCGAACAGTTGCGACAGGAGCCGGACGTAGGGGGTCTCGCCGCACCCGGCGCAGGCACCGGAGTACTCAAAGAGGGGTTCGAGGACCGCCGCGCCCTTTACCGAGTCGTGAGGCAGCAGCTCGCGGTCAAGCTCGGCGATGTTGCTGAAGAAACCGAAGCGCTCACGCTCTTGAGCACGGTGCTCGAGGACCGGCTCCATGTTGATCGACTTGTGCTTGACCTCGGTCTTGGACTTGGCAGGGCAGACTTCGACGCAGAGGCCGCAGCCTGTGCAGTCGTCCGGTGCCACCTGGATGGTGAGCAGGTGGCCGCTCAGGTCCTTCGAACGGAAAGCCTTCGACAAGAAGCCTTCGGGGGCACCCTCGAGGGCGTCGGGCGAGAAGACCTTCATGCGTATCGCAGTATGGGGGCAGACCATCGCGCACTTGCCGCAGTCGGTGCAGATGCTCGGGTCCCATACCGGGATCTCGGTGGCGATCGCCCGCTTTTCGTAACGTGTCGTGCCCGACGGGAAACGGCCGTCGACGGGGAGAGCCGACACGGGCAGCGAATCGCCTTCGTCCGCCATGAGGACTGCCGTCACGTTACGGACGAAATCAGACGCACCTGCCACACGTTGGCTTATGGTGAGGGCCCCGGCACCGTCCGCCCCCACTGCCTCAGGCACCGGTGAAAACTCGAGCGGTTCGACCCGGACAAGCCCCTCCAGAGCGGCGTCGATGGCAGCGAAGTTGCGCTCGACGACCGTCCGGCCGCGCCTGCCGTAGGTGTGCTCCACCGCAGATTTGATCTCTGAGATCGCCTGCTCGGTCGGCATCACCCCGGTAAGGGCGAAGAAACAGACCTGCATGACGGTGTTGATGCGGGTGCCGAGATCGGCGTTCGAGGCGATCTTGTGGGCGTCGACGACGAAAAAGTCGATCTGCTTGGCAATTATTTGTTCCCGGGCACCCGCCGGCAGCCTCTGCCAGGTCTCCTCGAGCGGGTAGGGGCTGTTCAGTAAGAAGGTGGCATGGGGCTTGGCCAGGTCGAGCACTTTGACTCGTTCGAGCAGGCCGAACTGATGGCAAGCTACGAAATCAGCTTCCGTCACGAGGTATGTCGAGCGCACCGGACGGCGCCCGAAACGCAGGTGGGAGATGGTGATCGAGCCGGATTTCTTGGAGTCGTAGACGAAATAGCCCTGGGCATGAGCACCCGTAGTGTCGGAGATGATCTTGACGCTGTTTTTGTTGGCCCCTACGGTACCGTCCGCGCCGAGGCCAAAAAAGACCGCCTGGAACTCGCCTTCGGGCCGCGCCAGGCGGAACGACTTGTCCCAATCGAGGCTCGTGTGGGTGACGTCGTCGTTGATCCCGATAGTGAAATGGTTCTTCGGGCGCTGCTTGGCCAGTTCGTCGAAGACGGCCTTCGCCATGGCCGGCGTGAACTCTTTCGACGAGAGGCCGTAGCGGCCTCCGATCACCCGTGGAGCCGTCACGAACGGGAGCTCGTCGGCGTCCATGGCTTCGTCGATGGCCGTCCTTACGTCGACGTAGAGAGGCTCTCCAACGCTGCCGGGCTCTTTCGTCCGGTCGAGCACAGCCACTGCCCGTACGCTCGGGGGAAGGGCCTCTACGAGCTGCGACGCGGGGAAGGGCCGGAAAAGGCGGACTTTGAGCAAGCCCACGCGCTCGCCGGCCGCGGTAAGGGATTCGACGACCTCCTCCACCGGCCCGCACCCCGAGCCCATGAGGACCACGACGCGCTCGGCATCGGGCGCACCGACGTACTCGACGACGCCGTAATGGCGCCCGGTCCGGCGCTCGAAAGCGCTCATCGCTTCGGCGACTATGCCCGGCACGGCGAGGTGATAGGAGTTGGCGGCCTCACGGCCCTGGAAAAACACGTCGGGGTTTTGCGCCGTGCCACGCACGTCGGGATGGTCCGGGCTCATGCTGCGGGACCGAAAATCGATCAGCGCTTCGTCGTCGACCATCGAGGCGATGACGTCGTCGTCGAGCGGCGTCACCGTGCTCACCTCGTGCGACGTGCGGAACCCGTCGAAGAAGTGCAGGAACGGGACCCGGGAGGTCAGCGTCGCCGCGTGCGCCACGAGCGCCAGGTCCTGTGCCTCCTGCACCGAGCTCGAGCACAACATAGCCCAGCCGGTGGACCTGACCGCCATCACGTCCGAGTGGTCCCCGAAGATGGAGAGCGCGTGGGTCGCAACGCTCCTCGCTGCCACGTGGATGACCGCTGGGAGCAGCTCGCCGGCGATCTTGAACATGTTGGGGACCATGAGCAGGAGCCCCTGCGAGGCTGTGAACGTCGTCGCCAAGGCACCTTTTTGAAGAGCTCCGTGCAAGGCCCCAGCCGCGCCTGCCTCAGACTGCATCTCGATGATGTCCGGCACGCCTCCCCAGAGGTTGGGCCGGTTGGCCGCCGCCCAGTCGTCGGCATGCTCACCCATCGGCGACGACGGGGTTATCGGGTAAAGCGCTATCACCTCGGACAGGGCGTAGGCCACCCGGGCCACCGCCTCGTTGCCATCCACACAGATATTGCGCGAGCTGTTCAAGACGACCTCCAGTCCTATGAGGCTTGTGTACCTCCGGCCGGCTCTGGCCCAGTAGGGCGTTTGGGTCCCACAGATAGGGCCCTAAAGCCCGGTGTGCGGCTGGCGCACGCCATCGGCTGAGGTATCCGGGCAGCGCCGGGCCCCTGCCGGGAGGGTATGGTGCCGGGGTGGTTCAAGAGGTCGGCTCCCCCGCTAGCGGCGCACCACTTGGCGAGACGGGGTCGCCGTCACCGGAGGCTCAGGCCCACGACGTGGCCCAACCGCTGCTTAGCCAGCCCCGCCCCGCAAAGACCGAGGACCTGCAGGGCCCCGGCAAGCGGCGGCTACGGCTGGTAGTGCTCGGGATCTGTTCGCTCAGCCTTTTCATGGCGACCCTTGACAACACGATAGTGAACGTCGCCTTGCCCGTCATGCAGCGCCAGTTCCACGCATCGGTCGCCGAACTTCAGTGGGTGGCCGACGCCTACCTCCTCGTCCTGGCGTCGCTGCTCGTCTTTGCCGGATCTCTGGGAGACCGTTTCGGGCGGAGGCGCGTGCTGCGCACGGGCCTGGTGATCTTCGGGCTCGGTTCGCTCGCGTGCAGCCTTTCGGTAAACCTCCCGATGCTGATCGCATGCCGGATGCTCCAGGCCTGCGGCGGGTGCATGCTAAACCCCAATTCGCTGTCGATCATCTCCGACACCTTCCGGGACCGAAGAGAACGGGCGGCAGCTATCGGGTTCTGGGGAGGCGTCGTAGGGGTGAGCACCGCCGCCGGGCCGATCCTCGGCGGAGGCCTGATCGAGGTGATCGACTGGCGGGCAATCTTCTGGGTGAACGTCCCCGTCGTGCTGGCGGCGATCGTCCTCATATGGCGGTTCGTGCCCGAGTCGAGGGCAGCCAAACCCAGGCGCTTCGACCCACGTGGCCAGGTCCTGGCCGTCGTGGTGCTCGCCTGCCTCACCTACGGCATCATCGAAGGGCCGGGGGACGGCTGGACGAGCGCCCCGATCGTGACTTGCTTCGCCGTCGTGCTGGGCGGGCTGGTCGCCTTAGTCATTGCCGAACTCCGCCAACCCGAACCGCTTGTAGATCTTCGCTTTTTCAAGAGCCCGCCGTTTTCGGGCGCTGCTGCCATTGCGACGCTTGCCTTCGTCGTGCTTGCCGGCTGGCTGTTCCTAAACACCCTTTACCTTCAGGAAGTGCGCCACTACTCGCCCCTGCTGGCGGGGACCGCCGCCTTGCCGGCAACGCTCGTGATCGTCGTCGTCTCCCCGCTCACCGGCCGTGCGGTGGGCACCCGCGGGCCGCGAGTGCCGCTCATAGCTTCGGGCTTCTTGCTGGCAGCGGGCTCGGGATTGCTGATCTTGGTCGACCCCAGCACGCCCTACTGGTTTTTGGCGTGCTGCTACCTGCTGATCGGGCTCGGCTTCGGCATGGTCAACCCTCCCATCACGAACACGGCGATGAGCGGCATGCCGCTTGCCCAGGCGGGAGTGGCGGCCGCAATTGCGAGCACCTCGCGCCAGGTCGGGAGCGTACTCGGCGTGGCCGTCCTCGGGTCGCTCGTCAGTGCTGGGATGAAAGGCCAGGTCGAGAGCCGTCTGGCAAAAGTGCACCTGCCGGCGAAGGTAGCGGCCCAGCTCAAAAGCTCGAGCGCCGGGGCAGGCGGCTTGGCGTCTACAAACCTGCCCCCCAGGGCAGCGAAGCTGGCGGGCGAGGCTTTCGCAGCCGCCACCCATGCCGGGTGGGTCGCAGCGGCAGCCTGCGGGCTCGCCGTAGCGCTCGTCGCTACGGCAACTACCGGGAGGCGGGCGGTCGTACGAGCCAAGCACGTTATGGCGCAAGCCGGCTGAAAGGGCCGCTCCCCTCCGCTGCTGTTCCCCTGCCCCCTACTGACCGGTCGAGTGCGCCTCGTCCCCCTCGTGAGCCTCCTGCGTCTCTTGGACGAAGAACTCACGCCTATCGGCGAGGAACTGGTGGGACGCGCGCACCTCGGCCACCCGGGCAGCCGTCACTTCGGCAAACAGCGTCCCTTCACCCTCGCCGGCTTCAGCCAGCACTTCCCCGAAAGGCCCGACTGCAATGGAACCGCCCGCATGTTCGACGCCCCCGCTGCTCCCAACGCGGTTGGTCGCCAGCACGTAGGCCTGGTTTTCGATCGCCCGGGCGATGGCAAGCGCCCGGAAATGACCCCTGCGTGGAGCCGGCCAGTTGGCCACTACCAAGTACGAGTCGGTCCGATCGGCGGCGGCCCAAAAGGTGTCGGCGAAGCGAAGGTCGTAGCAGACAAGAGGCGTAAAACTAAGCCCTTCCCATGCAAAAGTCACAAGTGAGGACCCGGCATCGTAGTGGAGGTCCTCGCCGGCGAACGAGAACGGGTGGATCTTGTCGTAGGCAACCGACCGCCCGTCTGGAAAAGCGCATACGAAGCGGTTGACAGGCCGTGACTGCCCGGCGCCGCGCACCGGTAGCGACCCGCACACGGCTGCTCCCGTACCGGCCGCCATTTCGAAGAGGAACTTCCACCCCGTCCCTCCCCCCGGCCCCGGCTCCTCGGCGACCCGGTCGGGCGCCATCGAAAAGCCGGTTGCGAACATTTCGGTCAACACCACAAGCCGGGCCCCCTCGGAGGCCGCCGCCTCGACCATGGGCCCGAGGTGCTCACAGGTCGCGGCAGCGTCTTCGAAGTAGACGTCATGCTGGACAAGGGCAACCTTCACCCGAGCCTCCTTGCGGCCAGCCGTCAGGCTTCTTCTGTGACCGTCACCGACTCGATGACAACCTGCTCCTTTGGCTTGCCCGACGAGGTGCCGATCGCGTCAATCGCGCTCACGACGTCGAGGCCCTTTACCACCTTGCCGAACAGCGAGTACTGCGGTGGCAACTTGATGCCGCTCGGCCCGCTGATCACGAAAAACTGGCTCCCGTTCGTGTTCGGGCCGGCATTGGCCATGGCCAGCGAGCCGAGCTCGTAGCGGCCGGGCTTGGGGAGCTCGTCCTCGAAGCGGTACCCGGGACCACCCGTGCCAGTCCCCGTCGGGTCGCCGCCCTGGAGGACGAAGCCCGGGATGACCCGATGGAAGGCGATGCCCTCGAAATAGTGGTACCGCGCGAGGAACACGAAACTGTTGACGGTCTTGGGGGCGGCCAGCGGGTCCAGGCCGATCACCATCGTCCCTTTGGTGGTGACCATCTCTGCGGTATACCGGTGAGCAGGGTCAATGCACATCGGCGGGGGACCGTCGAAGCGCTGGGTCTTGGGGCTCGAGCCGTCGGCAGCAGGGCAGGTGGGGGGCATGGGACCTGTCTAGCGCCTTTTCGCCGGCTCGGTGGCCCCGGTCACAGGCCCTTAGCCACGGGCCCCCGGGGCACGGGGCCCTGGTCGCGGGGCCCTGGTCGCGGCGCCCTGGTCGCAGGCCCCGGGCCGCCGGCAGCCTGCTGCGGCCGCGGTTCCCCTACCGTTGGGGCCGGCTTTCGGACCGGGGCCGGCCCCACCCCTCATTGTTCAACCCGGCCCAACGGACCGCCCCGGGAGCCACCCTCCCAAGGGCCGTGGCTCGGCTTCAGCCGGGCGGCCTCGCTAAAGGCTCACGCGCCCCCGATCGGGCCCTGAGAGCCAACGGTCGTCACCAGGCCGGAGCACATGCCCCTGGCCCGGCGGCCGGCACGGACGCGAAGGCGAACGCCAATTCCTGCTAGGTGCCCGTCACGGTTAAGCATCCGAGCTGACCACGACGGCGGCCGACCGGGGTGGGAGCGGCACTTCGTCACCCCGCTCTTCCCAGCCGCTACCCTCGACGAAACGGTAGCGGTCGAATATGCGAGTGCCACCGTCACGAGCGCCAGGAGCCTCAGGAGCTACGGACACAAAGACCGGCTCGTAGGAGTAGTTGGCAACCACGACAGCAAGCGAGCCGTCCTCCCTGGTTGCAAATACCGAAAAGGGGGCGTGAGCGTGGCCCGACGCGAGGTCGGTGACGGCGGCGCCCTTGGTGCCCCTGAACTCGCCGTCCCATAACCATTCCCGCAATTCGGTACGCAAGGCGTCCATTTTTTGCCCGTACGCGACCGTCAGAGGCATATCGTGCAGGCGGCCCTTGAAGTTATAGGGCTCGTAGCTGATGATATAGCGGTAGAGCAGGCACTGGTTCACCATGTTGCGGTCGTCGAAACCGGTGACCGCGGTCATCAGCAGCGCCTCGGGGCGCAACCAGCGCATCATCGGCACATGGGCGGTCGAGGCTCCCCACGCTCTCCGCCTTCCCCCGCCGCCCCGGGCCTACCGAGTCCTTCAAGCTCCACGATCTCGGGGCTCCCCTGAGGGAGAGGGCCCGTCCGGTTGAGGCGACGTGGGCCGGCAGGCACCAGGAGGTCGAACGGCCGGGCGGAACGTGCCGCTCCGAGCAGCTCCCAATCCCGGTCCCCATCACGGAGCCGCACGAGGGATCCGCTCAGGCGGTCGATAGCCGCGACCAGACCGCCACTCGCCGACCCTAACTCTATGTGCGCCGGCACTAGCCGAGCGCCCTTCGTGAGGGGGACATAGCAGCCAGGGCCTCGGGCCGG
>DATJMJ010000070.1:0-31553 GCA_035508795.1 Acidimicrobiales bacterium
CCTCCTGTCGAACTGGTGACAAGGTTTGAAGCGGGTCGTGTCGCGGAGCACCAACCCGGCACGCTAGCGGACGTCCCCCACCAGCTAGGCGTCGAGCTCCCTGGCGAGCCAGTTCGAGCAGCGGGAGCGCTAATGCCGGCGGATGCTTGTGCCTTGCAAGTACGGGTTGCCTGCTCACATCGAACCAGGCGCTCGTGAAGGCGGGCGCCGGCCAGGGAACGGGCGGCTATGAGACCAAGGCGTGAATGGTACCCTGATCATAGGCGATGGAGCTCGCCATGCTGCTCCGGCTGTCGACTTGGCCGGGGACGATGGCTCCTACCGAAAAGTAAGCGAGCGCTCGGGTGCAGGTAGGAGGTAACTACGGGGACCGAGCTGGACCAGCTGGCGGGAGCTGCCACAAACCTGGCGACGGCAGCCGGGGCCCGTCAAGAGATCGCACTGCGGGCCAGCCGACTGGCCGAACGGCTTGCACGGCGTCGTTTTAACGTGCCCGTCCTGGGCGAGTTCAAACGCGGCAAGTCCACCCTTATCAACGCACTTCTCGGTGCGGAGCTGATGCCTACAGGTGTCCTTCCCCTGACCGCGGCCGCCACCGAGGTGGGCTACGGCGAACCAGGAGCGACCGTCTTCCGCCTGGACGGGACCAAGGAAGAGATAGCGCTGGGCGACTTGGCCGATTGGGTCACGGAGCCTCTCAACCCGGGGAACGAGCGCCGCGTCTCCCGCGTGGAGGCTCGCGCTCCAGTGGAGCTATTGCGTGCCGGGGTAGTACTTGTGGATACACCGGGCCTCGGGTCGGTGTATCACCACGACCAGGCTGCCGGACGCGCCTTGCTGGAGGCGGACGGGGCGATATTGGTCCTCTCGGCTGACGCCCCTTTGTCGGAAGGGGAGCGCAGGCTTCTTTCCGCCCTCTCCGAGCGCCAGGCGCCAACGTTCTTGGTGCTCAACCGGTCCGACCATTTGAACGTCCAAGAGCTCGCTGAGGTTGCCCGGTTTGTGACTGGTGCCGTGGCTGCCGTGCTCGGGCGCAAAGAGAAGCTTTGGTGCATCAGCGCCCGCGCTGCCCTCGGTGCACGCCTTGCTGGCCGAGCGCCAGATGAAAAAGAGGGTGGGGACTTTGGTGCCTTCTACGAGGAGTTCTGCCGTTTCATCGACGAGGACTTGGTCAATGCACGGGCAGATGTAGCCCGAGTTGAGCTGGGCCGCCTCGCCAACGAGCTCGACAGCTCAGTGGCGATAGAAGCTGCCGGTGCCGAGCTGGACGCGAACTTGCTCGCCGAGCGGGTTGAGAAGTTGCGCTCGGCCGTCGCCGGAGAACGCCAGGCGTTCGAGGACGAACGCACCTTGCTGCAGCGCGACGTGAAACTCCTCGCCAGCATGATCGAAAAGGCGCTCGCTGACTTCGCTGCTCAAGCGCCCCGTGAATGCGACCGCGAGTTGGTGGAGGTTGCGAGCTCTGTCCCCGTTGCAGAGTTGGAGGACTTCTTGCGCCGCAAAGTGGAGGAACTGGTCCAGGACAGCTTCGAGGTCTTCCGTCAAGCCGAGGCCGACCGGGCTGAGGCAGCGTGGGAAAAATTGGCACAGCGCTTCAGGGACCGGGCACAGGAGCGTGTAAACGCCATACGCGCAGCTGCAGCTGACATTTTCCAGGTTGACCTGCCACAGTTGGCGGTGCCTCACGTTAGCGAAGAGAGGGAGCGTTACTTTTACCTGTTCCTGCGCGTGGGCAGCTCGACCGAGAACATCGACCGGGCACTGAGGCGTTTATTGCCCGCAACTGTCGCCCGTCGCCGCCTCCTCCAGCGGGCGAGGCGCGACCTCATGAGCGAGTTCGACAAACATGCTGGTCGAGCGCGCTGGGATCTCACTCAACGGCTAGACGGCGTACGCCAGCGTTTCGAGCTGGCGATGGTTGCAGAGCTGGACCGCTCGGTCAAGACCATCCTGCGGGCCACGGAGCGCGCCAAGGTCCTCCGCTCGTTGGCTGAGCTCGAGCGCGACTCGCTCCAGCAAGCCAACGACACGGCTCGTCGCGCTGCGCGCGATGCGCTCGCGCTCGCCTCCCAATGCTGAAGGGCTTCGGGTAGATGACAGCCGGCTCAAGTGGAGAGAATAACCCGGAGCGGGTCGAGGTCACAGTCTCCGCTCTAGCCAAGATCGCCGTCCTCTTGCACCATTTCGACGACCAACTTGCGTGGCTGAAAAGTGAAACCTCGCCGGGGCGGCTCCTGTCCATCAGCGCTGAGGACGCAGAGGTGGACCGTGCTCTCCGCGGGCTCGAGGAAGCCTTAGCAGACGCGGTGCGCACCCTCCACATCCAACCTGAGCATGTCGACGTACGCCAGCGTGTGCGTGGCCCGCTCAATATCCTCTGGGCGGACCTGGTCGAGATGTCACCCGCGCGGCTCCGCACGCAATGGCGGGCCCAAGACGTCCCGGAGCGCTGGCCAGAACTGCACCGGCGCCTCCTCCTAGCAATCGAAGGAGCGATCAAAGAGCTGAGCTGAATCACCGTCGCCCAGCCGGTCGAGCGGTACCCCAGCCGAGCAGCGCTAAAGACCGACCTCGCTGTGCGCCAGCCGCGAAACGCCTTCCGTCTGGAGCGCTTCGAGGTCTAGGTGGGTTAGAGGCTCGTGGCCTGAGTGGCGGGGCCAGCGGCTGCTTCTCTCGGGTGATCGCGCCCGGTTGGTCTTTCCCCGAACACTCGCTGGTACACGTCCTCGCCGTAGGCGGTCGCCTCGGGCGCGCCCTCAACAAGCTTGAAAGGCTTGGCGCCAATTTGGCGCGGAGCGTGCAGGAAAAGAGCTTCATGGAGGCCCTTGTTGTAGAGGCTCTCCGCCAGGTCGTAGAGGTGAGTGACTACGAAGACGCTGACACCGGCCTTGATTAGCGGTAAGAAAACCTGGCGCCCTATGTCCGAGCCTTCTCGCTCGTTCGTAGACCCGAACGGCTCGTTGCAAAGCAAAACGCTGCCCCTGGATATTTGAGAAATGGTCGTGCTCATCCGCCTTAGCTCCTCGTCAAGCTTCCCGCCTCTCATCGCCGCGTCCTCATCGCGCTTGAAATGAGTGAACATACGAGGGGCGAGACCGGCTTCGAAAGAGGTCGCCGGAGCGAACATCCCGCTTTGCAGCATCAACTGCGCGATGCCGACGCTGCGAAGGAACGTGGACTTGCCGCCCCGGTTTGCGCCAGTTATGACGACGAGGGCCTTGCCGTCCGCAACTACGTCGTTCCCGACGACGCGGCCCTCCGTGCCAAGGCTCAGGCTCGGGTCATAAAGGCCTTCAGCCTTGAACCCGCCATTCGAGCGCAACGGTACAGGAGTGCAAATTGGCTCGCCCTTGTTCGAAAGGGCGTCATGCAGGTTGAGGCAACCAATGTAAAAGGCCAGTTCTGTTCGGAGCGAGGTGAATAGGCCCAAAACCTTTTCCACGGACTGCGCCAAGGCGTTTGCTGCAATATTGACTCCTTTGGCCTGTAGTTCACCAAGAGCGCGCAGGCCGTTCTCGTCCCGTTCGGGCACCGTGAAACTGAGGCCTCGCTGGCCCCGGTTGGCAAGCCGTTCTCGCCAGCCACGCGGAGGCGCTGTGTGCAACAGGTAGGCCGTGGCTTTGTTGGCTCTCCCGAGTTGTGCGCTTACGTATAGCCCACGAGTGAGCTTGAGCTCGTCCAGGTGGCGCTGCAGCACCGTCATGTAGGCGTCGTCGAGCTCGACCACCAACATCGAGCGCAAGCGCGCAAAAGCGCGAGAGGACATTCCTTGGCCCGGCCCTTCCATGAGGCGCCTTAGCCGCACGAGTTGGCCCAACAGCATCTCGAGGGCCTCGATGGACGCGTAGCGCAGGCTTTCGGGAGACGCGCTGGTCCCCCAAAAGCTTCGCCTCCGATGGTTGTCGAGCGTCTCGGTAGCCAATACGTAGAGCTCTTTGGCAAAGCCGGGGTTCGCGATGCAGTCGGTGAGGACCTGTTGGCGCCAGACGATTTCCTCCGGCTCAGCCAAAGGGCATAGGACCGCCGCCTTCGCCACGGCGAGCACGAGCTGGTCCTGTCCGGCCATTGCCTGGAAGAGCAGGCCGAGGCCGAGATCTTCCACGAGGTCAACCGATCCGGGAGGCGGCTCGCGCTCGACGTGGAAGTCCTCCTCCGGGTGCATAAGCAGGATCCTCATCGCGTCACCTTCTCCGACACGGCGTGGTAAGTGAGCCCGTAGTGCTCTGCGAGAGCGGCGGCGTAAGCGAGACCCTCAGGCGGCTTGCGCACCAATTTGTAAGTGCGCACGACAGGATCGTCGGGATCGACCGTTGCCACAAGGCTCACTGTCGCTTCGTTCGCAGAGGCGAGCTCGTCCACGAACGTCACGTACAGGCACAGCGCACCACGCGACAAGAGCTTCGCAAGTACTGCTTTGCCCAGCACTCCCGCGTCATTGAGTGTCGTCGAAGAGAAGCTCTCGTTCATGACCACGACGCTTCGGGGCGTTGAGTGTTCGGAGACGTAGCGGAGCTGGACGAGCTCGTTCTCCAGGTGGCTCCGATCCGACCCGAGCTGCTCGGCTTGAGCGAAGGAGGTGAACACGTGGTCGGCGAGGACGAGCTCGGCCTCGAGGGCCGGCACGAGCAGCCCCAGGCTCGCCAAGTAATGAAGTTGCCCGAAAGTTCGAGCGAAGGTCGTTTTACCGCCGCTATTTGGGCCGGTAACGACCACTGCCCGCTCTCGGGGGCTGAGGTTGAGGTCGTTGGTGATTACGCGTGCTGATGAGCCTTGCTTGGTGATGTTCCCTGCAAGGGAGAGATCGAAGGCGGCAGTGGCCAAGGTACGGCCGGGCGCGACCGACACCCTCGGGTAACAGAAAGGTAGCCCGGCCCTGCGGATCGGCTCGATGTAGTCGAGGTACGCCAGATAGAACTGCGAGTCTCTTTCGAAAGCGGCGATGCCGGCGTCAATGAAGGCTTGCCGACGATGGAAGTAGTTGTCCAGCTCGCCGAACGGGCCCGGGTTGAGCCGGGCCACCAGGTTTAGGACCTGGCCCTCGACGTGGTCCATGTCCAAGAGGCTGCGAAAATTCGCCCGGTAATCCTTTACGGCACCTTCCCGGAACTTCGCGAAGGCAGTCTCCACCTCCAGGGCGTAGTCGGCCTCCCCACGATAGGGGCTAACCGTGACCCGCGTGCCCTTGATGTGAACGCCGTACCGGAGCTTTCCCAACATCTCGGCGATCTGATCGGCTTCTTGTGACAGCGAAGTGAACTCGACCGAGGCGCTATAAGCCCTTAAGTACTCGTTGAAGGCGCGCACACCCCTCGCGCCCGGTGCCAGCTCCCGGAGGGCGGCACCAAGGGACGCGACGTTGTGGCAATAGGCTGGTACGGCCTCGAGAAAGAGACGCTCTTGCTGCCAGTGGTTGTGCAGCTTGCTCGCCGCCGCCAGGACGTCTCGCACCTGGCGCATGCCCTTGCCGAAGGCCCTTACCGCTTCCGCCAAAGGTGGGTGCTCGAAGTCCGCGAGCACTTCGTGCCGGTAAGCGACGAGGTCGACGTCCCCGAGCGGCGTGTACAGGACAGAAGCGAGGTCGAGCTCTTGGCGGCCCGCCGTGAGAGCGTCGAAGACCTGGTCCAAGTTGAGGTCCGTTGCGAACCTTCGGTCCTCCAGAGGGGCGAGGCTACCCTGGTTGCCCTCCGGGTAAAGGATTGAAACGACCATTTGGCTTCCACCGCTAGATTTTCGGTAGAAGCCATCAGCCAATCTGGCGGGTAAAGCGGGCTTCATCGCTCAGTTCTCATAGTAATCGCGCCTGGGCTGTTAGCGGCTAACAGGCAACACGGGGTCCCGCCGCGCCGCTGGTTGGACCAGTTCGTGTCACACCGCTCGGGGGAGACCGAGCACCCGCCTTACGGCCTGCCATAAGGCGCCGCGGCTATCACGTCGCCCCTCAGGACTTGATTACCCCGTCGAGGTCCCAAAGGTCCTCCCAGGGCTGCCCCTCCCGCCAGAGGAACACATGGCCTTTGATAAGCCGGTTGCCCCGGTCGGTCCTGGCGATCGCTCGCATCTCGTCGCCTGTCAATGGGTCACTTACGACACCTTCGAGGTTGGCGCGGTAATGGCTCGCTTTTGTCGAGAAGGGTATAGCGACGTGCCCGTGCTGTGCGGCCCATTTGACGCAGACCACGGCGGGGTGGACGCCGTGATTTTTGGCAATCTGCACTATCACGGGGTCCTCGATGTCGACTGTGTCGTCGGGTGACCGGTCACGCTCTGGACGAGCCGGTGAACCGACAGGTGAGAAGCCGATGGGCTGGATGCCCTTGCCCACCAGGTACGAGAACAGCTCGGGCTGCTGGAAATGCGGGTGGAGCTCCATCTCGTTGACCGAAGGGGCGACCCGGGCGTCCCGTAGGAGCAGCTCCATCTTCGGGATGGTCATATTTGAAGTGCCGATATGGCGGACGAGGCCCCTGTCCACGAGGCGCTCCATCTCGCGCCAGGTGGCCATGTACTCGTCGTGGATGTAGGGCCGGGCGTGCGGGCTTCGCGAGTTGATGTCGACCCCGCGGTCGTGGTGGTTGGGGAACGGCCAGTGGACCAGGTAGGCATCGAGGTAGTCAACGTTGAGGTCGGCTATCGATCGCAGACATGACGGCAGGACGTCTTGGGAGGCGTGCTTGTCGTTCCACAGCTTCGATGTGACCCAGAGCTGCTCACGTGGGAAGCCTTTTAACACCCGGCCGATCTCGTCCTCGTTGCCGTACACGGAAGCACAATCGAAGTGCCGGTACCCGGCCTCGAGAGCACCTTGTACGGCCTCGGCTACCTCTTTGGCGGCAGCGTGGTCGCTTCCGAACGTCCCCAAGCCGATAGCGGGTATCGTCGCGCCGGAGCTAAGTTTCATGGTGGGGACCCGTGCGGGGTCAACGCTCATTCGCTCTCCTTGGTGGCGATGGCGGCAATGGCGGCGCAGTGCTTTCACGCACGACCAGATCTGTCGCTAGCTCGACGCGCCGGTGAATTGCGGCCCCTTCGCTTTCAAGCAAGAGGCGTACCGCGAGGGCTGACATTTCTGTTAGGGGCTGGTGCACCGTCGTAAGTGCCGGCGTCGTCCACGCGCTGAGAGGTAGGTCGTCGAAGCCGACGACAGAGAGCTGGTCCGGGACCCTCAGGCTCGCCTCGCGTGCCGCTCTCAATACCCCAAGAGCCGACAGGTCGTTGCCCGCAAAGATGGCAGTCGGTGGTTTGCGCAGCCCTAGCAGGGCCTTAGCATGCTGGTAGCCGCCCTGGACACGAAAGTCTGCCGAGCGGACGAGTTCGCCGTCCACCGACAAGCCGGCCGTCTCGAGGCCGGCACGGTAGCCATCGAGGCGGGCGCGGCTGCAGAGCAGTTCCCCCGGGCCCGTGATGATGCCTATGCGCTCGTGGCCGAGCTCGATCAGGTGCTTGGTCGCCGCAAGCCCGCCCGACCAATTGGTGGCGCCCACCGAACTGACCTCCGGGCCCGGTTCCGTGCTGGGGTCGACCACGACTATCGGCAGTTGACGTGCGGCGAGCTCAGCCCGCTGCCGCGCTGTCAGCTGGTAGAGGAGCAGGATGATCCCGCGCGTGCCGCGTGAGGTTATGTGGTCAAACCACACACGCCGCTCGCCAGCCTCGGACAGGGCCGTGAGAGCAACCGTGACCCCGGCCGCTTGGGCGGCGGCCATTGCGCCCCTGACGAGCTCCACCGCCCACGGACTGTCAAAGTCGTTGAAAACGACATCGACGACCGGAGACTCGCCTACACCGCCGGCACCGCGTCGGCGGTACCCGCGAGTGACGATGATGTCTTGCACGAGGGCACGCGTACGGGCGGACACGTCGGGCCTCCCGTTCAGCACCTTGGACACCGTCGCGGATGAGAGGCCGCTCTGCCTCGCGATCTCTGCGATCGTGATCGGCTTGGCCCTCCGGGTGAGCACAGGCAGGCCCGTCCCGCCGCCGTCCGCCTTGTACTTCGTCCCCTCGGACGTCGCGGTCACGGCGGGCCCAGACGGGGCTCGACGGCTCGGCCGATAGTTTTCGGGTACCTCACTGACGCTGCCTTCCCGTAGCAAACGCGCGCTCTTAGTTGTGACCCAAGGTAGCCCGGCCGCGCCTGACGCGGTAACCCTCGCCCACCAGGTGCCCTGGCAGCACACGCTGCAGCAGGACCTGGGCGAGCGTCGGAAAACACGCTCGGAGCCGGTGGATGCCGCGCACTTCGGCGAGCGCGTACCCTCTGGCACGTGGTCGAGGGGCCTCTCGACCATGGCACGCGCGAGACATTGTCGATAATAGTGACAACAGAGTCACGAAAGTTATCGTCATGATCGGAACTCAACGCTGCGCCTGACCCGTACCCGCCGTTGCCGTTCCAGGCCGGCGCTCGACGGCACCTGAGCTCGCTGCTCGAGCAAACTTGGCAGGTAAGTAAGGCCGTCGCGGCTTGACGGCCGGAACGAAGGGGGATAACGTATACCCCCGTAATATCCCAAGTCATCTTATCGAAAATATTTCGATCAGCGTGATGCCGACAAGATGGTGAAAGAAGAGACGGCTCTCCGCGCGAGGTGCCGTTAGGCAATCCACCTGCCCCGAAGGGGCCAGAGGAAGGGGAGAACAGAGGTGACCCGAACATCACTCAAGCTTCCGCGGCTGTCCGGCCGGGCAGCCGCCTCGATCGCGGCGGGCCTGTCAATCAGTATGGCCGCCGCCGTCGTAGTGCCCGTCGCAAGTTCGTTCGCTCAAGGTTCGTCCGCACCGACAGCCAGCATCCAAGTCTGGATGGAGGCCAGCGGCACACCCGTGGACAACTACTGGGCTGCACAAGCCAAGGCTTTTGACAAGGCCAACCCCGGCGATAGCGTCAGCATCGATATAGAGCCGTCCGGCTCCTACAACACCAAGGTCGCGACGGGCCTCGCCGGCAGCGACGCCCCCGCGCTCTTCTTTGGCTGGGGCGGTGGTGACCTGCAGACGTTCATCAACTCAAAGGTCGTGCAACCTATGGCCGACGCAGGGCAGAGCGACGCCGGGAACCCGTCGTGGAAGAGCTCGTTCGTGGCATCGGCGCTCGGGGCCGTGACCTTCGACAACAAGGTCTACGGGATCCCTGTAGGCGGGACGCAGCCGGTCTTCTTCTTCTACAACAAGGCGTTGCTTGCCAAGTACCACCTGAGTTTCCCGACTACGACCACACAGTTGATAAGTGACGTCACCCTGCTTGCTAAGCACAATGTAACTGCCATTGCGCTTGACGATAGCGGCGGATGGCCAGGCCTCATGTACCTCGAGTACTTCACGGACCGGATCGGCGGCCCCCAGGTGTTCGTCAATATCCAGAACAGGCAGAAAGGTGCCTGGTCCAACCCTGCCATCATCCAGGCGCTCACCGACATCCAGACCCTGGTGAAGGGCAATGCTTTCGAACAGGGCTACCAGGACATCAGCTTCGGCACCGGCTTTACGGAGGCGATGATCCACAACGGAGTAGCGGCGATGGAGCTCATGGGTGACTGGGACATCGGGTTCATCCAGGGCTACTACCCGGGTTGGGTCTCCACCGGCGCGATGGGTATCGGGTTCTTCCCGACCGTGCCGGGTGGCAAGGGTAACCCGGCTGACCTGGAAGGCAACACGACGGATTACCTCGAGTTGGCCTCGCACGTCTCTTCGGCCGAGACATACGTTGCGGAAAAGTTTGCGGCCTTCCTGTGCGCCAGCCCGGCGTACGCGAAGTTCGAGGTCAGCCAGGGGCTCGTGCCGGTCATCGCCGGCTCGCAGAGCTTGTTCGCCTCTTCCCCACTAAAGCAGTACCTGGTGCCGATCTACGACGCCGTGCAAAAGGCGCCGTACTTCCAGTACTCCTGGGACAAGGCGCTGGGAGCTACGAGGGCAACGCCGTTGTACACCAACCTCGAGAACGTCTTCGACCTCACCGAGACGCCTGCGCAGTTCGCCAAGGCCATGAACGCCTACCAGTAGCGTCCCTGTTCTGGCACTGACCGGTTAGGCAGGTAGCCCGGCTCCACGCCCTTCCCTTGTGGAGCCGGGCTTTTCACAGTACGAGGTGGGCTCATGGCAGCTAATCCTGCGGTTCTCAAGAGCAGTCAAACGGGCAGCTCGCGCTCGGCCAACATCACAGCCCGGCGACGTGCGTTGCTCACCGACCTCGTCGGGATCTCGCCGACCATGGCCCTGTACGGGGCGTTCATAATCATCCCGACGGCGTTTGCCCTTTTCTTGAGCTTTACCAACTGGGACGTCGACGGCCCCATAAAGTGGGCTGGCTTTGCCAACTGGAGCGAGTTCTTCTCCGACCCGGTCTCCTATCACTCGTTGCTTGTGACATTCGAATTGGCGGCGTTCAGTTGGTTGGCTCAGACACCAGTGGCCATGGCTCTTGGCATATTCATCGCCGGGACGCAGCGCTACCGCGCCGTCTATGCCGCCCTTTACCTGTTGCCTCTCTTGTTGTCCACCGCCGGGCTGAGCCTCATGTGGCAGGACGTACTTTTCCCCCAGTTCGGAGGCTTGGCCTGGCTCGGCATCCACGCCCACTTGCGTTTCCTCAGCCGCAACTGGCTGGGCAGTAGCCACCTCGCGCTGTACACGATCGTAGTAATAATCGCATGGCAGTTCGTGCCCTTTCACACTCTCATCTTCCAAGCCGGGAGGCGGGCCATACCGGCCGAGCTCTACGACGCCGCCAGTGTCGATGGCGCGAGCATGCGGCAGTCTTTTTGGCACGTGACCCTACCCCAGTTGCGCTACAGCATCGTGACTTCGTCGACACTGGTCCTGGTCGGCTCGCTGACATATTTCGATATCATTTACATCTTGACTTCGGGCGGGCCGGGCAACACGACCCGCGTCCTGGCGATGGACATGTACAACATCGGGTTCAACCAGACCGAGTTCGGTTATGCCAGCGCGATAGCCACAGTGCTCGGCTTGATCGGTATCCTCCTGGCCGTCCTCCTGGTCAGGTTGAGCGGTTTCGGCTCTATGCAGGGTACTCAGGAGGGCATATGGTAGCGACCGGCCACCAGTCCCGAGACCGGGCCCCAGCCGCCGGCCGGCCTCCGGCGAAGGTGCCTGTCCGGGCCCCGGCCATGAAATTGGGGGGTATCAGGAGTAGCTCGAAGATTTCTCGCTTCGGCCCCTTCGTCCTCGGGACACTCTGGTTGGTGTTCGCGTTGGGGCCCATTTACTACATGGTGCTCATCAGTTTCCGATCGGCTAATCAGTACCTTTCTGCCAACGCCTGGCTGCCGACAGGTGGGCTCAGTTTGTCTTCGTACTCGTCGATCCTCCATCAGTCAGCGGTAGGCACAGATTTTCGCAACAGCGGGGTGGTTGCCGTAGGCACCGTCTTCGTCGTCGTGACCCTGTCGCTCGCCGCCGGGTACCGGATCGTGCGCCATGGTTCTCGCTACTCGGCCGTTTCGTTCCGGGTCATACTGTTTGGGATCGCCATCCCCATCCAGGCAATCATAATTCCTCTATACTTCATTACTAACAAGATCCATATGTACGATACGCTCTACGGGCTCGTGCTCGTACTGTCGGCTTCGCTCATCCCGGTCGCCGTCCTTTTGATGGTCAACTACCTTCGCTTGATACCACGGCAACTTTACGACGCGATGGCAGTCGATGGAGCCGGGCCGTGGACCACGTTTACCCGTCTGGTCTTCCCCATGGCCCGCCCGGTATTGGCTGTGATCAGCGTCTACGCGGGTTTAGGTGCCTGGAACAACTTCCTTTTGCCCCTGATACTCACGCAGTCTAATAATGACCAGGTGCTGCCGTTGGGAATGTACCAGTTCGCCACGAACGGTCAGTACGCTCTCAACGTGCCCGTTGTAATGGCTTTTGTCATGTTGTCCGCCCTGCCGCTGCTGCTCTTGTATATCGGCCTGCGCCGCCAGTTTGTCAAGGGTATCGGCGGGTTCGCACTGCGTTGACCCGAAGCTCGCATCTTATGACCGTGTGCGCGTCCACCCCGACAGCTACCCCGATGAACTGACGACAAGGCAACCCGTGACCAAGCCCGCTTACCTGAATGCAGCCCTAGCGGTTGAGGAGCGCGTGAATGACTTGGTCGACCGGATGGCCCTCGACGAAAAGCTGGCTCAGCTGGGCGCAGTCGCCTTCCCGCGGTTATTGACAAGGGATGGCTTCGACCAAGACAAGGCCTTCGCGGTAGTGCCGCATGGCATTGGCCAGGTGACCAGGATCGGTGCCACTACCGGGCTGGAGCCACCTCAGAGCGCCGAGCTCTTCAACGAGATCCAGCGGATGGTACTGGAGCGTACCCGGCTGGGGATCCCGGTCCTCGTGCACGAGGAGTCCCTCGCTGGTTATTGTGCCCGGGGAGCCACTGTTTTCCCCCAAGCCCTCGTCCTCGGGTGCAGCTGGGACCCGGACCTCGTCTCCGAAGTGGCCGCCCGCGTCCGCCAGCAGATGCGGGCGGTCGGGGCTCGGCACGGGTTGGCCCCTGTCCTTGATGTCGCCCGCGACCCCCGATGGGGTCGTGTGGAGGAAACGTACGGCGAAGACCCGGTACTGGCGGGGGCGCTGGGCGTGGCCTACATCAGAGCGATGCAAACAGACGACCTGTCCCAAGGCGTTCTTGCAACCGGTAAGCACTTTTTGGCCTACTCCATGCCGGAAGGGGGCCGCAACCATGGACCTGTACAAGTAGGGCCACGGGAGCTGCGAGAGGTCTATGCAGAACCGTTCGCCGCGGCCATCAGGGAGGCCGGTCTGGCGACTGTCATGAGCTCTTATAGCTGCGTCGACGGGTTGCCAGCAAGCGGCTCGGCGCAGGTACTTACCAGCTTGCTCCGAGACGAGCTCGGTTTTGAGGGCATGGTCGTGGCTGACTACTTCGCTGTCACCCTGTTGAAGAACTACCACCGGGTGGCCGCTGATCATGAGGAGGCCGCCGTCAAGGCCATAACAGCTGGGCTCGACTTGGAACTACCGGTGCTGGACTGCTTCAACGAGCCCCTCAAGGCAGCCATATGCGCCGGGAAGGTACCCTTGGCCGTCGTCGACTCTGCGCTGAGGCGAGTTTTGAGCGCCAAAATGAAGCTGGGTCTGTTCGAGTCGCCCTACGTCGAAGTGGGCAAGGTGAGCGCCGTCTTTTCCGACCCGGCTAATGCGCGCTTGGCGAGGCGGGCTGCTGTCCGGGGAATCGTCATGCTGAAGAACAACGGCGTGCTGCCGCTGGTCGAGAACATCTCGAAGCTGGCAGTCATCGGGCCGGCCGCAAATGACCCCCGTTTGCTTCAAGGTGATTATCATTACCCGGCTCACCAGGAGCTGATGTTCGAGCTGCACCCCGAGCTCAGCGAGGATAGCTCGGACGGTCCAGCACCAGAGCCGTCCGAGCTCAGCAGTTCTGCCGATTCCCCTGACGTCATATTCCTCTCCACCGGAGAGGGCCAGTTCAGGCCCGGTGAGTACTACACCGACCACGTCACGCCTTTGGCGGGCCTGCGCGCCGCCCTCGGGCCCGGGGTCGAGGTGATCTACGAGAAGGGTTGCGACTTATTGGGTGACGACCGCTCGGGTTTCCCCAATGCCGTCGCTGCCGCCTACCGTGCGGACGCGGCCGTCGTCGTGGTGGGAGGACGTTCTGGCCTGCAAAGTAATGCTACGGTCGGAGAGGCACGCGATGCTGTCGACTTGGCCCTGACAGGACCTCAGGAGGACCTCGTCAGGTCTGTGGCGGCCACGGGCACCCCGACTGTCGTAGTCGTTATGAGCGGGAGAGCCCATGTACTCACAGAGGTTGCCGGGCTTGCCCAGGCGCTCTTGGTCGCTTGGCCGCTCGGTGAGCAAGGAGGCAATGCCCTAGCCGATGTCCTGCTCGGGCGGTCTGAGCCGGGAGGAAGGCTGGCGGTGACGCTACCTCGGGCAACGGGCCAAGTGCCTCTTTACAGCAGCCACCGTTCCGGAGGGTCCCTATCGGTCTTTTACAAGGATTACACCGACTGCGATCACAGGCCGCTTTTCAGTTTCGGTCATGGGCTCGGCTACACGACATTCGGCTACTCCGATATCGCCGTTGAGGGCAGCACCACTTCTTCGCTGGTACGAGTTGGGGTCACCGTCACAAACACCGGGGCGCGGGCGGGTGAAGAGGTAGTCCAGCTCTATGCCTCGGATCTCGTCGCCTCGGTAGCGCGACCAGAAGCCTCGCTCATTGGCTTCACGCGGGTGGGCCTCCCTCCGGGGGAAGCGGCGCGGGTCCATTTCGAGGTTCACCCGAGCCGCCTCGCCTTTTACGACGAGGATATGAACTTTGTTGTTGAGCCAGGCCAGTTCCGCTTCGCAGTCGGCAGGTCCTCCTCCGACCTCACCGAGCAGGGTGTAGTCCAGCTTACCGGCCCGGTGACGGCGTACTCGCAACGGTATATCGTGCCCGTGACAGCAAGTGTGAACTACTTGAAAGAAACCTCCCCGACCAAAGTGTAAATCCCACCTGTCGGGGCGGCGAGGACCGATGCGCCCAAGTCGGCCGCCGGCGAGAAGCTGCTCCCCTCAGGGTGCCCGCTTCCCAACCTCAGTTGCGTGCCACCGCGCACTGTTATTTCCCGGGCGCTCGGGACCTCGAGAGCGACTTTGTTGGCGCGCCCACCCGCCCAACGGATGTCGACTGTTAGCCCCCCTCGAGCGCGCAGGCCTCTAACTGCACCGTCTGGCCATTCCGGCGGCAATGCGGGCAACAAGTCGACAGAGCCGGAGTGGCTTTGGAGCAGCATTTCGGCGATGGCGCTGGTCGTGCCAAAGTTGCCATCGATTTGGAACACTCCGGGGTGCGGCGCTGCGAAAAGGTTGTCAGCCAGGTCCTCCTCTAGGAACCTTCCCAAGTGCTCGTTGGCCAAGGCGCCCTCGCGCAACCTTGCCCAGAGGCAGATAGCCCAAGCACGGTTCCAACCCTTGCTGCCTCCGCCGTTCGCCAAGCGATGTTCCAACGAACGGCGGCCCGCCAGTTCCAGAGAGGAACCTGAGACAGCTTCGTCTCCCGGGTGCAAGAAGAAGAGGTGGGAAAGGTGGCGGTGCCCGGGCTCTGGTTCTTCAAAATTCTCCCACCACTCCTGCAGGCGCCCGTCCGGGCCCACTCGCGGCTCGTAAAGAGATCCCAAAGCACCGGTCAGTACTTGCCTCAGGTCGTCGTCTACCCCGAGCATCTCCGAAGCCTCGATGCAGTGGCGGAACAAGTCCCTGGTCAGCCAGATGTCCAGGGTCGACGCCGCGCTAACGGCCGCCTCGACGCCGTCCGCAGTCCTGAAGGAGTTCTCGGGCGACGTGGACGGGCAGGTGACCAGTTTCCCGTCCGGCGTCTTGACCAAATAGTCCAGCAGGAAGATGGATGCTTCTCGCATCAGCCGGTACTCGCGCATTCCCAGCCGCTCACGGCCGGAGAAGGCGAAATGCTCCCAGATGTGCTGGCACAACCACGGCCCAGCCATTTGCCAGTTGACCCAGTACGGGTGAGCCCTGTGGTCGCCGGTTGGCCAGGTAGAGCGCCAGATATCCACATTGTGGTGGGCGGCCCATCCCCGGCACCCGTAGAAGTCCTTTGCGGTCCGCACACCGGCTTGTGCCAGGTCGGCTATGAGGTCGATGAGAGGCTCGTGGCACTCGGCCAGGCTGGTCGTCTCGGCGGGCCAGTAGTTCATCTCAGCGTTGATGTTGGTCGTCCAGTTGCAGCTCCACGGCGGGCGGACTTTTTGGTTCCAGATGCCTTGTAAGTTGGCCGGCTGGCTGCCCGGACGGGAACTCCCCATAAGGAGGTAACGGCCGTAGTGGAAAAGTAATGCGGACAGCCCCTTATCCGGCGCCCCGCCACGCGCGGCCTTCATGCGCTCGTCGGTCGGTACCGCACTGGCCGGCCCGAGGTCGAGCCAGCAGCGACCAAAAAGTGCACGGTGGTCGACGGTATGCCTTGCTTTGACAGTCCGGTAGGGTTCGGCCAGGAGAGGGCGGAGCACCGCTCGGCAGGCCTGGCGGAGTTGTTGGGGATCGTCGACCAAGTCCCGGCCGTAGCCCGCGTAGCCGGTGGCTGCGGCCAGGAACAGGGTCACCTCGTCAGCTTCCTCGACGTACGCTCGCCCACCCGCCAGGCGGACAGTACCGCCAGTTGCCCGGACGCTCATGGCTGAAACGAAGCGGGTGCCCGAGCCTTCTTCGTAAACAACGTCTGGCTGCGCGTCCCAATAATCCGGGACTACGTGGACGGGTGCTCTCCCCCCCAGCCAAAGCGTTTGGTCATCCGCACAGCTTTGGGCCCCCGGGTGGGGGGCCCCGAGCTCCAGGACCATATTGAGCTTGGTCGTCGATGCCAGGTTCATCACCAGGACGCGATCGGGGAAAGAAATGAATGCCTCCCGCTCGTAAACGTCCGTGCCCGCCTCGAACCGTACTCTCGCCACGCCCTCCAACAAGTCCAGGGAGCGCTCGTAGTTTGCCCACGGGCCGCTAACCTCCGAGGCAACCGTCAGCCAGCCCAAAGGTTGGTACGACTCGTTGAAGGAGCTCTGGAGGCGGAGCGCGAGGGCGTCAGCCTCTCCATAAGAGCGCCGGTTGATAACCGCGTCCCGCAAGGTTTCCAAAACCCCGCTCAGATCCTCGACTTCGGCCACACGCGGACCGCCGGACCATAGGGTATCGATGTTGAGATCCAGGCGCTCTTGCACGGGCTCACCCCAGAGCATCCCCCCCAGTTGCCCGTTACCAAGGGGCAGTGCGCTCAACCAATCGCTTGCCGGCCGGCGGTACCAAAGACGAAACTCTTTGTTTTCAGGCAAGGAACAGGCTCCCACCACGGCGTCTCCGCTGGATCGTGACGTACTCCAAAAACGTAAGCATAACGCGTCACGCCTCAGAGATGACCTGTCACTTCGAGGCATCCTCGGCGAAGCTGTAGCCATTAAGCGTCGGGGTGCCGCACGGGTAGAGGGGCTAAGGGCCAACCTGCGCTGTTACCGCCGTGTTACCTTGGGGGGCGTACAACGGTAGGTGATGGCATGGCACGCGTCGCCCGGTGAGCCCCGTCCCCGGCGTTACCTGTGGGGGCGCTCGGCGGTCGTGGCTCCGCTCGTGCTCGTTTTGGCGGCCGTGAGCCTGGTGGCAACCGGTTGTGGAGGTGGGTCATCGGCGTCTTCGGTCGCCAGGATCGGCAAGACAACAGCTACGAGCGTGGCCGGTGCCGGTGCCGCCGGCACGACACCTGCTAACCCGGCGGATGTCGCCAAGCACTACGAGCAGGCACTCAAGTTTTCCGAGTGCATGCGCTCGCACGGCGTAGCGGACTTCCCGGACCCGAACGCCAGCGGGGGGATCCAGATCTCCGGGAGTGGTGCCGGTGGCGACCTCAACCCGAACAGCCCCACCTTCTCCGCGGCGCAAAGCGCGTGCCAGAAATACTTCCCAGCGGGGAACCCCTCGCCGCAGCAGCAAGCAGACGCCCAAGCCCATGCGCTCGCATTTGCCGCGTGCATGCGAAAAAACGGCGTACCAAACTACCCGGACCCGCAGTTCCTCTCGGGAGGCCGCGTTATTGAGAAGGTGGGCCCTGGCGTAGACCCTGGGTCACCGACGTTCCAGGCCGCGCAACAAAAGTGCGTCAATAGCAGCTTCGGCGGCGCGGTGGCGAGCCCCGCCGGGTAACCGGTGGGCCAGTAACCCCCTTAGCTCAATGCTTTTTTCAAGAGCGCGATGATCGCCTTCTCGGTGGCGGGTGTCAGCTCCTTCAGCGCGTAGTAGGTCGGCCACATGTCCCCCTCGTCGAGGTGGGCCTTGTCGCTGAAACCGAGGGTGGCGTACCTCGTCTTGAATTTTTGCGCACTTTGGAAGAAGCAGACCACATTGCCGTCCTTTGCATATGCCGGCATGCCGTACCAGGTCCTGACCGAGAGCTCGGGTGCACTGGACTTCACTATGGAATGGAGCCGTTCGGCCAAGGCGCGGTCGGCCTTTGTCATCTCGGAGATCTTGGTAAGGACGTCATTTTCCCCGTCCGCTTTGGCCGTGCCGGCGTTGCGGCGCGCACCCGCCCGCAGCTCGCGGGAGCGTTCCTTCATGGCGGCGCGCTCCTCGTCGGTAAACCCCGGCGAGGCTTTGGCGGTAGTGGCGGCCGTGGCCTTTCGCGTGCCCTTGGCCCCGGTGTCCCCCTCAGCCATACTGCCTCCTCTCGTGATGAGCGATCGTTGCGGACGGGCCAATGCTAGGTAGTTGCGCAGGAAAAGAGGTCCGGTGCCCGGGCTGGCGCGTGAGGCCCGTGGGCCCTCGTAGGCCGCCCTCTCCCGGCCAAGCTGGACAGCCTCTCTCTAAGTGAAAATCCAATTGCCTATCTCACTTTGAGTGGCGCCTTGGCCGTCTAGAGCGGCGGGCGAAGGTGCCAAGAAGAAACTAGGGTGGCAGGTGGCCCGGTGACTGCAGGCCGGGACAAATATGACAAATCCAGCAGTGCCCTGGTCAGACTTCCATCCCCTGGCTGGGCTCAACTCTTGACAAGATCGCCGGGCCTCAAGGATTTTCTCGGCAGAGGTGGCGCCGGCGAAGGTTTCGGTGGGAGTTCGTTGAAGACGGTACCTGAGGGTGTGGGTGCGCAAGTGAAGGACGAGTTGCAGGGCGGGCTTGGCGCGCCCGGCGACAAGGTCCACTTGCCCGCGCTCGGCCTCGAGGGACTGGCCCGATGAGGCTACCCGGACGAGGCCCGGGGCGCCTTGTGCTGCCCGCCGCGATCTTGGTGGTGATGGCCTTGGCGGGGGTTTTTGTCGCGAACGCTCAGCAGCAGCCCGCCAGCTCTTCGTCTAAGGCGGTCAAGGGCGCAATTGTTGCCAGCGAGCAGCGAACCGCCACCACGACTACCGAGCCCAATGCACAAGCCGCCACGACGTTGGTGCCCAGCTCCCCGGGGGACGTTGCGATCGCAGCGCTCAACTTCGAGTCGGCGGTCCAGGCGGGCGTGACCGCCAAGCATGTGCAGGCTGCGACCGCGTCCCAACTGCTCGAGATGCTCCGGCCCTTGCTGAGCGCTCCCGACGGGCCCGTACCCCAGCCGGAGCTGAGCGGCTTCAAGCTCCTGGAAGACACTTTTTTTGGCGATGTCACGAATGGCAAGGTCACCGGCTCGGCTACGGTCGCCTCCCTCGCGAACGCCCTCGCCGCCGTTGCGGTCGCCTTGCGTACGACTGTCTCGTTCGAGGGTGCGACAACTACGACGACCAAGCCCCCACCTCCTCCGAAGCGCAAGCACAAGGCGGCGGTGCACTTGCGCAAGCCGGGCCGCTCCAAGGCATCAGCGGCTGGGAAGGGCCGGCACACGTCCGCCGCAACTTCGCGGACGAGGTCTGCTGCGCACTCCGGGACCACGTCTCGGCCGGCCACCACAGCCCGCCCGGTCGTCACGATCGGGCCCACGACGACCGTCCAGCCAACGGCGACCACGCGGCCCACGACGACAACTCGTCCCGCCACCAATGTGCGCCAACCGGCCCAGTCCCGGGCCAAGCCGCGATCGGGATCCGTTGCGCCCCCGCCCCCGACGACGGCCAAGCCCAACGTCAGGCCCGTGAGCCAGAGCACCACAACTACGCGAGCCAAAACGACGACCACTGCAAAGAGGCACACCCCGCGTCCACAGGTGCGCCATTCCAAGCAAGGCTCGCGGCCGGCGACAACAAAGCGCCCGCCCGCTACGCGCCCTCCCACAACGGCCCGGGCGACTACGACCACGCGGCCCAAGCCGCGCGCCCGGCCCAAAGCGACTACAACGACTACGAGACCGCGTACCTCCGGGCGCCACAGCACGACCTCGACGACGCACAAAAAGACCAGCACGCATCACAAGACGAAGAAGGAGGCCAGCACCACCACGACGACGAATGCTTCGCCAGCAGCGAAAGTCGCCGTCGTTACGACAACTTCCACGACGGTGGCGAGCACGCCGCCGACCGCCACGCCCACGACGAACCCCGTCACGCCCTCGCCTCCGACGGCCCCTCTGACGGCGACGACCCTGGCGACGACCACGGGGCAGACGACCACGTCTCGCGACACGTCCACAACACGGGACACGACAACAACGACTCGTGCGACGACGACGACCACTACGACGACAACAACGACCACCACGACCACTACGACTACGGTCCCGGCAGCGAGCACGACGACCCCGGCGGCGACAACCACAACCTCGCCGGCCGCAACTACGACGTCAGGCGTCGTGATAAGTGTCGGTCTGTAACTGAGCCGCGGTCGCCTACGGCTGGCCGAGCTTGGGCGATAGAGCTTGCCGCCGGGTTGGTCAGGACCTCCTGGCCGAGAACCAATCCGCAAGTAGCTCGGCCGATTCCTGGCCGAGGACGCCTCTTGTCACCTGCAACTCGTGGTTAAGGCGAGGGTCGGCGCACAGGTTGTAGAGTGACCCGCAGGCACCGGTTTTTGGGTCTGTCGCCCCGAAGACGAGCCGTGCCGCCCTTGCCATCACGAGGGCGCCGGCGCACATCGGGCACGGTTCGAGGGTCACGTACATCGTGCAACCCTCGAGGTGCCATGACCCGACCGCCCCAGCAGCCTCCCTAAGGGCGACAACTTCCGCGTGCGCTGTAGGGTCGCCGCTCGCCTCGCGGCCGTTCGCCGCCTGGCCGATTACCTTGTTTTCACGGACCACGACGGCGCCAACAGGTACCTCACCCGCCTGGCCGGCCCCGGTGGCGAGCGCGAGCGCCAGGCGCATGAAACTTTCGTCCTGGTCGCGCATAAGCCTCAGGAGCCTGCTCCAAGCGCCGCCACTATCTTGTCGTGGACAAGGCCGTTGCTGGAAAGAGCATTCCCTCCGTTGAGCCGGCGATTACCCGCGAGATCGGTGAACTTTCCTCCGGCCTCCTCGACGATCACCTGGAGCGGCGCGATGTCCCAGATCGATACGACCGGGTCGAGGCCCGCCTCGCAGGCCCCCTCCGCCACGAGGCAGTGTTGCCAGAAATCCCCGAAGCCCCTGTCCCTTTTCGCCCGCGCCGTGAGGCTCGCAACGCGTGCCGGGTCGGCAAAGGAGCCCACCCCGCCGCACGAAATCGTCGCTCCCTCCAGGCCGGCCACATCGGAAACCATTATCTTTTCACCGGTTTCACCCGGTGCGCCTGCGAAAGCGCCCTCACCCCGCCTCGCCCACCACCGCCGGCCCAAGGAGGGCGCTGAAGCAACGCCCAGGTCGACCTCGCCCTCCACTTCCAAGCCGAGCAAAGTCGCCCAAACGGGTATTCCCCTCACATAATTGACGGTCCCGTCGATCGGGTCGATCAACCAACGGCGCGCGCCAGTGCCCGCGCTGCCCATTTCCTCGCCGAGCACGGCGTCCCCCGGCCGCTCGCGTGCGATCAATTGGCGCACGACTGCTTCGACCTCTTTGTCGGCGTCGCTCACGGGTGAGAGGTCGGCTTTGACCTCGACGCGTAACGACGCCTGGCGAAAGAGCGAAAGGGTCAAACGGTCAGCGAGATCTGCCGCCGTCAGGGCTAGTTCGAGGTCAGTGGGCAAATCCGGCGTCCTCCCGGCGGTCGGGCTGGCGGTGCCAAGTCACTTTTGGCGGCAGGGCATAGCTTTACACAAGTCCGCGGAGCCTCTCGGCTGCCAGATCCTCCGCGCGTCGAGCCACTGTGGCCAATGGGAGACCGAGCGCGGCGGCGGCCGTGACGCAATCCTCGTGCTCGGCCTTCAACTTGTGCGGGCCGGCCTTGACGCGGACGCCAAAGCCTTCGACTTGCACTTCTAGGCTCTCTCGCTTTGCGGCCCAGCGGCTTACGGAGTGCTGGCGGATGCCAAGGGTGCCTGTTTCGGATGCGAGCAGCTGCGAGAGGCCTGCGACGTCGGCGCTCCGGGCAAGGACGCTGACCACCTGGCCCGGCCGTCCTTTCTTGGCAATTACAGGGACCAACCACGCGTCGAGAGCACCCGCTGCTAGAAGGGCCGAGATGGTGTGTGCCAGGACCTCGCCTGTGACGTCGTCAAGGTTGCTTTCGAGCACCACCAGTTCAGCCCAGCCGTCTTCCTCCGGGACTGCCGGCGCCGCCTCGAGCTCCCCGATAACGACCTGCAAGACGTTGGGTACGCCCTCGAGGTCGGCGGTCCCGGCTCCGTAACCGCTCGCCGAGATGGTCATTGCCGGGAGAGGCCCGAATGCTTCGGCCAAGCCGGCAAGGAGCGCCGCACCGGTTGGGGTCGTCAGTTCGAGGCGGTGCCCGGTGCCCCGCACCGGGGCCCCACCGAGCAGCGCAAGCACCGCAGGGGCCGGGTTGGGCAGCAGGCCGTGCGCCGAAAGCGTCGTACCGGTCCCGAGCGCGACGGGGCTCGCGTAGACGTGGTCGACCCCGAGCGACTCGAGCGCCAGGCAGGTCCCGACGACATCGACGATGGCGTCGACAGCGCCGACCTCGTGGAAGTGGGCCTCGTCGGGGTCTGTCCCATGTACGTGCCCCTCTGCAAGGGCTAACCGGGCGAACACGTCGGTCGCCCTTTGCCTGGCACGTTCGGGGAGGCCGGCGGCGTCACGCAACAAGGCGCGGATGCCCGCCCAATCTCTCTCAGCCTGCGCCCCCGCAGCCACCTCGACCCGGAGGTGCGTCGCTGACAGGCCGTTCTTCGTCGTCTTGGCGGCGTCGAGCGACCATCCCTTCACTGGTAGGGCCCTCAGGCCCCGTTCGACCTCGGCCAGGTCGGCGCCGGCGTCGAGCAGGCTCGCCAGGGCCATGTCGCCGGCGATCCCGGAGAAACAGTGCCACCACGCGGCGCGCGTCATTTCGGCGGCGGCGGTGTTCCCGTCGTGCGGGCGAGCGGGCGATTGCTCCTGTGAGCTGCCCCGTTGCCATCGGCAGGGGAGGGGCCGAGGATGCGCGCGACGGCCCATGCCGCCCCGAAGCCGTTGTCGATCCCGACGACGCAGATGCCCGGAGCGCAGCTCGCCAACATGGCCAGCAGTGCCGTGACGCCCTCGAAGGAGGCCCCGTAGCCGACGCTGGTCGGCACTGCCACGACCGGTGCGGCCGTGAGCCCGCCGACGACACTAGGCAGCGCGCCCTCCATCCCGGCCACCACGACTACGGCGTTGGCCGAGGACAGCAGGTCGGCGTGCTGAAGGAGACGGTGGACGCCTGCGACACCGCAGTCGGCGACCAAAGTCGGTGCGAAGCCAAGGGCCGCGAGCGTGGTGGTGCACTCCTCGGCAACCGGGAGGTCGGCCGTGCCGGCCGCGAAGACCCCGACGAGCTCGGGGCGCCCCGGTGCCGGGCGCCACACGACCGTCCGCCCTTGACGGTCCCCTTCGGGGAAAGCCGCCAGCGCAGCCGCGGCCTGTTCGTCGTTGGCCCTCGACAGGATGACCGGGCCTCCGGCGGGATCCGACAGCAGCTCGCCGACAATGGCCGCGCACTGCGCTGCAGTCTTGCCGGGGCCGTACACGGCTTCTGGGAGCCCTTGGCGCAGCGCCCTGTGGTGGTCGACCCGGGCGAACCCGAGGTCGGCGTAGGGGAGGCGCTTCAGCTCACGGACGACCTCATCGGCACTGACCGACCCGGAAAGCATGTCGCCGAGAAGTCGACGGAGGGATGGTTCGTCCATGCGTGCCCATGCTGCCACGACGGCCGGCCAAGGCGGCAGCCCCGGCCGGGTGGGTCAGGGAAGTGCAGTCCCGGGCGCTGAGCGCAGGCCGTCGCACACGAAGCCGACGAGGCGGGGCACAGCGGCAGGCTCGCCACGCATCTCAGCCGCCATGCACGTGCCCATGATGAGCGCCGTCACTTCGGCGGCGGTGACGTCCGCCCTCACCGCACCTGATTCCTGTGCGCGGCGCAGGAGCACCTGGAACGCGTTCTCGAGCTCGGCTTTGACCTCGGAGTGGAGTTCCTCGGGATTTATCCCTGCTCGGGCCAGCTCGTCGGTGAGGTCCTTTTTTTCCGCAGCCGTACACGCGACTTCGGCCACAAAGGTAAACATCGCTTCGGCGGGGTTGTCCGCTCTGGCGAGCTCGTGAGCCCGCTCGACGAGTGCTCGGAGGCGGGCAACGACGACTGCTCTGAAGAGCGCTTCCTTGGTCGGGAAGTGGCGGTAGACGGTCCCGACGCCAACGCCGGCCCGAGCTGCGATGGCGTCGATCGGGACCGCCAGCCCCTCGGTCGCGAAGAGCTCTTCGGCCGAACGAAGGACGCGCTCAGCATTGCGCCGGGCATCCGAACGCGTGGCTCGGGAAGGTGTCTGGTCCCCCGTGTGTTGTCCGTCTAAGAGCACTGGCAGTTCTGACGCCTCCCGGGAAATCACTTGACAAACGGAACCATCGTTCCGTATAGTATAACCGGAAGGAGCGTTCCAGATACTAGCACCCCGTCCGGCGATGAAGAAGTACGCCCGGCCGAGTCCTAACAGGACAGACGTTGACCGCATTGCCGTGTGAGATCTGTACGAGACCCAAGCAAGGACACCCGCAGCTCCGGGAGGCACACCATGACCGCAACCTTTGAGACCACGACCCAACAGACCGGAGCACTCGCTCCCAGCGAACCAGACCCACGCCGCTTCAGGGCACTGCTCGTCATTGCAATTGCGCAGCTCATGATCGTGCTGGACGCGTCAGTCGTCACGATCGCCCTCCCTTCGGCGCAACGGGCTCTCCACATCTCGGTCCAAAACCGCCAGTGGGCGCTGACCGCCTACACCCTCGCCTTCGGGGGGCTGCTCCTCATCGGGGGCCGTGTCGCCGATTTCCTCGGGCGCAAGCGGATGTTCATCATCAGCCTTCTCGGCTTCGCCGCCGCTTCGGCGCTCGGCGGCCTGGCGCAGGATGCCGCGATGCTCTTCGGCGCCCGCGCACTGCAAGGCGCCTTTGCGGCCATCATGGCGCCCTCGTCATTGTCGTTACTGACCGTGACCTTCACCGAGCCGAGGGAGAGGGCTAAAGCCTTCGGTGTGTACGGTGCTGTTGCGGGTGGTGGGGCGGCGATCGGCCTGGTCCTTGGCGGGCTCCTGACGCAGTACGCCTCCTGGCGCTGGACGCTGTTGATCAACGTCCCGATCGCGATCATCGCCGCCACGGCGGCAGCGAGAGAGATCCGCGAGAGCCGGGCACAAGGCGACGGCCGCTACGACTTGCCAGGGGCGTTCATGGTCACCCTCGGGCTGTTGTCGCTCGTCTACGGGTTCACCAAAGCAGAGACGGACGGTTGGGCGTCGGCGACAACGCTGGTGCTGCTGGTCGCCGCCGTGGTGCTCTTGGGGAGTTTCGTGCTCCAGGAGCGCCGCTCGTCCTCGCCGCTCCTCCCCCTGCGGGTGGTGCTCGACCGCAACCGCGGCGGCAGTTTCCTGGCCTCTCTGCTGGTCGGGATCGCGCTCTTCGGCACGTTCCTCTTCCTCACCTACTACCTCCAGCTCACCCTCCATTACTCGGCCTTGAAGAGCGGCTTCGCTTTCCTGCCCTTCTCGGGGGGCATCATCATCTCGGCCGGCTTGGCGAGCCAGTTGTTGCCCCGCCTCGGGCCGCGGGTGTTGATGGGCGGCGGGTTGTTCATGGCGGCGGTCGGGCTGGCATGGTTTACCCAGATCGGGCTGCACACGAGCTACGCGGCGCACGTGCTGCCCGCCGAGATCGTGGTGAGCGGCGGTCTCGGGTTCGTCTTCGTGCCCTTCAGCAGCACAGCGCTGATCGGGGTGGCACCGCATGACGCAGGAGTGGCGAGCGCCCTGGTCAACGCGACCCAGCAGGTCGGCGGGGCGCTCGGGACTGCGCTGCTCAACACCGTCGCGGCGTCGGCAACGGCCGGGTACCTGGCAGTCCACCACGGGCTCACGGCAAAGGCGTTCGCCCCCGTGCACGGCTACGTGACCGGCTTCGTCGTCAGTTGCTCGATCCTGGCGGTGGCGATGGTCCTGTCGGTGGCGATGATCCGTGCCAGCCGGGAGGACGTGCATACAGCCGAGGCTGTGATCGCCCTCAGCTAGGGCGAGTCCCTAAGCTCGCAGGATGCTCGTGACGCCTGCCACGACCATCGCCTACCTCGGGCCGGCGGGCACGTTCACGGAAGAGGCGCTTCTCACCCAGGCCGACCTGGCTGCTGCGAAGCGCATCGGCCTGAGCAGCTTCCGGGACGTGCTCGCGGCGGTAGAGGCAGGGAAAGCAGACGTCGGCCTTGTCGCCCTCGAGAACTCGATCGAGGGGACCGTGAACGTTGCGCTCGATCCCCTCATTTTCGCTCACGACCTCTGGATCGTCAGGGAGCTCCAGCTTGCGGTCGACCAATCCCTCGTCGGTTTGCCTGGGGCCCTTCTGGGGACGGTCAAGACGGTTGTGTCGATGCCGGTGGCAACTGCCCAGTGCCGCCTTTGGCTCAACGAGCACCTCCCTTCGGTCGAGGAGGAGGCGAGCCCGTCGACCGCAGAGGCTGTGCGGCGGGTAGCCCAAGCGCAGGATCCGACCGTCGTCGCAATAGGGACAAGGCATGCGGCCGACCTGTACGGCCTGGTCGTACTTGCATCGGGGATCGAGGACCACGACACCAACATGACCCGTTTCGCCCTCGTGGCGCCGCCGTCGTGGGGCGTACCTGCCCCCACGGGGCATGACAAGACGACGATCGTCTGTTTCCAGTCCTCTAACCACCCCGGGAGCCTGCACACGATCCTCGGCCAGTTCGCGGCGCGCAACCTCAACCTCACCAAGCTGGAGTCGAGGCCGACCAAGAAAGCCCTCGGCGAGTACTGCTTTGTCATCGACATCGACGGCCACCTCGCCGACGAAGTGATCGCTGATTGCCTGCGGGACCTGCATGCCACGTTGCCGGCTGTCAAGTTCCTCGGCTCGTACCCCTCGAGCGGTGAGGACAGCGAGCAGCGGCGACGGGCCGCAAGCGAGGCGTGGCTAGCCGCCGACAACTGGGTGCAGGGGCTGAAGAGCCGGCTCGAGCGCAACCCGAAGCCGGCCTAGAGCACTATCCGGCCCCGGTAGGCTCGCGGGGCGCGAGCGCAGGCGCTTCGCTCTACCCGGCGACGCGCTGTGGCATTTGGAGTGGAGGGATGGCAGAGCGGCCGAATGCGAGGCTCTTGAAAAGCCTTGGGAGTGCAAGCTCCCCGTGGGTTCAAATCCCACTCCCTCCGCGGATAGGCCAGCTCAGAGGCAGCGCTTGCCCATGACCAAGGACGCCAGCTTCGAAAATGACCACGAGCCCGATGCCGAGCGGCTCCTAGCCCATCTACGTGATCGCTACGGCATCGACCCTGTCGCTGCGACCAAGCTCAGCGTGCACAAGACTTACGTGTTCCGCATCGACCGCGCTGACGGCAGCCCGTGGGTCGCCCGCGCCTTCCCTCCCGCCCGGCCGCGTGCCGGTGCCGAGGGCGACGCCGCGATCCTCGGGTTCCTGGAGCGCCAGGGCTATCCCGCGGAGCGCCTGGCGGTCGATGACGCTGTTTCTGACTTCAACGGCAGCGCCGTCCTCGTGACGCGCTTCGTCGAAGGCACCCAGCTCCCCGAGGGTGCTGCGAAGTTCGCGATCATGGGCGAGCTGCTCGGACGGCTGCACGCGCTGCCTTACGACGCTTCGGCCAGCCGCCCGGGCGGGGCGAGCGGTGAGGACCCGAGCCGGGAAGGCAAGCCGCGCCAGGACTTGCTGGCTGCCCTTTCGTTCCTCGACGCCGTGGGCACCAAGGTCCCGCCCGCCGAGCGCGAGGGCTTCGAGCGGCTCCGCCGCAAGGTGCGCTCGGCCGACGACGGCGACGGCCTCCCCGAAGGCTTGCTCCACGGCAACCTTCTCCACGCCCCCGACCACGCCATCCTGAGCGAGCAGGGACCGGTCGCGGTCAACTGGAAGGCTTCCGGCCGCGGCCCGCGCTTGGCCGACTTCGCGTACCTGATCTGGGGCACGGGCTCGTGGGGCCCACGTCGGCCGGACCAGGAGCGCATTGATGCCGCCGTCAACGCCTACCGCCTGCACGTCGAGCCGACCGACGACGAGCTCGACCGGCTCGAGGCGGTGATGTACATCCGGACGCTCTACCTCGCCTGTTTCGGCTTCCGTCGGGCGGTCACCAACGGCGAGACCTTCAACGAGTGGGGCTTCATCGGGCCGCGGGAGTACTTCAGCGCGACCGCAGCCGCGACCCGAGCGGCGTTCCGCCGGTAGGTCGTAGGCGTTCTTCGCCCCGCGAGGCGGACGTGGTCGCATCGGGGTGCGGCTCACGAGCGGCACCGACTGGGAGGAGGTCCGTGAGCTCGTGACCGAGAGCTACCGGGTGCTGGCGCCGAAGAAGCTCTGCGCGCTCCTTGATCATTAGGTACGTGCCGACGGTGGGCGTTCTTGGCGCACAAACCGCCCGTACCGTACGTTTCGAGAAAGCCGTTCTCCCACAACAGCAAAAGGCCGGATCGACGGTTATTGAGACCTAAAGCCCTTCGCCGGGGGGAGGGCCCAAGGTCCTGCGGGTAGGGGACCTTCGGGCCCTTCGCCCGCCGAAAAGCTGACCGATCGGCAAGTGATGGCTGAAGTTAGTCATTCTGCTGCCCCACGCCGCGCGCAGGGCCGGACGTCCCGCCTACGCCTTCACCCACGGCGTGCCGAGCACCGGATGGCAGGAGCTTCGGCCACTGAGCGGGCACGGAGCGAGCTCAGCTGCCCCGGCCCCCGCAGGCCTTCCCCCCTCGACGGGTGCCACCGGCCGCCCTTGTGCCCTTTGGAAGAGGCCCCGAGGCGCGGCGGCGAGCCCCGGTTGGAACACCTCCGTCCCGAAAGTGAGCTGAAAAATGCCCGATAGCCCAGCCCAGCGCGCACAGGCGGCGACATCGCCGGTCGCAGCCAAGAAGCGCTCCATCGCCGCCCTGGCGGCCAGGTCCGCCGTGGTGCTGGCGGTCGTGCTCCTGGGAGCCCCCGTCCTGGCCGGGCCGGCATGGGCCTCGACCGCTGTCAGTTCGGTCTCGTTTAGCGGCTCGAGCCAGGTAGCCGGGGCTTCGGCGACGACCTGGACGGTGGGCTTCAAAAGCTCTGCCAGCGGGGCGCTGGCGGCGGGCGGGACCGTCACGGCCAGCTTCCCCACCGGCTTTTCCATCCCCGCCACACCGGCTATCACCCTGGTGAGCGGTTTCATCTCCTGCACCGCGACGGGTTCGACGTCGGGGACTACCGTCAGCGTGGCCCTGGCGGGCAGCTCGTGCGCCCTTGCGGCGTCGACCGTGGCCAGCTTGACCATCGCCGGCATCACCAACCCCTCGACCGGCGGCGGGTACGTGAACGCCTATTCCGCCTGGACCTCGGCAGATGCGACCGCGGTAACGGCCACTGCCCCCATATCGGGGGGCACAGGTGTGCCCACCCAACTTGCGGTCACCACCGAGCCGAGCAGCTCGGCCACCAGCGGCACGGCGTTAGCCACTCAGCCGGTCGTGCAGGTAGAGGGCTCTTCGGGGGCGGTCATCACAGGGGCCAGCGGCACCGTCACGGCCAGCGTGGCCAGCGGCAGCGGGGCCGTGAGCCAGGGGGCCACCGCCACTATCACCAACGGCGTGGCCAATTTTTCGGGGCTGGCCATCTCGGGGCCATCGGGGACGGACACCCTCCAGTTCAGCTCGCTGGCTGCGGCGGCGACCACACTGCCCACGAGCGCCGGCTGGGTCTCGGTCACCTACGGCAACGGCATGTTCGTGGCCGTGGCGCAAAACGGCACCACCGCCGCCTACTCCACCGACGGCACCACCTGGACGGCCACCACCCTGCCCACCAGCTCCGACTGGCAGTCGGTCACCTACGGCAACGGCGCCTTCGTGGCCGTGGCGTACGGCGGCACCGCCGCCGCCTACTCCACCAACGGCACCAGCTGGACGGCCGCCACCCTGCCCGCCAGCGCGCAGTGGGACTCCGTCACTTACGGCAACGGGTACTACGTGGCCGTGGCCCAGAGCGGCACCGCCGCCGCCTACTCCACCAACGGCACCACCTGGACGGCCGCCACCCTGCCGAGCAGCGCCAACTGGACCTACGTCACCTACGGCAATGGCATGTTCGTGGCCGTGACGTGGCCCGGCACCGCCGCCGCCTACTCCACCAACGGCACCACCTGGACGGCCGCCACCCTGCCCACCAGCTCCGACTGGGCCTCGGTCACCTACGGCAATGGCATGTTCGTGGCCGTGGCGTGGGGCGGCACCGCCGCTGCCTATTCCACCAACGGCACCACCTGGAGGGCCGCCACCCTGCCCAGCGGCAACTGGGAGTCGGTCACCTACGGCAATGGCATGTTCCTGGCCGTGGCCAATGGCGGCACCCCTGCCGCCGCCTACTCCACCAATGGCACCACCTGGACGGTCGCCACCATGCTGAGCAGCTCCACCGACTGGGGGTCGGTCACCTACGGCCTCGGGGCCTTCGTGGCTGTGGTGACCGGCGGCACGACGGCCGCCTACGTGGCCGGCCCGTTCAGCGTCACCGACACCACCAACATCTCCTTGACGAGCCCGCTCGCCTCACAGCTGGTGGTCACGACCGAGCCGAGCGCCTCGGCCACCAACGGCACGGCGCTGGCCACCCAGCCGGTGGTGAAGGTGGAGAACTCCTCGGGGGCGGTCATCACCGGGGCCGCCGGTACGGTCACGGCCAGCGTGGCCAGCGGCAGCGGAGTCGTGGGCCAGGGGGCGACCGCCACCCTTACCAACGGCGTGGCCAGCTTCTCGGGTCTGGCCATCTCGGGGCCACCGGGGACGGACACACTCCAGTTCAGCTCGTCGCCAACGGTGGACGCCACCCTGCCCACCAGCGCCAGCTGGACCTCGGTCGTCTACGGCAACGGGACCTTGGTGGCCGTGTCCAACGGCACCGCCGCCGCCGCCTACTCCACCAACGGCGGCACCACCTGGACGGCCGCCACCATGCCCACCAGCGCGCAGTGGTACTCGGTCACCTACGGCAACGGCATGTTCGTGGCCGTGGCGCAAAGCAGCACCGCCGCCGCCTACTCCACCAACGGCGGCACCACCTGGACTGCTGCCACGCTGCCGAACAACGGCACCTGGACCTCGGTCACCTACGGCAACGGGGCCTTCGTGGCCGTGGCGGAAAACAGCAGCAGCGCCGCCTATTCCACCAACGGCACCACCTGGACGGCCGTCACCCTGCCGAGCAACCCCGCCTGGACTTCGGTCACGTACGGCAACGGCATGTTCGTGGCCGTGGCGGAAAGCAGCACCGCCGCTGCCTACTCCACCAACGGCACCACCTGGACGGCCGCCACCCTGCCGAGCAACTCCGCCTGGATCTCGGTCACCTACGGCAACGGGGCCTTCGTGGCCGTGGCGGAAAACAGCAGCAGCGCCGCCTACTCCACCAACGGCACCACCTGGACGGCCGCCACCCTGCCCACCAGCGCCGGCTGGGAGTCGGTCACCTACGGCAACGGCGCTTTCGTGGCCGTGTCCAACGGCACCGCCGCCGCCTACCTGGCCGGACCGTTCAGCGTCACCGACGCCACCAACATCTCCTTGACGAGCCCTC
>DATJMJ010000071.1:0-4701 GCA_035508795.1 Acidimicrobiales bacterium
CCCGACCTCGGTGAGGGCCTGGCCGAGGCTGAAGTGGTTCGTTGGCTGGTAGACGTCGGTGACGACATTGACGTCTACGAACCGCTCGTAGAGGTCATGACGGCCAAGGCCACGATCGAGCTCCCCTCGCCGTTCGAGGGACGGGTGACGGCAATTCATTTCGCGCCCGGCGAAAGGGTGAAGGTGGGCCAGCCTCTCGTTTCCTTCGCCTTGCAGGTGGACCTGGCCGCATTGGCACCGCCGGCAGCGGGTGTCGTCGTCCTCCAGGCCGGTGTCACGGTCGTCACTGGCGACGACGTCCGGACCACCACTGAGCTCCGAGGCGAACAGATGGTCCCCATGATCGGGGCACACCGCAAGATGGCGGAGATGGCATCGCGCTCGCGTCACGAGATCCCCGAGGCGACCCTGTGGGTGGCGACAGACGCGAGCGGCTTGCTCCGCGCCCGCCAGGCTTGGCGCGCGAAGACGCCCCAGTCGCCTCCGGTAGCGTTGGTCACCCTCGTAATGAGGTTTTGCGCACTTGGCCTGCGTCGATGGCCGGCCCTCAACGGGCGCGTGGGACCGGAGGCGGTAGTGCTCAACCCTTCGGTCAATATCGGTTTTGCTGCCCAGACCAGGCGGGGGCCTATGGTGCCAGTTGTGGCCCGTGCCGACGAGTTGTCAATACCGGAGCTCGACGCCGAAGTGCGCAGGCTCACCTCGCAGGCAAGAGAGGGTTCGCTCTCGGAGCGAGACCAGGCAGGCGGGACGTTCACAGTCAACAACTACGGCGTGTTCGGCATCGACGGCGCTACTGCCATCATCAATTACCCTGAGGTTGCGGTGCTGGGGATAGGCCGGGTAACCAATCGGCCCTGGGTGGTGGAGGGTGAGTTGGCGGTGCGCCCGGTTACCGAGCTGACGCTCGCCTTCGACCACCGAGTCTGCGACGGCGGGACCGCAGCTGCCTTTCTCCGCTTCGTCGCCGACTGCATCGAGGAGCCGCAGAGGGCGCTGTAGGCGGGACAGAACTATTGACCAGTACCGGCCGGTGGCGGCGCGCTGCGTTCATCGTGGGCGCCGCGTTCCCATTCGCTTTCCTGGCGGCCTTTGTCGCGTACCCGCTTTGGCAGCAGACCTGGGGGAGCTTTTCGGGTTGGTACCAGCTCAAGCCGCACGGCTTTGCCGGGGTGCAAAACTACGTAGGTCTTTTCGACGACATCGTGGCGAGTGTCGCGGCCCTCCACAGTGTCTTTTACTTGCTGCTGACCGTGCCCGTCGAGGTCGGCTTGGGGATGGCGGCCGCATGGATGACCCTGCGGCAAAAACGCGGTAAGGGGATTTTCGGGTTCGTTTTCCTCGTACCTCTGGCAGTGCCGTGGACTGTCGCCGGGGTCCTCTTCTACTCGATCTTCAACATCCACGGCGTGGCTGACAGCCTCACCAAGGACATTTTCGGCAGTGGCTATGGCTTCCTCTGGCTGTACCACCCGAGGCTCGCGTTCGGCGTCATCGTCGCCTTCGGCATATGGAAAGGAGCCCCGTGGTGCTACCTGCTCCTGCTCGGCACCTTGAGCGCTCTGCCCGAGGACATGCTCGAGGCGGCGCGCGTCGACGGGGCGCGGGGCTTTTGGTTCTGGTGGAAGATCGTCCTGCCGAGCATCCGGCCGATGTTCGTCTTCGTGATCGTCCTCCGGGTGATCGCCGAGGCCCAGGCGTACAACGGCGTCGCGATGCTCACCAACGGGGGGCCGAGTTTCCCGGGCGGCACCGAGCTGGTCGGTTTTTACTCCAACGTGCTCGCGTTCGGGTACTACAACTTCGGGAGGGCCTCTGCGATGGGGACCCTCGTCGGCACGGCTCTGGTCCTCGTCGCCGTCGCGGGTTGGGCGCTCGCGTTCCCGGCCTCGGGCGGCTGGAGGTACAGAGCTCATGTCCTGCTGGCCGGCTCGGTACGAGGTTTGGCGTACCCGTTCGTACGGGTCGGCGCGCTCGCCCGGCGGCGGGACCACGCTTCACGCCATGCGATCTCCGTCCCCCCGGGCGGCCACGCCCGGGCGCGGGCGCTCCACATGGCTCCCGGCCGAGGCGCCCTCGCCGTCGCCGAGCACCGCACCGGCGCCGGGACTGGAGCGGTCGATGCCGGCCGAACGGCGCGAGCGGCACGAGTGGCCCCGGCGACACCGGGCGCGCGGCTGGTAGCGGGATTACCGGGGGGCCCGGGATTACCGGGGGGCCCGGGGCCGGCCGGCGCTCCGGGAGCACCAGCGGCAGCGGTCCCGCCGGGGGCCCAGGGGCTACCGCTCCCCTCGGGAAGGCTCGGCCGGCTCGGGACTTCTGTGCGCCGGGCCAAGCGCCTGCGGTGGGGCCTTTTGGCGGTCATGGCTGCCTTGGCGGTCCTGCCCTTCGCAGGTGAGGCTCCGGGTTGGCTCGGGCGCCACGAGTTTGCTTTCACCCCCTGGAGCCAGATCGAGACCGGGCTCGCCAACACATTGGTCATGACGGCGGCGACGCTCATCGGGACCTTCGCGCTTGCCGTGCCCGCGGCCTATTTGCTGGCCTACAAGAACTTCCGTTTCAAGAGCGCATTGTTCCTATTCGTTTTGTTCACACTCGCGGTCCCGGGCGTCATCTTCGTTTACCCGCAATTCGAAGAGGTGGTTTGGCTCGGGCTAGTCAATTCGAGGTACGGGTTGCTAGTCCTTTACATAACCGCAAATCTCCCGCTCGCAATATTTTTCCTCCGTCCTGCTTTTGCAAGTGTCCCGAAGACTCTGGTGGAAAGCATGCGGGTGGACGGCGCCTCGAGTTTCGGCATCCTCAGGCGGTTGGCCCTGCGCCACTCCGCCAGCACGATCAGTGCCCTCGCCGTGCTCATCGTCGTCTGGGTCTGGGGAGAGGTACCGCTTGCGCTCGCTGTGCTCAGCCCGACACAGCCATCCCAGTTCACATTGCCGTTGATGCTGGCCAACGGCATACAGGGCAACTCAAACGCCGCACAGCTGATATCGCTCGGCGCCCCCGTCGTGCTGTTCCTTGCGACCCAGCGGTACTTCAGGCGCGGCCTTGTGAGCGGCTCTCTCCTCTAGCCGCCTTTGCTAGCGCACGCTCACAAGTAGCCGGTCCCGCTCGGCCGCACGAAGGGCAGGGAGCCGCTACACTGCGCCGCGCGCTCAAAGTGGCGAGAGGGCCACGAGGGTTCGCTTTCCGCTTTGCTGCTGGAGCGGGCTACTTTGTACGGGCTGGCGCCAGCGCCCAAAATCATGCCAGACTAAGTGCCTCGCCGAGGGTGGGCCATGCGCGACTCCGGGCGCGGCCAGCCGGGCGAGAAACCTCAACCAAAAAGGAGCGGCGAAAACATATGAAGAAATTTGGCGTTGTCGTTGCGGCGGCCCTCAGCGCCATGTCCCTCGGCATCGCGACAAGCGCCAGCACAGCAAGTGCCGCGCCGGCCCACGCCGTGGTTGTCAGCGTGAAAGCGACACCACACGTGCTCGGCTCGGTAGGCGGGACTGTACAGATCAAAGCGGTTGTCAAGCACGCCACGAAATGTTCGCTAAAGGTGTTGGCTGCAAAGTCGCTGGGCATCGGCTATTCGCATAATGCGAAGTCTTGTAGTTCGGGCAGTTTTTCGGCCCATATCGTCATCACTGCCAACCGGGGCGTCGCTAACAAGATCCTCGAGTTTTCGGTGGTGGCGCGCAACAAAAACTCGTCGAGCACTGACAAGTTCTACGTGACTGTCGTAGGCGGAGGCTTCGGGGTCGGCCAGCACCACACCGTGCCGCCGACCACGACCGCGACCACTGTGGCCGGCGCGACCAATTCGGGGACGACGACCACGACGGCCCCGGTCTCCGTAGGTGGCGGGGCGCCCCCGACAACGAGTGCGACCACGACGCCGACGACGGCTCCCACCACGACAGTGACGACGGTCCCGTCCTCGTTCACGTGCCCGGCGCCCGAGACGATCCCAGGGTCGGCTCCGGGGAGCGGGATCACCTTCGCACAGGCCGTCGACGCCGACACCTGCAACAACTCAGGGGCTGTCACAACGGCCCAGGCCACTGTGACTCCCAAAACCGCCGGGGACCTGGTCATCCTGGCCATCGGGACATACGGGTTGCAGGTCACCAGCGTGACCGGTGGAGGTGTCTCCTGGCAACCGGCCCCGGCCGTGAGGAACCCGGCGTCCGGCCTCGACGCGGCAGGGTTCGACAACGGGCTCTGGATCGGGACAGTGACTTCGGGCGTGGGTTCGCCACAGACCTTGACGGTCGACTTCAGCAGCGGCTCGGGGGTCACCAAGTCGATCGCCGAGCTCAGCTACTCGGAGTTCTCGCCAGGCACCGGCGCAACTTGGGACACGACCCCGCTGACAGAAAACATTTCGAGCACGAGCGACAGCCCGACGGTTACTTTCCCGCCGCTCAACAACGTTTCGGCGTCTGCTCTCTACTTCGGCTACTCGATCCCCGGCTCGCCGTCCGGCGTCACCTTGACCCCGGGCGCCTCTTATACCGAACGGCTCACAGCCGCCGGGGGAGTGACGGCTTTCGATGCGAGCTACACGAGCTCGGTCGCAGCGCCGACTTACGATCAATCGCCGGCCTCGGATGCAAACAACGTTGCCATTGCGATCGGCGTGACCTCCTAGGCGTCAACTAAGGACATCAAGCCGACAACGGCAACCTTTGGGACCGCCGACCGGTCGCCGCT
>DATJMJ010000072.1:0-16226 GCA_035508795.1 Acidimicrobiales bacterium
GTGGGTGCATGCCTGGTGCTCGCTGTCGCCGGCGTCTTGGTAGTCGGGGCTCATGCCGGCGGGCATGGCTGGTTCGTACCGGTGCCTGTTCTCGTCCTCGCCGCCATCTGGGGCATTGCGGCGTCAGCCGGCGACTGGTCATCTCCAGTCTCGTGGACGCTGGCAGCCGTCGTTCTGGCGGGAGCCGTTGGGGGGGCGCTGCTCGTGTTCCCTGCGATCGCTTTGCGCCGGATGCCCGCGGGGCCGCCGGCGGGGCCCGCCCTCGTCGGGGCGTCTGGGACGGCGCTCAGCGCCCTTTCTCCCCGCGGGATCGCAAAAGTCAATAACGAGACCTGGACAGCTGAGTCCATAAGCGGGCCGCTGCCTGCGGGGGCACCGGTGCACGTGTCACGGGTCGAAGGCGTCCGGCTACTGGTCTGGTCCGAGGCGGGCAGCATCCCAGGCCCGGAAGTGTTGGGCCCGGCCCCTGCGGCCGATGGCCCCCGTCATAACAAAGAGGAGGAGGCGTGATCGCTCTCGTAGTCGCGATAGTCGCCGTACTAGTCGTCTTGGCCTTCACCGGTGCTGCCGTCTCGATCAAGATCGTGCGGGAATACCAGCGTGTCGTTGTTTTCAAGCTGGGCCGTGCCTCGGGCACACGTGGCCCGGGGCTGATCGTCATCAACCCGATAACCACCCGCATTACCTGGGTGGACCTGCGTGAGCAGTACCTCGAGATCCCTCATCAGACCGCGATCACCCAGGACAACGCGGCCATCGCCATCGACTTCATCATTTTCTACAAGGTGCTCGACCCCCTCACTTCTGTGCTTTCGGTGCAGGACTTCAAGGGTGCTGCCATCAATATCGCCTCGACCACGCTGCGTTCGGTCGTAGGGGACATGTCGCTCGACGACGTGCTGTCCAAGCGGGAGGAGATGAACGGCGTCCTGCGGATCAAGCTGGACGACGTCACCGAACGTTGGGGCGTCAAAGTCACCAATGTCGAGGTCCGTGAGATCAAGCCGCCTCCTGCCGTTCTCGAAGCTATGACCCGCCAGATGGGCGCCGAGCGCTCGAGGCGTGCGCTCGTGACCGAGGCCGAAGGCCAGAAGTCCGCTTCGATCACGGTGGCCGAGGGCCAAAAGCAGTCGGCCATTCTCCAGGCCGAAGGCGACCGCCAGAGCGCCGAGCTGCGCGCCCAGGGCTTCGCAGCGGCGCTGCGGCGCATCCTCGAGGTGGCCGGCGACGTCGACAAGACCACGATGACGCTCCAGTACCTCGAGACGCTGAAGCAGATCGGTTCGTCGCCCTCGACCAAGTTCGTGGTGCCCGTGGAGCTGACCAACCTGCTGGCGGGCGTTCTCGCCCCCCATTCGGGCAACGGCTCGTCGGCAGCCGCGCCCGCGGCCCCGGCCCACTAGACAGAGGTCGTCTTCGCTAGGCGGCTGGCCCCTTGGGCTGTTCGGGGTTTGCAGGTCGGTGGCCGATCACTCGTTCTTCAAGAGGTTGGCCGGCCGGAGCCGCGAGGCAAAGATGGCGGGGCCGACAGCGAGCAGGTTGGCGACGAGGAGCACTCCCAAGCCAAGCGCCGACATCCATGCGACGGACACCACTGCGACCGGGAGCACTCCAAGGTTGCCGGCGAACGCCTGCCAAACCGCCCTACCTGCGGCGATGCCCGCGGGGACTCCTACCACTATCCCCACGACGGCGATAGTGCTCGTCTGCCACACGACGGCTAAGGCCACCTGAGAACGAGCAAACCCGATCGCCTTCAGCAGCCCTACCTCCTGGCGCCGGCGGGAAACGCTGGCTACGAGCAGGTGGAGGAGGGTCGCGACACCGAAAATCACCAACACGACACCGAAGATCAGCGGGAAGTTGACAGCCTGCCCGAAATTGACCAGGTCGGTCGGCGGCTTGGGAAGGTTGAGCTCCGTCGAGTAGGCCCGTTCGAGCTGAGAAAGAACCGAGGCCCCCGTCGCGCCCCTTGCGGCCTTTACCAGCACGGCGCCCGAGGTCGCGACAAGACCCCGGAAGTAGCAGGCCGTCTGCTTGGGGCCGGGCGGGCAGAGGCCCCCCAAAAAGCTTTGGAGCGAGAACACCGCACCTGCGCCCAGACGTCCGGTGCCGAAGTCGGGCGGGAAGACCGCTGAACCTACCACTCGAAAGCGCTCGCTGCGGGTGCCACCCGTCGGCGTCGGCAGAGTCACGGTGACCTCCGAACCGATATGCGCCCCGACCTGGCGGAGCGTCGTCGTCCCGAGGGCCACTTCTCCTGCCGCTGCCGGCAGTCTCCCGCTGGCAGCCGTCAGCAGCAACGAGCCACGAAGGCTGCTGCCGGCGAGGGCGTCCACCACCTCGCCGTTGACGCTGACGTCGCCAGTCACGCCCAGCGTCACCCCAGATATGCCCCGGGCGCGCACGATGCTGTCGAACATGGCCTCGTTTTGTGCAGCGCTGCCGGTGCTGTTGGCACCGAACCAGGCGTCAAAAGGCTGGCCGTACAACGAGGGGGTACTGGTGAGGTGACCAAGGCTCGAGCTGAACACCGCCGTGCCGCAGAGGGCGGCGACTGCCATCACCGCGCCCAGCAGGGCCGACCTCACGGGCACTGAACTGCGGCCCCTGCCTCTTTCGAGAGCGTGGCGCACGCCGATCACGGCGGTAGGAGGCGCACCGGCCCTGCTCAGAGCGCCAACCACACGGGACGGGACGCCGACCGGCGAACGTTGCGGTGACGCCGAGGCCCGGTATGTCCTGAACGCCGGCCATATGCCGAGAGCGAAGACCACGAGCGCCGAACCGGCACCGCCCGGCAGCAGGACGGGCGCGTGGAAAACGGACCCGGCGCCCGGGTCTGCCAGCCGAGCCTCGCCCACAGGGGCGACAGCCGACAGCCCGAACGCAAGGACGACCCCGCCAGCCGCACCGGCGACAGCGACGAACGCAGCCCTCGTCAGGCCGAGCAGCACGAACTGGCGGGGGGAGGTGCCCAACGCGCGGAGCGGGCCGTACGAGCCTGCTTCGACGACGGCTTGGCGGCCGAGAGCCTGGCCGACCACGATGAGCCCGACCAACCCCATGAGGACCGCCAGTGCCCACCAACCGACTGCCTGGGGGTGGATGGAGGAACTGACAGTGCTGGCGAAACTGTCCAGGTCCGTAACGTACAAGCCCCCCATGGCGCGCGCCTGGGACTCGAACTCGGGAAGGCTGGCGGCACCGTGGCGTAATTTGACCACGTACTGGTAGAAGTTCACGGTCCGACCGCGGAGCCTCCTGGCGAGCGCGGCCGTGCCGTAGAGCGTGTAGTTAGTTGAGCCCGTCGCCGGGAACTCGAACTCTGCCACCGAGATCCCAACGACCTGGAAGGCAAGGTCTGGCCCCGAAAGCTTTACGTTGGCACTTGCGAACACCGCAGCACGCTGCGACGGGGCGGCAAAGGGGACCCGCATGACCGTGCCCAGGTGGACACCGAGGTCACTATGGAAGGTGTAAGAAGCCAGCACCTCGTCGGGATCGGCCTGGTCAGGCATCCGCCCGGAGACGAGTTTGACGAGGTGCCCGAGCTCCGCCGGGGGGACCAACAAGACGCTGACGTCGTCGTTGCCCGTGAGCGAGCGCGTGCAGGCGCACACCGGCACCCCGTTGGCCGGGGAACCGATCGCTATGACCGAGGTGACCTCCGGCAGTTTGGCTATCTGGGGCAACGGGCTCGGGCTGTAGAGGAAAGCGTCGAACCCGTGCGCGGCGACGTAGTCAGGGAAAGCTTCAGCCGTCCTGTCGCCGGCGTCGGTGGCGGCCAGCACGAACCCGCTTGCAAGGCTCACGAGACAGCAGATCGCAAGCCACGCCCTCCAGCGGTACCGCGCCATCGCGAGGGTTACGAAACGGACGGCACCCACGGCGACCCCACGCCCGCCAGTGTCCTTGCCGAGCACTGGGCGGCACAAGGGGGGCAGCCGACCTGCGCAGGGTGGTGCCAGTACACGGCAGGTGCACCCGGGGCGAGGCGGGCGCCGAGAGACTGCTGTTGAGCCGGCCGGCCGTGCGGTTGGCGCCCGAGCCGGGAGCTACGCCTGGCGCCGCACGGTGGTGCCGGTTGGCCCGTCTTCTACGACGTAGCCCATCTCTTGAAGCAAGGCCCGGATGGAATCGCCCTCGCCATAATCTCCCCTGGACCTCGCCGCGTCGCGCGCTACCACCAGCTCGGTCACCCTTTCGCCGAGTTCCTCGACTTCGAACGGGAGACGTAGCCCGAAAGCACTCTCGCAGCAATCCCTCACGGCAGCGGCGAGCGCCGCCGCCCGCTCGGGCTGGGCGCGCGAGTCCCGTATTGCACCGAAGATCACCGAAAAGGCCCCAGGCGTGTCTAAATCGTCGTCCAGGCGCCACCGGAACCGCTCGACGACTGCCCGGTCGGGCGTGGCCGCCGGGAGGCCGAGCGCCCGCGCCTCACGGGCGAAATTGTCGAGACGGTTGAGCACCCCCTGGGCGTTTTCAATCGTCTCAGGCGTTACAGCGAGAGGTGAACGGTAGTGGGTGCTCAGGACGAGCACTCGCAACACCCTCGGGTCGTAACGTTCGAGGAGGCCAGGCAACGACATCACATTGCCGACCGAGCGGCTCATCTTGTCGCCACGCTCGTCGAGGACCATCCCGTTGTGCGCCCAGCGACGTGCGAACCGCTTACCTGCACCGACTGCCTGGGCACGCTCGTTCTCGTGGTGCGGGAATGCGAGGTCGAGCCCTCCGAGGTGCAGGTCGAAACCCTCACCAAGCAGGTCGAGGGACATCACGACGCACTCGGTGTGCCATCCCGGCCGCCCGGTCCCCCACGGCGCCTGCCATACGGGCGACGCCGGCCCGGGCACTGCGAACTTCCAGAGAGCAAAGTCGAGCGGGGAGCGCTTACCCGCCTCTTCGGCCACCTCGACCCTCGCCCCTGCTTTCAGGCTCGCCAGGTCCTGGTGAGCGAGCAGCCCATAGCCGGGCAACGACCCGGTCGAAAAATAGACGCCGTCGTTCCCCAGGTAAGCGTGACCACGGTCCACGAGGCCGGCGATGAGCTCGACCATGTCGGGCACATACGCGGTCGCGTGCGGCGTGTCGTCGGGCCGTAGGACGCCGAGCGCGTCCATGACCTCCCACCAGAGCGCCTCGTACCGAGCTGCCACCTCCTCCGTACTGCGCTCCTCCTCGCAAGCACGGGCGATGATCTTGTCCTCGATGTCGGTGATGTTGGAAACGAAATGGACTCGCGTCCCTCTCCAGGTCAGGTACCGCCTGAGCGTGTCCCAGACGAGGGTGAAGCGGGCATGGCCGAGGTGCGGCGTGCCGGCGACGGTCGGCCCGCACACGTAAAGCGCCAGCCGGCCCGGGTCGCGCTCTTCCAGGGGCGCGACTTGCCCGGTCGCTGTGTCCAGGAGCGCCAACACAGCAAGTACCGTAGCGGGAACATGTCCGACACCACGCTCAACGGCGGCGCGGGGAGCGCCGGGGCTTTCGCTGCCTCGGCGGGCCCGGTGGCGGGTCCAACGGCTGGTCCCGAGGCGGGCCCAGAAGCTGGTCCCGCTGCAGGTTCAATGGCGGTTCCCGCCACCGGCCCGGCGGCGGCTCTGGCACCCGCCCGGGCGCCGGGTGGGGCGGGGCTCCAGGGGGCGCCCGAGCGCCCGGTGCTCCAAGGCCTCGAGGTCAAATGGAAGGAACGCTGGAGGCGGGACGGGACTTACCACTTCGACGACGATGCGCCCCGCGAGCGCGTCTACGCGATCGACACGCCGCCCCCGACGGTGAGCGGGAGCCTCCACATCGGTCACGTTTTTTCCTACACCCACACCGACACCGTCGCGAGGTACAAGCGGATGCAGGGCTACGCCGTCTGGTACCCAATGGGCTGGGACGACAATGGCCTGCCGACAGAGCGGCGCGTCCAGAACTATTACGGCGTCAGGTGCGACCCTTCCATGCCCTACCAACCGGCCTTTTCGCCCCCCGCACAAGGCGGATTGAAAAAAGGCGAGCAACCCGTCAGTGTGAGCAGGCCAAATTTCGTCGAGCTCTGCGAACGCCTTACCGTTGACGACGAGCGAGTTTTCGAGGAAATCTGGCGCCACCTCGGGCTTTCGGTCGACTGGCGCAATCTCTACACCACCATCGGCGAAAGGTCGCGGCGCACATCCCAGCGTGCCTTCCTGCGGTTGTTGCAGCGTGGTCAGGCTTATGCAGCCGAGGCGCCGACGTTGTGGGACGTCGATTTTCAAACTGCCGTTGCACAAGCGGAACTCGCGGACCGGGAACAGCCGGGCGCCTTCCATACGCTTGTTTTTCACCGCGACGACGGAGAGGGCCTCCTCATCGGCACTACTCGCCCCGAGCTCCTGCCCGCCTGCGTCGCCGTCGTCGTCCACCCCTCGGACAAACGGTATGCGCGGCTCGTGGGATCTCGAGTCGTTACGCCACTTTTCGGTGCCTCCGTGCCCGTCTTCGCCCACGAGCTCGCTGACCCGGACAAGGGGACCGGTGCCGCAATGGTCTGCACCTTCGGGGACGTGACCGATATCACGTGGTGGCGCGAGCTCGCGTTGCCCGTCCGGGCCATCGTCGGGCGGGACGGGCGCCTCTTACCCGTGCCGCCGGAGGGGCTGAGCTTTGCCGGCCAGTCTATTTACACGTCCGAGCTTGCAGGTAAGCGCGCCGCCGCCGCACAAAGGCGGGTTGTCGAGCTGCTGCGCGAAACGGGCGAACTACAAGGAGAACCCGCACCGATCACACACGCGGTCAAGTTTTACGAGCGTGGCGAACGGCCGCTCGAGATAGTCACGAGCCGCCAGTGGTGGATCCGCACGCTCGCTTACAGGGATGCGCTCCTCGAGCGCGGCAGGGAGCTCAAATGGCACCCCGGCTACATGCGGGCCCGCTACGAAGACTGGGTCAACGGCCTGACGAGCGACTGGCTGATCAGCAGGCAGCGCTTCTTCGGGATCCCCTTCCCCGTGTGGTACAGCTTGGGCCCCGACGGCGAGCCGGACTACTCATCACCGCTCCTGGCGGACGAGGCAGACCTGCCGGTCGACCCGACCACAGACGTGCCCGCCGGGTACTCCCCTTCGCAGCGTGGGCAGCCCGGTGGGTTCATGGGAGAAGGCGACGTCATGGACACCTGGGCGACCTCGTCTCTCAGCCCTCAGATCGCGGGGGGTTGGGAGGATCCGTCCGCGGGGGACCGGTGGTCACGGGTCTTCCCGATGGACTTGCGGCCCCAGGGGCACGACATAATCAGGACCTGGCTGTTCTCCACGGTCGTCCGCTCCTACCTGGAGCATGGGTTATTGCCTTGGTCCAATGCCGCAATTTCGGGCTGGGTGCTCGACCCCGACCGCAAAAAGATGTCGAAATCGGTGGGCAACGTCGTGACACCTCAAGATCTGCTCGACAAGCATGGCTCGGACGGCGCCCGTTACTGGGCCGCATCGGGACGGCCCGGAGCTGATACTGCCTTCGTCGAGGGGCAGATGGAGGTGGGGAGGAAGCTCGCCCTCAAGATCCTCAACGCCTCGAAGTTTGTCCTGAGCCCCCGGCTTTGGGTGGCAGAGGACGGGCAAGAGCCGGCTCCCGAGGAGGCGGCGGTGGCGGCAAGCACCTTGGCTGCCCACTACCTGGGGGCACCAACACCCAAGGACTCGGGGGCAACCCCGACAGCCCCGGCCGGCGCGCCACGGTCCGGCGAAGCGGTCGACCGTGCCCTGCTCGAGAGCCTCTGGCAGGTCGTTTCGGGCGCGACCATTGCTTTCGAGGACTACGACTATGCAAGGGCGCTCGAACGCACCGAAGCCTGGTTCTGGGATTTTTGCGACAACTACCTGGAGCTCGTCAAGCCACGTGCCTACGGCGAAATGGGCCATCGGCGTGCGACCGACGCTCGGGCGACCTTGGTCACGAGCCTGTCGGTGGTCCTCCGATTGTTCGCCCCGTTTATGCCCTTCGTGACCGAAGAGGCGTGGTCGTGGTGGCAGGCGGGTTCGGTCCACCGGGCCCCATGGCCGGGGCCGGAACTGGGACCGGGAGCGAGGCTGGGACCGCTAGAGGGACCGGGAGATGGGCACGAGCCGGGCACGAAGCCACGCCGCGAGCCGTGGTCAGGGGCCCCCGCTCACCTGCCTGGGGGCGCTTCTCACTTCCCTCACGCCGGCGACGAAATGGGGACCGGTGCCGGGAACGGTCCGGGGGCCGGCCCGCAAGGCGCTGGCGACGTCTACTCCCTGGCGGTAGAACTGCTCGCGTCCGTCCGCCGGGCGAAGTCGGAGGCGAAGGTGGGCCCGCGCTCACCGGTCCGGCTCGTCGAGGTTTTCGGGCCCCCCGAGCGGCTGGAGGCACTCCGGCAAGTTGAGGACGACCTTCGGGCAGCCCAAAACATAGGCGCCATTGTGATGACGATGACGAGCGCTGAAACCCCCCCGACGAGAGTCGAGCTCGGGCAATAACTGGGCAATAACTGACGGGGTGAGCTGGGGCCGACGTCCGGCCTTGCGCGCCACGAGCCGAGCCGGAGCCCGATCCGGAGCCGGAGCCCGAGCCGGAGCCGGAGCCGGAGCCGGAGCTATGGGTAGTGCCCGGCCTCCGCCAGCACTTGCTCCGTGGCGAAAAGGCCTGCGCCTGGCGTGCGGACGACGAGAGCAATCGCATCCGACGGCCTGCACGCCAGGTTGTGCGCACCGGCTGTGCCCTCGAGCCGCAGAGTCGCAAAGAAGTGCCTCTTTTCTTCGGCACCATCGATAACGGCTTTCACGAGACGTGCGTCGTAGAGCTCCAGGGCGAGGATAAGGAGGTCCCAAGTCGACGGTCGCGAAGGGTGCTCGCCACGCTGGCCGGCCTGGATCGCTCGAGCCTCTGCCTGACCTATGTAGATGTGCAGCGCCCGGAACGGCTCCTCCAGCTCGGCCACGACGACGAGCCCGGCCTCCTGGCCCGGCCGGAGCGGGACGGCGGAACGCACCTCCGTTATCGTCAGCCCGATCAGGCGCTCTTCGCTCGTCGTTGTAAACGGCTCTTCGCTCATCGTCGTAACGAGATTAGGGGGTCGTGCCAGGACGCTCGGGCCAGGACCAGGCCGCTCACCTCACAGGCCCCGGCAGCCTTGAGGGCGCCCGCCACCGCAAGGAGCGTCTCGCCCGAAGCGCAGACATCGTCCACGACCAGGATCCGGCTCCCGTCCACGACTGTCCCGACTGGCACCGTCATCGCTCGTCGAAGGACGGTGCGGCCGCTCCGGCGGCGCTCCGACTGCGTTTTGACGCTCATCGGTGGGGTCTCCATCTTTTTGCTGACCAATCTTTCGACGGGCCAGGCCGGACCGGCCAAGGTGGCGAGCTCCGAACAAAGCAGCTCTACGTGCCCGAAGTCACGGCGGGCGCCAGGCCCACGGAAAGAAGGGACCGGGCAGATGACGCCGTACTGCTCGAACCAATTGGCGTGCCGCTCGAGGAACCCGACGAGCATCATTGCGAAGGGCCGTACCCATCGAAGGTCGCCTTTGTACTTGTAAGCGACGATGGCGCGCCGTAAGGCACCCTCGTAGTTGCCTATCGCGTAGACGGCGTCGAGGGGCCGCCGTCCTGAGGCGCACCAAGCGTTACGGCAAACAAGGCGCGCGCCTGCCTGCTCGGGACCATCGGACCTCCGCACGGTCTGGCCGCAAGACACGCAAAGCCTGGGATGCTTGCCGGGCACGGCACCTCCTGGACGCCACTGTGGCCACCCGAGCCGCTCCCCGGACTGGCGGGCGATCTCGAGGATTGCGGCACGGCATTGGGGCGCCGGCAAGCCCACTGAGCAGTATGCCGCCGGGGTGGGACGCGAGGTGGGACGCGATGCCGTGGAGGGTAGACGCCACGGGGGTGCGTGCCCCGGTGCGCTGTTGTGCCGGCGGACGCCATAGGGGTGGCGGGGCCGTGCGGGGGACACCGGACGGGCCCCGCCCCGCTCCCCTACTGCGCTACTCGACCTGCCCGGACAAGATCCGGTCGACAGCCTCCTTCGAGGGCAGGCTCGGCACCGCCCCCAGCACCGTCGCTGCCAAGGCGCCGGCTGCACAGCCTCGCTTCGCCGCCTCCAGCAGGTCGTGGCCACCGGCAAGTGCCGCCGCAAGGGCCCCGCAAAACGCGTCCCCGGCAGCGGTCGTGTCCACGGCGTCGACGCTGAAGGCCCGGACGTGGACCGTCGAGCGCCCCGGCTGTGCCACCAGGGCGCCAGCCTCCCCGAGGGTGATCGCCACGGCGCCGCACCCGTGCCCGAGGAACCAGTCGGCGGCTTGCTCTACTGTTGCGCGCCCACTGATAGCAAGAGCTTCGCCCTCGTTCGGCACCAGGACGTCAACCAACTCCAGGAGTTCCGGGCTAAAACCAGCTTCGACCGGCGAGGGGTTGAGGACCGCCCTCGAACCGCGCTCGCGCGAAAGGTGGAGCGCGGCCCCCACCGCAGGCAAGGGGATTTCGAGCTGGGCCAGGACGACGGTCCTGACCGTGAGAACCTCTCGAGCCGCCTCGACGTCGGCGGCCCCCAGTTCGCCATTTGCTCCGGCGGCTACGACAATCGTGTTAGCCCCACCTCGCGCCACCGTTATCAGCGCCGTGCCCGTAGGGGCTGCAACGGCCCGGCGGACGCCGCCGGAGACGATCGCTTCCCGGGAGAGCACGCCGAGGAGCAGCCCCCCGGGCGCGTCTTCGCCCGCACAGGCCACCATTGCTACTCGAGCACCCTGGCGGGAGGCTGCTACCGCTTGATTGAGCCCTTTGCCGCCCGGCACCGAGATGTACGAACTGCCGCCAACGGTTTGGCCAGGTTTCGGCAGCTCCTCGACGGTAACTACGTGATCGAGGTTGAGGCTGCCGAAGACGACGACGTCCGGGGCCCCCCTTGGTGCGCCGGTTGGTGACCCGTTCGCTGCCCCGCCGTCAGGAGCGCCAGAAGGCCAGTCCACGGCTCAGGTCTACCATGAGGCGATGGACGTCGAGGTTGTGGTCGAGATACCGAAGGGGACGCGCAACAAGTACGAGGCCGACCACGAGACGGGTCAAATCTGGCTCGACCGGATGCTTTTCACCGCTACCCGCTACCCCGAGGACTACGGCTATGTCCCCCGCACACTGGCGGGCGACGGCGACCCGATCGACGCGATGGTGTTCCTCGAAGAACCAACCTTCCCCGGGTGCCACGTTCGCGCGAGGCCAGTGGGAGTTTTCCTGATGGAAGACGAGCACGGCGAGGATGCAAAGCTCCTATGCGTCACGGCAAGCGACCCTCGCCAGGCGGCGGTTCAGGATCTGGATGACCTCCCGCCTCACGAGCTCGAGGAGATCGCACATTTCTTCGCGATCTACAAGTCGATCGAGCCCGGCAAAGGCACGACTCCGAAGGGTTGGCGTCCCCGGGCCGAAGCCGAGAGGATCCTTTTGGAGGCCCAGGACCGGTACCTCTCGGACCACGCGGAAGCCGGGCGGTAAGCCGGCCGACAAGAAGTAAAGGGCACGGGCCGCGTCCGGCGGAGGGTCAGCAACCCGCGGGGGTCAGCAGCCTGCGGGGATCAGCAACCCGCGGGGGTCAGCAGCCGGCGGAGGGTCGCCAGCCCGCGCTAATGGGAGCCCGGGTTGCCGGCGGCGATGGCGCCGGGAGCGAGCCCCGCTCTAGACGCCGACGAGGTCGGCCACGATGTCGAAAGCCTGCCCGACGGTGTTGAGCTTCGTCGGGTCGACATCGGGCAACCGGATTGAAAAGGCGTCGTTTATCGCCAGTGTTATCTCAACGACGGCGAGGCTGTCTGCGTCGAGGTCCTCCGCCCAGCGAGCTTCGGGCCTTACCAGGCCGGGGTCGATGTCAAGCACCTCGGCCACGCACCCTTGGAACGTGGTGAACGCCTCGTCCCGGTTCATCTTCCCCTCAATCTCCGCACCCTCCATCGCCCAGAGGCTAGCCGAGCGGCCGCTGATCGTGGTGCTCGGAGGGTGACGTGCCCTCCGAGCGGGCTCCCGGCCAGCCTCCCGCCATCGGGCCAGCCAGCGCTGGAGCGAAGGGACCTGCCAAAGGGCAGGCCAAGCGGCCAATGCCAGGCGGCAGTGTAACGTGGCCGACCGTGGCTCTCCTCGAGGGCAAGCGCCTGCTCATAACGGGTGTCCTGACAGACGACTCGATCGCGTACGGGGTAGCCGAGCTTGCGCAGCGCGAGGGCGCTGAGATCGTCCTGACGAGCTTCGGCCGGGCGATGTCCCTTACCCGGAGGGTGGCGAAGCACCTGCCGCACCCGCCCGACGTGCTCGAATTGGACGTGACGGTGCCGGAGCACTTAGAGCGGTTGTTCGCGGACTTGAGCAGCCGATGGGGCGCCCTCGACGGCATGCTCCACTCGATCGGCTTCGCGCCCCAGTCCTGCCTTGGCGGGACCTTCTTGAGCGCTCCGTGGGAGGATGTGCGCGTCGCCGTCGAGGTTTCGGCGTACTCTCTCAAATCCCTTTCGGTGGGACTGTTGCCGCTCTTCGAGGCATCCGGCGGGGGCGCAGTCGTAGCTCTCGACTTCGACGCCGCCGTGACATGGCCCGGCTACGACTGGATGGGGGTTGCAAAGGCAGCGCTCGAATCGACCTCGCGCTACCTCGCGCGCTACCTCGGCCAGCACCATGTCCGCGTCAACCTCGTGGCAGCAGGGCCCCTGCGCACGGTTGCCGCCAGGTCAATTCCGGGGATCAACCGCTTCGAGGACGTTTGGGGTACAAGGGCTCCCCTTGGCTGGGACGTGAACGACTCGAGCGCGGTCGCCAAGGCCTGTGTGGCTTTGATGTCAGACCTTTTCCCGGCGACTACGGGTGAAATCGTCCATGTCGACGGCGGCTACCACACGACGGGCGCATAGGTGCGCAGAGCCTGCGCCATCCCCTTCAAATCTCTGAGCCGCGAGAAAATGCGGCCCCCGAGCGCTGATGGCTGACAGTCCGGCGAAGCCGAACGGCGGGGGAGACGGCGTCGGGACCGCCAACGCTCGGGTAACGCTTGTGACCGGGGGCAACCGGGGGATCGGTCTCGCCGTTGCCAAAGCTTGCCGGGCACGTGGCGACCGGGTCGCGGTGACCACACGGGGGGCCCCCGTTGACGGGTTTTACTCCGTTGCCTGTGACGTCACCGACGCGGCAGCCGTCGACAGGGCCATCGGCACGGTCGAGGAGGATCTCGGCCCGATCGAGTCCCTGGTGGCGAACGCCGGGACCAACGACGACAAGCTCCTCCTGCAGATGGACGAGAACTCGTTCGCCGGCATTGTCGACACCAACCTTGTTGGGACGTTCAGGGTCGTGAGGAGGGCTCTCCCCAAGATGCTTCGCGCCAGGAAGGGCCGGATTGTCCTCATCTCGTCCGTCGTCGCCCTTTCAGGCGCGCCTGGCCAGGCGAATTATGCCGCTTCCAAGGCAGGCATGGTTGGCTTCGCCAGGAGCTTGGCCCGTGAGGTCGGCAGCCGCAACATAACGGTCAATGTGGTCGCCCCTGGTTTCATCGAGACAGACATGACGGCGGCGCTGAGCGAGGGACGCCGGGGCGAAGTGCTCGGCCAGATCCCTCTCAAGCGCTTTGGGACCGCCGAGGAGGTGGCTGCCCTTGTGAGCTGGCTGACCTCAGACGAAGCCGCCTACCTGACGGGCGCCGTGGTCCCCATCGACGGCGGGCTCGGTATGGGGCATTGAGCATCCCGCCGGCCTCGCTCCCTGTCCCTTCGGACGTCATACCTCACCGACCCCCGTTCCTTTTCGTGGACGAGGTCGTTTCGATCGAACCTGGCCGGAGGATCAGCGGGCGATGGCAGCTGACGGGGGGCGAAGATTTCTTCCGCGGCCATTTCCCCGGCCGCCCTACGCTGCCCGGGGTCCTGATGGTGGAGGCCTTGGCACAGCTCGGTGCGGTGCTCCTTCTCTCGGAACCCCGTTTTGCGGGCTTCTTGCCGCTGTTCGGCGGGATCGACAAGGCTCGTTTCCGGCGCCAGGTGAGACCGGGAGACCTCCTGGAAATGACGACCGAGCTCGATCAAATGGGTGGCTTTGCGGGCAAGGCTCATGGCGTCGCCAGCGTGCATGGAGAGGTGGCTGCGACCGCATCCATGCTCTTCGTGCTCGTGCGGCCCGAGCCTGACCCGGTGCGCGAGCCGACGCCAACTACCTGAGCGCCGCTTGACCAGCAGGACGGACCAGGCTTTCATGGGTTAGTCACATGCCGTTCACCTGAGCGTCACGCATTGGTCAGGTAAGCGGCCGACACTTTAAAGATCGCAGCTAGACGAGGTGTCCGCGGAAAATGACCGTCAGGCCCACGGCTTGTCGAGCCCAGGCGGCAGGTCGGGGTGCGAATGAGGCCTTCAGCTCTGACGGCATCGCCGGTGACCGGTAACAGCGTTGCCACTGACAGCCCCGGTGCCGAGGTCGCCGGAGCAGGTCCAACCAACAGCTACGCCGATGCCCGCGAAACTGCCCGGCCCGGGCAGGATGGCACCGGCGCTGCGCTGAGCGACGGGGGCCCGCAGCGGCACCGCAGCTCAGGACAGGTCGAGAACCCGGGGGACGGCAACCAGCGAGCCGGCGCTGGGCGGGACGGCGCTGGGCGGGACGGCGCTGCGGGGGACGGCGCTGCGAGGGACGGCGCTGCGGGGGACGGCAGCGAGCGAGACCAGCCTGCCGACACCGGCCGCGGCCCGGGGGCGGCGCCGGGCTCGGGAACGGCCGGGAAAGATCCTGCACGGCTGCCGGCGCCAGCCCCGCACCGGCCCACTGTCGGGATGGCGATCCTCATAGCCCACCCCCTCGGGAGCGGGGCAGTACCCGAAGGCCTCGAGAACTCAGGGTTCGAGGTAGTAGTTGCAAGCGACGCGGGCACAGCGATCGCGACCGTGGCCGGGGGACGAGCCGACGCTGCACTGGTCGACGGCCGCTTCGAAGGCGACGGCATTACCTTTTGCGAAAGCCTCTGGCAGCAGGTGCCGGGTTTTCCTGTCCTGCTCACGGGGCCCGACGACGAAAACCTTGTCACCCATGCTCTCGCCTCGGGCGCCGACGACTACCTCGTGCTCCCCCTGCGGCCCGCCGAACTGGTCGCCCGGGTCCGCGCCGTGCTCCGCCGGGCACCGCCGTCAGGGGCGCGACCGGCGCTCGGCGACCGGGCCTTGCGGGTGGGGGAGGTGCGCCTCGACCCGGACAGCCACGAAGTGACCCTGCGCGACCGGCGGGTACACCTGGCCCTGCGCGAGTTCGAACTGCTCAGGTTGTTGATGGAAAACGCCGGCATCGTCCTGGCGAGGGCAACCCTGATCACCAGGCTCTGGGGCCCGCTGGCGGCTCTAGACAGTACGAGCCTCGAAGTGCACATCCGCCGGCTCCGCTCCAAGATCGAAGACGACCCGGCAGACCCCAAACGGATCGTGACGGTCAGGGGTATCGGGTACCGCTACCAGGGGGAGCGCTGAAGCCAAGGCACACGACGGGGCGCTGGGCCACCGCTGGAACATTGTTAACCCTCGCCGCGACCACCTGTAACCCCTTGTTCACTTTGTGTTCAATTGGCCGCCCTAGAGTGCTCGGATTGTGAGCCTTGTTGCGACAGGCCCTGGGAGGCGCGCACGGCGATGACCTTGCCTTTCCCATCTCCCGGACCTGCACCCGTTACAGTCAGCGTCGATCCGCCGCCGATCATCGTCGGCGGGGCCACCCGGCCGATTTCGATGCAGGCGAAGGACTTGTCTTTGGGTTTCGGCTCGGCGACCATACTGTCGGGCCTCAACGTGGCTATCCCCAAGGGCGCCATCACGGCGCTCATCGGGCCGACCGGGTCTGGCAAGACCACCTTCCTGCGGTCGCTCAACCGGATGAACGACAGGGTTTCCAAGCACTGGCACAAGGGTGAAGTGCTGCTCGGCAATGCGAGCATTTATAGCCCCGGCGTGCAGCTGATGGCGCTGCGTCGGCGTGTCGGCATGGTCTTTCAACGGCCCAACCCGTTCCCGATGTCGATCGCAGGCAATATCCTCTCGGGCGTCAAAGCTCACCGGATAGCAAACAAAGAGCACTACCGCGGGATCGTCGAGGCACGGCTCCGCGAGGTCGGGCTTTGGGAAGCCGTGGCTCACAGGCTCAACTCGTCACCGTTCAACCTGTCAGGCGGCCAGCAGCAGTTGCTCTGCCTTGCGCGAGCACTGGCAATCGGGCCGGAGGTCCTCC
>DATJMJ010000073.1:0-15700 GCA_035508795.1 Acidimicrobiales bacterium
CGCTGCTACATGGCCCTCTACGTCTACTGCCACCGCCCCGACGGTCCCGTGCCCGGGTGCGCCAGGAGGGCGCGGTGCCTGAGTGGTGTGCGACATCCGCTCGAGCCCAGCCGCCCGTGCAAATTCGTCTGCGCCGTTGCCGGCCAGCAGCAGGGGCCAAAAACCGCCATCGCCACCCCGACCCTGAGCACCCCCGAGCCGACGATCCGTGGTCGCGGTCCCCGCCCGCCCTGCCCGCCCCGCTGACCCAGCTGACCCAGCTGACCCAGCCGGTCGCGGCCCATCCCCGGCCGCACCTGCCTCGCCGCCAGACGGCAGGCCGAGACGGGCGACGAGCAAGGCAGCTCTTACCGGGTTCGCAGGCCAGGTCGTCGCGCAGACCGCCCCCGCTCGGTGACCGTCACCTTCCATAACGGCAGCGTCCATCTCGATCGTGCCGGCAGTCGTCGGCACCGAGCCCCTCCCGGCGTCGAACATCCCGCTGTTTTCCATGGAAGCCACGGCCTCGACAACCGCCGCCAGGGCGCTACCCCCGCCGTCGAGCACTCCCCATCCTTCGCTCAGAGACTCCTCGAGAGCTGAACGCATCCTCCCCGAGGCACCCTCGCCCAGCCGCCGCAGCCATTCGAAAGTGCCCGCACCGCCGTGGATGACGAGCGCGGGTGGCTCGAGATGACCGATATCGACCGTGGACGAGTACCCGCCGGCGCTGTCAGCCATCACTGCCCGGCCATCTCAAGTTGCCCCATCGCCGGCCCGCACACGCACCGCGCCCTGGCCGGCCGGCTCACCAGTCCCGTCCGGGCCCGCTCCCGCCGCCATCAGCAACTAGCTCTGCGAGGCAAGGAACTCACGGGCGGATTGTTCCAGGTTGCGTAACATTTCATCGACCGGGAGCTGATGCGCGATCGCCGTCCTCGTTGCCGCCCAGATCTGGCGCACCGGCTGTTCGCCCGAGAGGCGTCGCACTACCACGCCGGGGTGGACCGCCGCTCCGAGGGCAAGAAGCGGCACGAGTGCTACTCCGAGCCCCGCGGCCACAAAGCCTTGTGCCGTCGGGTACTCGTCGGCTTCGAGCCCGTAGCAGGGGTCAAAACCAGCCTGCCTGCACGTGTTGCTGACCACCTGCTGGCAGTACCCCGGGCACGAGGTGACGCTTATCCAACGTTCCTTGGCGAGCGCCTTGATATCGATCGTGCGCCTGGCAGCCATTGCATGGCCCCGAGGCAGCACTGCCCTGAACGGGTCGGCCAGCAAATAGCGCCGGTGCAGCCCGTCATCGGGCTCGTTGCCCGGCCCGAAGCCCTCCACCAGTACGGCGACGTCGATCACGCCGGCACGCAAGCGGTTGAGCGCCTCATCAGGCTCGGCGACCACCAAATCGAGCGCCACACGAGGGAAACCGGCCTGGAACGCCGCGAGCGCTGCGGGGACGAGCGCCGACCCTGCCGTCGGGAAGGCGCCAACACGCATCCGGCCAAACTGGCCGGACCGCAGCGCCACGAGCGCGTCTTCAGCCTCCTGCACGTTGGCGAGGGCACGCGAGGCGTGCTCGCAGAGCAGGAGGGCGGCGTCGGTCGGCCTCACTCCCCTGCCGGCAGGCTCGAAAAGGACGGCCCCGGTCTCCCGCTCCAAGGCAGCGATCTGCTGGCTCACGGCAGATGGCGTGTAGCTCAGCTCCGCCGCTGCCCCCGAGATCGAACCCGTCTCCACCACGGCCTTCAGGACCCTGAGCCGGCGCAGGTCTAGCACGGTGAGATTATATAAGCACAGCTAAAACGTCCGGTAGGACTAATTGCTTGATCTTAAGTATTGCATGCCTCAGTATCAATGTATGGGTTACCTCATAGCTGCCGGCATCGTCCTGCTCCTCCTTGCGGCCCCACTCCTGACCGCAGACAGCCGCGACGGAGGCGACTGGAAGCCGCTCCCGTTGCCGGGCTCCCCCGACGACCGTGTGCCGCCCCGCCCTTTCTCCCGGTCACCCGGCGTCCTCGCCGTCAAGCGAGCAAGCCGGGCGGTGGCGAGGACGACGGCGGCCGGGCTGCGCCGGGCCGTCGTCAGCACAGCGTCGTTCCGGCAGCGCCGGCGAGGGGGTCGTGGCGCGGGCCAAGCGGAGGACGGGCACCTGCGTCAGGGCGAACTGAGGTCGTCTGAGCGACCGGCTTCGAGCCGCGACCAGTGGGAGATCGGGCGCCCGTTGGCCCGCATGAAAATACCCTCGTGCTGAGACCAGCCAGCAGGTGAGTCCTCCCACGACTCCTGGCGCCTGTACACCGTGAGGTCCATGAGCGGGTAGCTGTAGTCCATAGCCTCGACGCCACGGCGGGTCGTCCAATGCGTTTCGAAGACGCACCCGCCAGGCCCGCGTCGACCTCGACCATGGGAAGGCGCCGCCGGGCCGACGCTGGCACGACGGCTCCGCACAGCGCTAAGCGGCATAGAGAGTTCCGCGGTCCCTCAGCGTGCACACCCTGAGCGTGCAAAGCGGGCTAATTGCCTGCAGCCAAGCGGACAACTTTCGTAAGCGAGGCAGAGCGGGCGGGCCCTGTGTGCCCAAACCCAGCTTGTTCCCGGTACCCCTACCCCGATAGCGGCTCAGGTTCGAGCCAGCAAGCCCGCCCTTTCAGCGTGCCGGGCGCAAAAGAGGCGTCCCCCGTCTTTCACCCACCGCGCCGCAGTCAGAACTTCGACGTCCGTCCCACCTTTGACGCCGGCCTCGAGTCGTCCGTCGACGAGCCACCGCATCCCGGTCCGGTCACGGCGGAGCACGATCCTTTTGTCGCAGCCATGGGCGTCACAGGCCCACACCCAGGACGCGACCAGCGGGCTCTCTCTCACGACCCGGACCGTACCCAACGGCCTCCGGGACCATTCACGCCACTGCAAAAGGCGAAATTAGTGCCCCGGTTCGCCGGTCCTTTTGGCCAAACCCGACCCGTCAACGCCACCGTAGGCACTCATGCCAAAACAAGCCCCCGCCGCCGCCAGCGTTAGCGCCCCGCAAGCACCGACATCAACGCCGGCGCCAGCACGGGCACCCGAGCAAGCAAGCGAGCGAAGCGCTGGGCCAAGGCGGCCAGGGCGCCCCGGCTGGCTACTGTGCTTTCAACTGCTGCCAATGTAGGTGAGCTCGATGACCGCATTGATAGCTGCCGCCACGCAAATGAGCGCGGCCGCCAACAGCAGCAGCTGGTAAAGAAAACTTACCATCGGGGCGCGCTTTCCCGCTCCTTGGCTCCCAAGGACGACGAGGGCGACCCCGCCGGTTGCGGTGCGTCAGCCGGAGGGATGGAGCCCTCACCGGACGGAAATGAACCAGCGGCGGGACCTTCTTGTTCGCTCATCGGAGCCTCCCCTGGGCACGACCAACAGGTTTGCGCGTATTAGCAGGCGTCCGCTGCATGGTTCAGGGATCTTGGCGGCCCGCTTGCCAGCCGTGGCCCACGGGTCAGTCGTTGCCCAAACGGAGGACCTCTCCTCCGCTCTGCCCGTTCCACGATCCCGAGTCCACTACGAGACGGCCGTTCACATAGACCTTGTCGATCCCGATCGGGAGCCGGTTGGGCTCGGCGAAGCTGGCCCGGTCTTCGACCTCTTCGGCTGAAAAAATAACGAGGTCGGCTGCGTACCCTGGCTTCACATAGCCCCTTTTCGAGACGCGGAAGCGGTCTGCGGGCTCGCCCGACATCTTGCGGACGGCCTCCTCCAAACTGAGGACGCCCTTGTCCCGCACATACCGGCCGAGCACCCGCGGGAACGTGCCGTAGAAGCGCGGGTGCGGCTTTTCCCCAAGGGATCGCTTCGCCATGGCGATCCCGTCGGAACCAACAATTGAAGCAGGATGGCGCAGGAACTCGACCATGTCCTCCTCGGTCCGGTAAAAAAGGGCCACCTGCAAGGCATTGCCGTGCGACTCGTACAAGCGGAGCGCGACCTCGGGCGGGTCGCAGCTCCACGCGACCGCCAGTTGCTCGATCGTGTGGCCCGGCGTCTCGTGGTCGTCCGGGCCCGATTGCGTCACGAGCACCCGGTCCCACATCCACGGGATACCGCCGAACCAGCCCTGCGCCAGCTCGGCGAACGCTCGGCTGCGGACCTCGGGGTCGGCGAGCATCCGTCTCGACGCGGGCCCTTCGGACGTCAACCAGCTCGGCAGGTACTGGGCGATCGATGAGGCCGACGCATCGTACGGGTAGACGTCGAACTGCACGTCCGTCCCTGCAGCGCGGGCTTCATCGAACAGGGCGAGCGAGGCGGCGGCCGTCCCCCATAACCGCGGGTCGTTTATCGCAAGGTGAGAGAACTCGACCCGCACCCCCGAGCCGCGGCCCACATCGATGGCCTCGGCTATCGCGTCGCGCTCCCTCCCGGCAAAGGCACGAGCGTGGGTGGCGTAAACAGCCCCGAAGCGGGCGGCGACTTCACCGAGCATCGTCAGCTCGGGGAGCGACCCGAACATGGAAGGCACGTAGGTGAGCCCCGTACTGAAACCGAAAGCCCCCTGTTCGAGGGAGGTGGCCAGCAGGCTGCAGATTTGCGAGCTCTGGCCCTCGTCGAGCCGGGCGTCGGTATTGCCTGCGACGGCGATGCGCAAGGCACCATGGCCGACCAGGCAAGCCACGTTTTGCACAGGCCCGGCGGCCTGGACGGCGCGGGCGTAACCGTCGAAATCGGACCAGCGAAGCTCGGCTACGTCAGGCCCCAGGTAGGCGAGGTGGTCGCTGTGCAGCTGGGCCCGGCTCTGCGTCACCGGGAAGGCCGAAAACCCGCAGTTGCCCGTCATTTCCGTCGTGACGCCTTGGCAGATCTTGTTGATGCCCGCGTCAGGCCCGAGGAGTGTGACGTCGGAGTGGGTGTGCACGTCGATGAAGCCGGGCGCAAGTGTGAGCCCGCTCGCCTCGACCTCGCTTTGCGCCACGGCCCCTTCGGGTACGGTGCCGACCGCGGTTATCAACCCGTCCAGGACACCGACGTCGGCCCGGCGCCCCGGCGCGCCGCTCCCGTCCACGACAAAGGCATTGCGCACCAGGACATCAAACGCCGGCACAGGACCACCCCGAAGCGCCGTTGGACGTCATGGCGCACCCGCTCCGCTCGCCGCACCCGCTCCGCTCGCAGCAGGCGCTCCGCTCGCAGCAGGCGCCCCGCTCGCCGCACCCGCTCCGCTCGCCGCACCTGCAGCCACAGCCACCGCCGCAGCCCCGGCCCGGCTCGCGCCCCCGCCGACGACTCGCGCACCGGTCGAAAGCTCGAACAACTGCGCCCGTTCGCGCCCTCCGCAAAGCCAGACCGGGTCGCCCGAGCCGATGCCGTCGGCGACCTCGACCTTGGCAACCACCGTCCGGTCCTCGACGGTGAGGACCCCGAACGACTCCGTCCCCAGGTGCTCCACGAAGTCGACCCGCGCCCGGGCGATCGCGTCCGGCGGAGGGACGGCACCCTCCGAGTACCGGGTGGCCCGCAAGTACTGCGGCCTGATGCCGAAGACGAACTCCCCGTCGTGGCAATCGCTTTCCAGGAGAGGGACTTCGACACCACCGCCGACGAAGCGCCGCCCACTGGCGTGCCTGGCGACGCTTCCCTGGAACATGTTCATCGCAGGATGGCCCATAAACCCTGCGACAAATTGGTTGACTGGGCGCTCGAAGAGATCCAAAGGTGAGCCGACCTGCTCGAGACGGCCGCCGTGCATCACCGCGACCCGGTGGCCCATCGTCATCGCCTCGACCTGGTCGTGGGTGACATAAATCGTCGTCGTACCGAGCCTCGACTGGAGGCGGACCAGCTCGTTGCGCATCTCGACACGGAGCTTTGCATCGAGGTTGGAAAGCGGCTCGTCCATCAGGAACACCTTCGGCCGGCGGATGACGGCCCTCCCGAGAGCCACCCGCTGGCGCTGCCCTCCCGAGAGCTGCGAAGGCTTGCGGTCGAGCAGCGGAGCAAGCCCGAGGCTCGCCGCAACCTCGCCGACCGCCGTCGCCACCGCCTGCTTTTCGGCACCCGACCGCCGCAAGGCGTAGCCCAGGTTTTGCCGGACGGTCATGTGCGGGTAGAGGGCATAATTCTGGAACACCATGGCGATGTCCCGGTGGCTCGGGTGGACGTCGTTCGCGACACGGCCGTCGATGATTATCTGCCCCGACGTCGCAGTCTCGAGCCCGGCGATCATCCGCAAGGTCGTCGTCTTGCCGCAGCCGCTCGGGCCGAGCAGGACCATGAACTCGCCGTCGCCCACCTCCAGGTTGAGGTCCTCGACCACCGCCGTGCCGCCGAACATCTTGAACACCCCTTGCAGGACCACTCCGCCCACGAGCTCCTCCCCTACTTGACGGCGCCGGCGACCAGGCCTGCCGCCAGGCGCTTTTGGATGCCGAGAAAGATCAATAGGACCGGGACGATCGACAGGAGGGATGCGGCCATGAGGTAGTTCCACTGTATTTCGGCCTCGCCGACAAACGCATATATGCCTGTCGTCAAGGGGCGTATCGTCGGGTTGGTCACGAAGGTGAGGGCGAAGAGGAACTCGTTCCAGGCGATCACGAAACTGAAGACGAGCGCCGTGACGATCCCCGGGATCCCGAGCGGTATGAAGTGGTCCACCAGGATCCGCCAGTTGCCTATGCCGTCCAGGGTTGCCGCGTCCTGGATCTCCTGGGGGATCCCGGAGAAATAAGCCGTCATTATCCAGATGGTTATCGGCAGCGACACGGAACCGTCCATGAAGATCAACGCCCAATAGGTATTGATCATGTGCAGCACGACCATCAGCTTGAAGGCGGCGATGAGGAGCACGATCGGCGAGATCATCTGAGTGGCGATGATGAAGAGGAGAAATGCTCGCCGGCCCCGGAAACGCAGGCGAGCCAGGGCGAATGCGGCCGGGACCGCGGCAAACGCGTTCAGGACGGTCGAGCCTCCGGCGATGATGGTGCTGTTGAGGAAGTACCTGGCGAGCGGGACCGCCGTGAACGCCGATGTGAAGTTGGACCAGGCGACCTGCTTGGGGATCCACCGCGCAGGCAGCACTGCGATGGCACGGTTGCCCGTTACCGCGGTGAGGGCCATGACGACGAAGGGTGCGAGCAGGATGACCACGACCCAGCCAAAGGCGAGCCGGGTTACGACACGGCCCGGCTTCGAACCGCGCACGACATGGTCGAGCGAGACCTCGGCGGCCCGGCTCACCTCACGTTCCTCCAGGCCAGCCGGGTGTAGATGAGCGAGAAAATGAGGAGGAGGAAAAACATGAACACGGCTACGGCCGCAGCTGCGCCCATTTCGTTGAGCTCGAAGGCCAGGTTGTACATGTAAGTCGGCAGTGTGTTGGTCGACCCGAGGGGCCCGCCTTCGGTGAGGATCCAGATGATCGGGAACGAGTTGAAGACGAAGATCACGTTCAGCAGCACCGTTACGGTCAAAACGGGCCGCAGCAACGGCAGTGTCATGTCGACGAAGAGCCGGTACCCTCTCGTCCCGTCCATTGCCGCCGCCTCGTAGACGTCGCGGTCGATCCCTTGCAACCCCGCCAGCATGATGAGAGCGGTCGGTGGGACCGACACCCAGATCGCGATCCACATCATGAGCGGCAGGGCGTAACCGGCACTGCCGAGCCAGGAAAGGTTGCCGTGAATTATCTGGACGTCCCTCAAGAGATGGTCGAGCGCCCCGAAATCGGGATCGGACATCCATTGCCACAGGAGGGTCGTCACCACGAGGCTCGACACCCACGGCAGGAGCAGGAGGCTGCGGACCAGGGCACGCCCTCGCCAAGGCTGGTTGAGCAGGACTGCGACAAACAGCCCGAGAGCCGTCGTGACCCCTACCACGACCACCGTCCAGATTCCCGACCTGAGCACGGCGCCGGTGAACGCAGGGTCGTGCAGCACCGTCGAGAAGTTGCCAAACCCGGAGAACCCTTGAGCCTGGCCGAACTCGTTGACGTTATGGACCGAAAGCCAGAAGGTGTCGAGTACCGGGTAGCAGAGGAAGACGGCGCACAGGATGGCCGCCAGCGTGATGAAACTGATGTGGTTGAGCCCGGCCCGGATCCTGGCGCCTACCCTGCGCTGGTGCGCGACCGGGCTTGCTGCGGGCGCACCAAGCTCGCCCGCAGCGCCTCCCGTGACGGCCGCAGTTGAAGCCATCATGGCGCGCAAGCCCGCCCTGTCGTCCAGGGCGGGCCCAGCACGTTGCCAGAGTCACCTAATAGCCGCACGCTGGCGGGATGATATGGACGGATATGAGGGCGCCCCGATCAGGCGCCCGGGAGGGCGTCAAACTGCTTGGCAGCGGCAGCCAGCGCCTGCGCCGGGGTTTCCTTGCCAAGTAGCGCCTCCTGTTCGGCCGTCTTCAGCAGGACCTGAAGCTGGCTGAAGTCGGGCGAGAACGGGTCAAACCGGGACACCTTTGTCATTTGCACGAAGAGCTTCTCGACGGGGTTGTCAAATGCCGGGTAGGTCAGCTCCGATTGCTCGAGCGGCGTGAACCCCTCGGCAGCGTCCCACTTCGCCTGGATGTCGGTCTGGTAGATGTAGTCGAGGAACGGTTTCAGGCTCGACGCCTGCACGTTCTTGTTGATCACCAGGACGTCGGTGACGCCCCAGTTGACCCCCGGGATACCGGGCGCCCCGACAGGGATGCGCTCGACGCCCCACTTCACCGTGCCCTTGGGGATCTCGGCGAAGAAGTAGGCGTCGTCGATCATCTGGCCGATCTTGCCAGCTTTGAAGACCGTTTCGAGGTCGACCAGGCTGTTGGATATCGGGTTGGGCGACAACCCCGCCTTATTGGCCTTCACGAGGAAACTGAGGGCGTTGATGCCGGCCTGGCTGTCGAAGGCTGCCGAGCCGTTCGGTGCGAGCAGGCTGCCCCCATCGTTGATGAGCAGGTAGCCAAAGTAACGGAAGGCCTGTTGGTCCGAGACCTCGAACGCATAGCCGTACGAGCCGGTCTTGGCCTTGATCGCCTGCGCGTCCGAGTACATCTCGGCCCAGTCGGTCGGCGGGTCGTTCGGGTTGAGCCCCGCCTGCTGGAAAAGGCCCTTGTTATAAAACAAAGCCCGGGTGCCGGCGGCCCACGGGAGCCCCCAGATCTTGCCCTTGTAGAGCGAGGCGACGTTGTAAAGAGCTGGCAGGATGTCGGACCGGACCGAACCGGAAAGCATGCTCGGCGACACGGGCTGCAGCGCCCCCGAACTGACCCACTGCGGCAGCCATATGGTCGCGGTGTTGACGACGTCGGGCAGGGCGTTTGCGGCGATCTGGCGGACAGTCTCGTTTTGAGCCTGCCCCCACGCGATCGACGTGAGGTCCACATGGATGTTGGGGTTGGCGGCTTCAAACTTCTTGACGACGTTCTGCCAGTACGGCACGGTGTAACTGCTGTACTCGGCGACCTCGAAAGAGATCGTCGTCGACGGCGCGGCCTGGGCAATGCTGCCGAACGTGATCGACACCATGCTGGCGGCCATCGCGAGGCAGCCCAGCTTGGCAGCTTTTCCTCTGCGCATTGATTTCCTTTCTGGTTACGGCTCTAGTTACGGCTGTGGCAGGGACTTCGGGTCTTGTTGTGGCTGAGCAGGAACGTTTGGAGAAAGGGTCTCGGCTCCGCGAGCTTGGCCGGAGCGCCGGATGGCATCTACTCTGAGCTGCTGGTCACCTCACCGATGACCACCCTGCCGACTTCACTGAGGTTTACCGGTCATAATGCCCCGGTTGCCCCGCGAGACGGCCTGCACGCGTCACGCTCCGCCCGCTCGCATTCGCCCCAAGGCGCGCGCCCTGAGAGTTTGCCGGGGAACGTGAAGCTGCCGCGCGACGGGCAGTTGGCATCGATATAGTTCGTCTAGCAGAAGGATTATCACACAATGCGGATCACCATGTCAACACCCTGCGAGCGGGAGGTCCCATGTTCGGGCACCATCGTTACTGGCCGCACCATCTGTTTGCACACGACGAGTAACCGCAGCACCATAACCCCGCTCGTTGGTGGTACGCCATCCGGACCGATAGTATCATCAAGGCGCGCACGCAATCACGCCACCCAAACGGCGGCCCGCACCCCTGCCGGGTGGCGGGCTACAGACAAGGAGCTCCGACGACCCCGATTTATCACCGGCTGGGCACGGAATTTTTGATAGCAGGCCCGCCCGCGACCCGCAACCCCGGGGCCGGCGCTCGCTCGGATGGCGCGCCCCGCTCGGACCGAAGCCCCCAATGAGCGTCCAGAGCGACGAGAGCACCCGGAGCGACCCCAACGTCGAGCGCCAACAGGCGCTCATGGAGGAAGTGGCCCGCCATACCGGCGCGTTGCCAAAAGCGTTCGCCAACTTCGTCGGTGGCCGCTGGGCGCCCCCGGGCGGCGACGTCCTCACCGCCTTCAGCCCCGCGTTGGGCGGCGTGATCGGCACCGTACCGGCAGCTACCCGCGAAGAGGTCGACGCCGCATGCCTGGAAGCGTCGCGGGCGGCGGAGGCCTTCGGCGCGCTCACCCCCGCCGATCGCAGCAAGTTGTGCCACCGCGTCGCCGACTCGCTGGCCAAGCACGAGGATGAGCTGGCCTATTGGCTCAGCCTCGACCAAGGCAAACCCCTCCAGCGCGAGGCACTGGTCGAGGCCCGTGTATGCCTTCTCTTCTTCAGGCAAGCTGCCGAAGACATCTTGCGGCTCGAGGGCGACACGATCCCGTCCACTTCTGCGTCCAAGCGGATCTTCACCAACTACCGCAGCCGCGGGCCATATGCCGTCATCACACCCTGGAACTTCCCGTACAACATTGCCTCCGAGCACCTCTCGGCTCACTTCGCTGCGGGTAACCCCGTCGTCTGGGTGCCGTCGCCCGAGGTTTCGGCGAGTGCGATGGTCTTCGCACGGGCGCTCGTCGAGGCCGACATCCCCCCCGGCGTCTTCAACGTCTTGACCGGGCTCGGCGCCCTGGCAGGCGACGCTGCGGTGACAAACCCTTCTATTAGCGGCATTTCCTTCACCGGCAGCTCGGCCACCGGCGACTTGATCATGCGCCGGGCGGGGGCAAAGCCCGCTCTCCTCGAGCTCGGCGGCAACGGGCCTGTGATCGTGCTGGCCGACGCCGACCTCTCCGCTGCTGTGGAGGGCATCGTTTTCAGCGCATATTTCAATGCTGGCCAATCCTGCTCAGCCACCGAGAGGGTCCTCGTGGCCCGCGAGGCGCACGACGAGCTCGTCGAGCGCCTGGAGACCGCAACCGCTTCGGTCGTGCTCGGCCAGCCTTTCGGAGCTTCGACGACGATGGGCCCGCTCAACAATGAAGCAGTCGCCGCCAAGATGGATGCCCACATCGCCGACGCCGTCGACAACGGCGCCAAGGTCGTGGCGGGCGGCAAGCGTCAGGGCGGCTTCCCCACCGACCTCTACTTCCCGCCGACGTTGCTCGACGGCGTCAGCGCCGGCTCGCTCGTTTGCCGCGAGGAGACGTTCGGGCCGATTATCCCATTGCTCCAAGTGGACGGTCCCGACGAGGCGCTCCGCTTGGCCAACGAGGGCCCGACCGGTCTTGTGGCCTCGGTGTACACGCGTGACCTCCGCTCGGCGATGACGTTCTCTCGCCGGTTGCACCACGGGCTGGTCAACATCAACGAGACGCCGGACTACTGGGAGCTCAACGTGCCCTACGGCGGTGGCGGCGGCACGACGAGCGGGATCGGGCGGCTCGGCGGCCGCCATGCCCTCCGCAGCGTGATGGACCTGCAGGCCACCATCGTCGAGGTCGGCTCGTGACCGGGCCTGGCACGGGCCCCAACGCCGGGCACGGCGCCGGCGGCGACACCGGTCCCAGCGCCGGCGGCGACGCCGCGCCGGGCGCCCCCAACCCGCAAGAGGCCGGTGCCGGTGGCGGCGGCGGCGAAACCTCTCCACCTGATGTGAGCCTCGCCGAGCTCGACGAGATCACTCGCTATTTCCCGCGCATCTGGGCAGAGGCCGCTCACTTCTTCACAGAGACCCTCTACGAGGACATCGCTCTCGACGACCGCACTATCCAGCTCATCTTGTGCTCACTTCTTGCGATGCGGGGCTGGACGACCGGGCTCCGCGTCCATGCGGCCCAGGCGCTGAGTGTCGGAGCGACAGCGGACGAGGTGCGCGCCGCCGTGCTCCTGAGCTGGGCGGTAAACGGTCTCAGCTCGGCAGCCCAGGGACTGCACCTGATCGAGGACATCGTGCAGACCGCAGGCAAGGGCCCGCAGGACGGCAGCTGAACAACGTCGTGCCCGCGGCAGGCGCAGGGAGGGCGCCCTATTCCGCACGGGCGCCGCACCTGCAGCGGGGCACCGACCCGGCATCAGGCAAGTTATGAGGCGAGCGGCTGTCCCGTCCACGTCTTAGTCTTCGGCTTCGCTTTCGGCGTCGTAAGCGTCGTCTAGCCACCGGGCTCTGCTATATCACTAAGAGAAAGTTTTTTCATCCGGGGTGACGCCCCCGGTTTGGACGCACCCAGGGGGGATCTTGTCTCCTAATTCGCAGCGCCCGCGCGACGAGGTCGCCGTCCTCCACAAGGCGGTCGACCTACTCGAGTGCCTCGCCGAAACCCCGCTCACTGCAAGCGAGATGAGCAAGCAGATCGGCGTGGCAAAACCCACCGTCTACCGCATCATCCGGACCTTGCAGATCCGCGGTCTCGTCGCCCGAGAGCTCGACGGGCCCCGCTACATGCTGGGGACCGCCGTTTACGCACTCGGCTCGGCGCACCGTTCGGCCGACCTGGTGTCGCTTGCCCGCCCGACGATGGTGCGGCTGGCTTCGGAGTTCGGCGAGACCGTCAACCTTGCCATCCCCGTCCACAACGAGGTCGTGTACATCGACGTCATCGAGAGCATGCACCAGCTGCGGACGCAGGTGCCTGCGGGGTTCCGCGACCACCTCCACTCGACAGCGCTTGGCAAGGCCATCCTCGCCGGGCTCGCCGACAACGAAGTGAGGGCGATCCTCGCCTCGGCCGACCGGGTCGCCAAGACTCCCAATACCGTCGTTGCCGTGCCAGCCCTGCTTCGCCAGATCACCAAGGTCCGCAAACGCGGATTTGCCATCGACGACGAGGAAAACGAGCTCGGCTCGATCTGTGTGGCGAGCGCGTTCGTGAACCACACCGGGCGCCCGATCGGGGCGGTCAGCGTCTCGGGCCCGCGCTGGCGTATTGGCGACGACCTTGCGGAAATAATCGGGGGGGAGCTCGTGGCAGCGACACGCTCGCTCTCCAGCGCCTTGCGCAACCCCCAGTCCGACCAAGCTGGCTTGCTAGCCGACCAGGACGACGAGGACGACTGAACCCGGCACGCGAGCCCTCACCCCCGCCTCGAGACCGGGCGCGTCCTCGAAGCGCCGCTCGCAAGCTCGGCAAGCTCGGGCCGGCGGCCGCGCCCGGACCGGACGGGTGCCCCTCCAGACCTCACCAAAGGCTCCAGCCGCCGTCGACAACCACGTTGTGCCCGGTGACAAAGCCAGACTCGGGGGCGACGAGGAAAGCGAGCGCCGAGCTCAGGTCCTCGACGTTGCCAGTACAGCCGACCGGTGTGAATGTTGATAGCCGGCGCCTCGACTCCGCCGACGAGCGGTCACGATTGGCCTCGGTGTCGGGGAACATGCCCGGGCTGATCACGTTCACGGTTACGCCTGTGCCACCCGTACGCACAGCGAGGTACTTCGTCAGGCCGATCAAACCGTGCTTGCTCGTGACGTAAGCAGGCGAGTCCCAGTCGAAATCGGGGTAAAAGAACGGGTTGCCGACAAGCATCCCGTAAACGGAGGCGACGTTTACTACCCGGCCCCAACCGCGTTGGACCATCGATGGGACGAAGAGCTGGGACAGGCGAAAAGGAGCGTCGAGGTTGAGCGCGAACACGGCGCGCCATTCCTCAGGCGTGACGTCCTGCCAGGGCCCGAGGCGCCCGCCGCCAGCGTTGTTGACAAGGATGTCGAGGTTGGGCAGCTCGGTTGCCAGGCGGCGGCAATCAGCTTCCTCCGTGATATCTGCCGCCATCGCCCGAGCCTGGTGACCGGCGTCGGACAACTCACGCGCCGTCTCCTCGAGGGGCTCCCTGCGCCTCCCGCAGACCACAACCTCGGCCCCGAGACCGGCAAGAGTTTCAGCGAACTGACGCCCGATCCCGGTGCCTCCACCCGTTACGAGCGCGAGCCTGCCTGACAAGCTCCCGCCGCCTCCAACATTCGCCTCGCTCATGCTCTCTTCCTTTCAGGTTTCTTTCCTCCCGATGGACCGGCGGTTTTTCGCCATGGCGTCCCGCCATCTCCATCGGCGAACAAGCACTTTAGTGGGCCGCGCTCGGGCGTTGTGCCGGCGAGGCCAGCCGCAATTGTCCTAGAGCGGCGCCGTTTGCGACGGGGTGGCAAAATGTGGCGATGGACCGCTCCAGAGCCGAAGACTTTGCCCGAAGCTGGGCCGATGCTTGGAACGAGCACGACATCGAGGCCCTAATGGGCCATTTCGCAGACGACGTCAGCTGGACGTCACCGGTTGCAGGAGCTTTGGTACCGGCGAGCGGAGGCCACATCCACGGGAAGGCGGCCTTGCGCCGCTACTACGAAGCGGGGCTTCAAAAAATACCCGACCTGCACTTCGAGATCCTCGGCCTGTACGTCGGCGTGAAGTCGCTCGTCATCAATTACCGCAACCAGCGCGGTGCGCTGGTCAACGAAGTGCTCATCTTTGGCGACGACTGGCTTGTGCGCGATGGTCACGGCACCTACCTGAGCGAGCCGGCAATTTCTTAGCTGCAGGAAAGAGCGCCGCCCGCCCGAACGCGGCCCAAAAGGGCCCGGCCCAAACCGTTTGGCAACTCTTGCTCATTGCGGATCTGGTGCGGCTCGCCGGCCCCGATCCGCACCGAATGCCCCGGGCGGGCGACAACATCGGTCCCCCCCGCACCCCTTGCTAAACCAGTCGCCAGAGCCCATTTCGAGCTCTTCCTCGTCCTTCATCTTGAGCGCGGCACGACCAGCCACAACAAGGCCGGCATGCTCAACATTGCACCATGCCGACCCCAACTCCGGGCCCACATGCTCGGACCAGCGCCACCCCGGCGAGTAAATGGCGCGCCCGACCAATTTTTGGGCGACCTCGAAGATCTCGAAGCGCCCGAGCGGCTCTCAGCACGAGTTCTCACCCGCCCACTTCGGTGCCACGCAGCTACGGGTCAGCCACGGCCAGATCGCGTCTTTAGCGGCCATCACCGGGGCCCGATAAAACCGATGTGGTAGCCCGCGCCGCTCCGATGGCGAACTTGCTCGAAAAGACAACCCCGAGAAGGCGCACCGCACGCAGATCGGCCTTAGCGACCATCGCGTTCGCCGGGACGATGCTGCCGATGGCGTCATCCGCCCAGGAACCGGCGCTCCCGGCAAGACCATCGAGCGCCCTGTCGGCATTTTGTTCTGGTGCTTCCACGCCACCGAGATCCTTTTTTGGCTGGCAGACAGTGGGAGCAACCTCGATCACATGGGACCAGGCGACGATCTCGTTGCCGCGGCGCGGCATGACGGCGTCCTTTGCGACCGCCTGGGTAATGGCCAGCAATGGTCGCACGTACGGACGGGGTGCGGCCTGGGAGCAGGTCGGGTGGTACTGGTGGTCGGGCCGGCTCTACCTCATGACGTGGGGATCCGACGGCCAGAGCAACGGGGAAGCCGGTTGTCCCGGCACCTTTTAC
>DATJMJ010000074.1:0-47736 GCA_035508795.1 Acidimicrobiales bacterium
TCCCTTCGATGGCGGTGAGCCTCGTGCCAGAGCTCGTGAGCAGGCTGGTGGCCGCAGGCGCCCGGGTCGTAGCCGTGGAACCGGGGAAGGGGAGCCTGGAGGACAAGCTCCTCGAGCTGCTGGCTCAACAAGACGAGGATCTGCCGTGAGAAATGCTCTGACCTTCTCGCGGCTGACCCTGCTCGAGGCTGCAAGGCGCAAAGTACTTTGGGCGCTCGGCGCCATGGCGCTGCTGATAATCGGGCTCTCCTTTTGGGGTTTCGCCGAGCTCCCGGAGGTCCACCCCTTCGGTGCAAGCATGACCGTCGCCGACGCTCAGCTCGCCACAGCCCAATTGCTCGCCTTTGCGTTGTTCGCCCTCAGTTTCATAGGGGCGCTCGGGATGTCGTTCATCGTCACGCCGACCATCGCCGGCGAGCTCGAGTCGGGCGTGGCGCTTGCCGTCCTGGCGCGCCCGGTCCGGCGCCCCGAAGTCCTGTTCGGGAAATGGGCAGGCGTGGCGGGCCTCGCCGTCGTCTACATGGCCGTAATCTCGGGAGCCGAGATCGCTGCCGCCGAAGTGGGCACGGGTTATAGAGTGCCCGACCCCGTCACCGCCGTCGCTCTTCTCGCCTTCCAGTCGGTCGTACTGCTCAGCTTCGCCCTCTTGTTGAGCACCTGGCTCTCAGCGCTTGCGGCGGGAGTGGTCACGGTAGGCCTCTTCGGTACAGCATGGGTGGCAGGCCTGGTAGGCGACATCGGCCAGAGCCTGCACGACCGGTCCGTAGCCGTCGTAGGCACCGTCGACCATCTCCTGGTGCCGACGGACGGGCTCTGGCAAGGGGTGATGAACGCGCTCGACCAGCCCAGCTTGGCGAGTGCCTTTTCCGACCGGCTCGTCGGCAACCCGTTCTACCAGGGGAGCGGCCTTACTCTGGCCTATCTTGGGTGGGCTCTCGGCTGGGTCGGGGTCGTCCTCCTCCTAACCCAGCTGCGGTTTTCCCGCCTCGAGCTGTGAGGGCTCCGAGGGGTTTGAGCGCTGCGTGCGCCGAAGGAGCCCGGCTATGACCTCATGCGACGCTCCAGGGATCGTTGGGACCGTTGGGCGAGCCTCGATGAGAGGGCTGCTGCGTTCTGAGTGGGCGAAGCTCCGCACGGTCCGCTCGACGGGCTGGATCCTCGGCACGACTGTCCTGGTCGGCCTGGCGGCGAGCGCAGCGGCTACCGCGGTAACGCGGGTTCGCTGGCCAACCGAGCCGGCCGCAAGCAGGGCTGCGTTCGACCCGGTCGAGGTGAGCCTTATGGGCACCTACCTCGCTGGCTCGCTCCTGCTCGGGGTGCTCGGGATCCTCGTCGTGAGCTCCGAGTACAGCACCGGTACGATCCGGGCGACTTTGGCAGCCTCGCCCCGCCGCCTGAGGGTCCTAGCGGCCAAGGTCATTGTCTTCGGCGCCGTCAGCCTGGTCGTCTCCGAAATCGTGGCGTTAGCCGGCTTCCTCGTCGGCCAGGCCCTGCTGAGCTCGCCGGCGCCCCACGCAACCCTGTCGAGCCCGGGAGCTCTGCGAGCCATCGGTGGGACCGGTTTCTTCCTTTGCCTGGTGGGGCTTTTCGGGCTGGGCATCGCAGCGGCGGTCAGGCATACTGCCGGCGCGATCAGCATCTACGCCGGAGTGTTACTTGTGCTGCCGGTCATTTTTGAGGCGTTACCCGGTTCTCTGCAGTACCAGGTCGAGCGCCTCCAGCCATTGACGATCGGTTCAGTCATGGTAGATGACCATGTCCCGCACGCCTTCGGGCCTTGGGGCGGCTTGGCGGTGGTATGCGGGTACACCGCGCTAGCCCTGGGCCTCGGTGCGGTACTCATGGCCCGCCGGGACGCCTAGCGCTGACCGATAGGAGCGGCCGCTGGCAAGAGCGGTACACCGGCAAGAGCGGCCACTGGCAAGGCGAAGCCGGCGGACGGACTTCCGGGAGCAACCGCTATTGACTCAGAGTATACACTGAGCGTATATTCACCTCATGAGCGTCCCAGTGACTTTGCTCGGCTTGCTCGACCGCCAGCCGAGCCATGGCTACGAGCTAAAGCGTGAGTACGACACTTACTTCGGACGGGCGAAGCCGCTCCCTTTCGGCCAGGTGTACGCAACGCTCTCCCGCCTCGTCCGAGACAAGAAGGCCGAGCTGGGGGAGGTGGAACCAGGGGAGGGGCCAGAGCGCAAGCGCTACTCGATAACCGGCGCAGGCAAGGCGGAAGTGGAGGCCTGGTTGGACGAGCCCGTCGAGCCCGAACCTCACCTCCACACGGTGCTCTTCGCCAAGGTGGTGCTGGCGCTCATGCTGGGACGTCCTCCTGAGCGCTACCTGGACGCTCAGCGCGCTGCCCACTTGCGGCGGATGCGGGAGCTCAACGAGCTGCGACGCAAGGGCGACGTAGTGGATGCCCTCCTCGCGGACCACGCAATGTTCCATCTCGAGGCGGACTTGCGCTGGGTCGAGCTCGCCCAAGCCCGCCTCGGGGCCCTCGCCGAAATGGTCGCCCAGTGAGCGGGCCGGTGCCCGGGCCCGGGCGCGGGCCCGGGCTCGCGCTGCCGGCTTCGCAGGGGGACCTGGTCGAAGCGCGCGATGTAATGCGCTCGTTCGGCGAGACCCCGGCGCTCCGGGGAGCGAACATCTCGGTTGGAAGCGGGGAGATCGTGGCGATAATGGGCCCGAGCGGGTCGGGCAAGTCGACTCTCCTGCATTGCCTCGCCGGCATCTTCCGGCCCGACAGCGGCGAAGTCTGGTTCAACGGCCAACGGATCGACGTTTGGGGCGAGGAGGAGCGCAGCAGGCTCCGCCGCATCGCTTTCGGTTTTGTCTTCCAGTTCGGCCAGCTTGTCCCCGAGCTGACGACGGCCGACAATGTCGCTCTCCCGCTGCTGCTCAACAAGGTGAACCGGCTGGAAGCAAACCGCCGCGCGTCGGCTTGGCTCGCACGCCTCGGCCTCGAGGGTTTGGGGCGGCGGCGGTCGGGCGAGCTGTCAGGCGGGCAGGCCCAGCGAGTGGCGATCGCGAGGGCGCTCGTGGCCGGGCCGAAGGTGGTCTTTGCCGACGAGCCGACGGGCTCGCTCGATTCGATGACGGGTGAAAACGTGATGAACCTCTTGGTGGACAGCGCCCGCGCCGCGGGGACGACGGTTGTGCTCGTGACTCATGACGCTCGCGTCGCTGCTTTCGCAGACCGAGAGGTCTTTGTCCGCGACGGGGTCGTGATAGACCACGAGAGAGCTGGGGCCCGGTACTGATGGTCCGGCTCGGGATGCAGCTTTCGTTCCGTAGTGGCCGCGAGGCCCTGGTGCGGGCGGTCATGATCGCAGTGGCGGTCGCCATCGGGGTCACGGTGCTCCTGGCCGTCCTGGCCGGTTACCACGCGTACCAGGCGACGAGCGGCAGGGCTTGCTGGGAGTGCACGACAGGCGTGCCAGGCGACGTACCGAGCCCGCACTCAGAGCTGTGGGACTACAGCGAGAACCTCTACAAAGGCCAGTTCATCGAACTGCTCGAGGTAGCGAGCCTTGGCCCTGGCGCGCCGGTCCCACCCGGCATCACGAGGCTCCCGGCACCAGGTGAGTACTTCGCCTCCCCGGCGTTGGCCCACCTGGTCAATACAGTCCCCAAGGGCGAGCTCGCAGACCGGTTCCCGGGGCGGGCGGTGGGCACGATCAGTTACCAGGCGCTTGCGGAGCCCAACTCCCTGGTGGCGATCGTTGGCTACCCGGCGGCGAAGCTTGCCACGTTGCCGGGCACGAGAACTGTCGACCGTATTTCGACTGCCCCGGATGCGGAGGGCACTACCGGGATCTACAGGCTGGCGTTGCAAGTAGGCGCTGTCATCGTCCTGTTCCCGATATTGATCCTGATCAATGCCGCCACCCGCCTTTCGGCCGCCCGGCGGGAGGAACGCTTTGCGGCCATGAGGTTGGTCGGCGCCACGCCCGGGCAGGTAAACGCGATTGCCTCGGTCGAGTCGGCTTTCAGCGCGCTTGGTGGTGCTGTCCTCGGGACTGCACTCTTCATTGCGCTCCGACCGGCCTTAGCAGGAATTTCCTTTTCAGGGGCCAGGTTTTTCGAGCGGTTCGTCACGCCGACGGTCCCCGGCTACCTGCTTGTCCTCCTGGGTGTCCCCCTCGTTGCAACGGCGTCGGCTCTGTGGTCGTTGCGGCGGGCCCGGATATCCCCGCTCGCGGTGAGCGTGAGGGTGACCCCTCCGCCGCCACGGATGTGGCGCGTCGCACCGCTGGCCATCGGCGTGCCGCTTTTCGTACTGCCGCTCCTGGGTGGTCACGGCCAGCAACAGGGGAACAAGGCCCCCGCACCGACGCCGGTTTTTATAGGTGTCCTGCTCATCATGATCGGGCTCGTTGCAAGCGGGTCTTGGCTTACCATGCAAGTGGCCCGGGCCCTTGCCAGGACGTCGCGGGGTGCGTCCTCGTTGCTCGCTGCACGCCGCCTGGCGGACAACCCGAAAGGCGCCTTTCGGGCGGTTGGTGGGCTTGTCCTGGCTGTATTCGTAGGTTCTTTGCTTGCTTCCATCATCCCGGTCGTCAACTCCGCCCAGACGAGCCTCGGTGGCACCGCCCGTTCGCTAACAGACGTGTTGCGGGCGCCCTACGAGGTCGGCCCCGCAAGCGGGCTAAACCCCAGGCAGGCTGCGGCAATTATCGACGAGCTGCGGGGGCAGCCCGGCACTACGGTGCTTGCCATATACACCAACCCGATCGGCTCGGCCACGGCTTCCGGCCCGCCACCTCTTCCGTCACCGCCCACTCCGCCCGGTGCCGTCGGGCGCCACCGCCACCGCCAAGCCGACGTCTTGCGGGCCCCGACGGCTCCGAGCCCCGACGCTCAGTACGACAGCATCGTCAGCTGCGCGGGGCTGGGCGCGTTTCCCGCCCTAGGGAGCTGCGGGCGCGGAGCTAAGGCCGTTTATGCCAACATCCAGGACGATTTCCTCACCGACAACCCCCTGACGATCACGCTCCCGGTGGTGACGGCGAGCAACCCGCCTGCAACGTTGGCCACCGGTTCGCTGGCCCTGGGGGCGATGCTTGTCAAGACGACCAGTGCGGCGCTGCTTGAAAAGGACCGGACGCTGATAACCCTTTTCAACAACAAGGTAGTTGCGGGCGGCGGCCTCTCGAACTGGCAGATGGGCAATGTCGAACCCGAGACGTTCGGGGAGGTCGCCCAAATCCGTAACAACGACGACAACAACGCGGAGGCCGTCGTACTGGCCCTCGTCGCTCTAACCTTGTTCGTTGCCGCATGCAGCCTGGCTGTCGCTGTGGCGGGGGGCATCGTCGAACGCAAGCGCCCGTTTACCCTGATGCGCCTGAGCGGCACTCCGGCAAGGACGCTTTACAAAGTCGTCGTGCTCGAGTCGGTGCTGCCCCTCGTAGCTGCCGCGGTCCTGGCCGCAGCCACCGGCATCGGGATTGCCATACCCTTGGTCAAGGCGCTCCCGGAGATCCATCAGCCGGCGCTGGCTCTGCCCGGCCCGGGCTATTTCTTGGCGATGGGGGTCGGCCTACTGGTTGCCCTGGCCGTCGTGTCATCGGTCCTCCCACTGCTCGGACGTAGCACTCAGCCCAACGACGCTCGCTTCGAGTAGGCACGCGTGGCACGTTTCGAGCGAAAGCCCCCCGGTGTCGTCCCTCTAGCTGTGGCCTGCATTTGCCTCGTCGCCGCTGCGTGCGGCGGCGCCGCTCATAGTGCCGCCGTCGCCAGCATCGGTACGACGACGACCACCGCAAGCGGGCAGCCGCTTGCAGCAGCGGCTAGCGGCGGGGGAGCGGCGGGAGGTGCACTCCTCGAGTACGCCCTTTGCATGCGCTCCCATGGGGTACCGGACTTCCCGGCCGACCCGGCGTCACCGGCGGCTGCGGCGGCCATGAAGGCCATCAAGGAGGGCGGGGGCTCGCCGACGGTCCAGTCGGCGCGGCGGGCCTGCTTGCAATATTCACCGGTCAGCCCCCCGGCACGACGGGCCAGCCCGCAAGAGATCCAGAAGCTTCTGCTCGTGTCCCGCTGCATGCGCTCGCATGACGTGCCGAACTTCCCCGACCCCAATCCCGATACGGGCGATTTCGTTATCCCGCCAGGCCTTACCAAGAACTCGCCGACGGTCGTCGCAGCTCTGCGAGCGTGCTACTCACTCGGACGCGCCGCCGGCCTCGGGCCTCCCAACACCGGGCCATGACACGGATGACACGGGCCGGTAACCCGGCCGCCTCGAGGGGGAGTTGTCGATTGGTTGTCGATTGGTTGTCGGTTGGTCAGGCCCAGGCTCGGGATCTCGCTTGTGGCCCAGTTTTGCGACCGCACCCGGCGGAGCGCGCGCGCACCAACCTCACGAGAGTGAATTCCAAAACGCAACTCGCGTGAGATCTATGCGCAAAATCGCGGTCGGATCTCGTGAGAGTGGCGTTTCGTCGATCACTCGCGTGAGCTTTTTGTGCAGCTATCGAACAAAGGTAGGAGTTGCCGAGGCTCAGTCCATGGTCCCCGCCATCGCGCCGAGCGCAGCGGATTTTCGGGTACTCGGCTTAGACCTAGGCTCCCGGCAGATGACTTTTCGCACCAAAAGGCCCGGTCAGCCCTCCTTTGTGGTGCGCTTGCCAAATTTTCGGTGCAAGTGAGGCGACGCCGTGAAAGCCTGGGTTGCTATGACGCAACCCGCCCAACTGCCCATCCCGCCGCTTCCCGAGAACTTGATGCTCCTTGTCGAGGTTGGGTCTACGGCTCACGGCACAGGGCTACCGGGCCACGAGGACCACGACGAAATTGGCATCCTGGTCGAGTACCCCCACGAGGTGTTTGGCCTGTCGGGAGGTTTCCATTCGCGGATGCAGCGCACTCAACCGGAAGGCAGCCGTTCTGGGCCGCTCGACACTGACCGTACGCTCCATTCGCTCCGTAAGTTCCTCCATCTCGCCGCGTCGGGAAATCCCTCCATTTTGATGTGCTTCTGGGCACCCCTCATCCGGACCACCCGGTTGGGTGACGAGCTGCGTGACCTGGCACCTGCCTTCTTGGGGCGCCACGTCATCCCGAAGTACCGGGGGTACATGAAGCAGCAGGGTGAGCGGATGCTAGGCATTCGCGGTCGCTCCGGTCATGGTCGACGTGGTGGAGGTCAGCTAGCTGAGCTCATAGAAGCCCACGGGTACGATACGAAGTTCGCAATGCACTGCGCGCGGCTCGGCTTCCAGGGGATCGAATTGGTCACCACAGGCGAACTGAAGCTCCACATTCAGGGCGGCCGGCCGAGTGGCTGCGAGCCGTCCGCCATGGGCAAGTGCCCTTCCAGGAGTGGTGGGACCAATGCCTGGATCTCGATGCCCAGTTAGAAGCGCTCCTAACGGAGGAGCGCTACCGCGCCGAACCCGATCGAGAGGCCATCGTGAATTGGTCGATTGACGCTCACCGGAGTGCTTGGAGCACCTTATGACCTCGGGCGGCTGGGACCGCATCAACTTTCGGACCGGCCGCTTTGACAGTCACCGTGAGTGGCGCAAACCTGCCAGTTTGCAGGGTCACGCGTGATCGCGGTGCCCGACTGAGATGAAGCGCGCGTCCCGAGCGCGCATGGGTACTGCGTCGCGATGGGCGAGTGGCTGTGGCGCTTGGGACGCTATAGGTCAACTCCCATGGCAGCGCGTTCTCCCGCAAGCCGCCTGGCCAACGTGGCCACTTCCCTCAGGACGTCAATAGCATTGGGGCTTAGGCCGCCGGAAAGCTCGATGAGCTCGCGGGCCAGGCGGTCGAGCTTCTCTGAGGGGATGTCTTCTCTTTCTCTGTCATCGAGGAGTATGCCGAGCCGGTCGTTGAGGGTGTACCAGAGACCCTTATCGAAACCTTCTGCTACGACGGGATCTGGGATGACGACGCTCTCGTCGGGGACGCCGCGGCCGTCGGGGCCGATCCTGAAGGCGAGCCCGCTGTGGTCGTCTGACGAGCCAAGACGCGCCGCCGACGCAAGGGGTGCGGGGCTCTTGTCGTTTGCCGACATGGGATTCATCATGCCATGAGCTCCCCGTCAGGGCCTGCCCGGGGGCCGCGTTTAGGAGCGGAGGCTCGATGGGGAGCGCCGGCGTTCCCGCTGGATGGCGACATGTGGACCTGGACCGCCATTGACAGCGATACCAAGCTCGTCCCAACGTGGCGAGTGGGCGGCCGTACGATCATGGACGCCTACGTGTTCCTGGGTGACCTCAAGCGTCGGCTCAAGGATTCGCATATCCAGCTCACCACCGACGGGCTTAGCGTTTACCTGCGTGTCGTGAACGGGCTTTGGGCCGAGAAGATCGACTTCGCCGCGATCCACAAAATCTATTGTGCCGGCCCCGCCGATACTCCTGAGCGCCGCTTCAACGTCCACGTCATCTCCGGTGACCCCGACCCGGCCAAGATTTCAACAAGCCACGTTGAGCGCCCGAACCTAACCATGAGGATGAACATGCGCCGGTTCACCCGGCTCACCAATGCCTTCAGCCGCAAGCTCGAAAACCATGTGGCGGCAATTTCGCTGCACTTCATGCACTACAACTTCGCTCGGCCCCATCAAACGCTCACCAAGCGCTACGGGCGCCCCACGACGCCGGCAATGGCGGCTGCGCTGGCGACCTACCCTTGGTCAGTTACTCAGATCGCCCAGCTCTTGGACTAGTTGAGCGCCGGGGTCGCAGCAGGTCGGCCCCGGACCGCAGTCGTTGCCATGCCGCGACTCCACGTCATGCCCCCGATTTCGCGCGCCTGCTCGCTCATGCGGCCGACGGGCCGTGGTTATCCCGCTTATGGGTATTTACGGCTATGCCTCAAGAGGTTGGTCATTGGGCATCATTCCTTCCTCCCGCCCTCTTTGGAGCAGGCTCGGCGTACCAACTGGCGTCCAGCTTCAAACTGACCCACCACCCCTTTTTGTCACTGTGACGGAATCAGGTCTCCGCCCGCTGAGGGGCGCGCCCCGGGGACCACGGACCGTAAAGGTCTAGAGGTGCGAGGAGACCCGCCGGCCCCCGGTATGCATCGTGTCTCGTCCGTGGTGATGTCTGCCTGGGCTGCTCCTTCGGCAACGTTGTGGCGCTGGAGCTGCTGCTGGGGAACGGTGACAGGGCGCAGTTTCGCATCTGGCGTCAGGAGCGTTCAGCTAGTTGGCGCTGTCGGCTGAGCTCGAGGTGGAGCGGTTGCCGGGCGAGGGTCGTTCGCGGGAGGAGTACGACGAGGTTGTGGCCCTAGCCGGCGTCCTGGGTCGGCGGCGGTGAACGAAACGCCGATAAGGGCCGTTATGTAAAGTTGGCCTGATGGGGCCAGGCCGGGGCCACCCGACCAGTGCCCAGTGCGGAGCAAGGGAGCAAGGGAGCAGGGAGCAAAGGGAGCAGGACCTAGAGGCGTTTTGTGCCGATGACGGCTCGTAAGCCGATAGGTAGCGCCTCGCTCCCGAAAGATGTAGCGACGAGGGCATCGACCTGGTGTTCGGCAAGCAGGCCTGGGAGCCGGGATGTATCGATGAGGACGTTTTCGTGCCGCTCGTCGTCGCGTTGCCAGGACGCGTCCGGGTTGCGGGTGAAAACGGCCATTTGCCTGACGAACCGGGCGGGTGTGGGTTGCGAGAACTCGGTGACGATCGCCCAGTCGTCGCCAGCCCGGCCGTGGTTGGGCGCCCCGCGCCGGGCAACGCCCCACTCGAGGTCGCAGATGTCGACGGCGAGGATCCCCCCCGGCCTGAGCGCTTCGGCTGCCGCTACGAACGCTTGGTCGATCGCCGCTTCGTCGGGCAGGTAGCTGATCGGGTGGCCCACCGCGACGATGGCGTCACAGGCCGGTACCGGGTCGTCCGGGAGCACGAGCCCCGTGACCTCGTATGCGCCCGGGACGGTTTGTCTTGCCAGTTCCAACATGGCGGGGGACGCATCGGTGGCAATGACACGGTGCCCGGCGTCGACCAAGTAGCGCGTGAGGAGCCCACTCCCGCAGCCGAGCTCTACGACGAGGCCTTGGCGCTGGAGCACGGGATGGAGCAAAGCCAATATGCCGGGTGCCACCAGGTCGGCATGGAACCCGAAACCTCGATGATGGACCAGCGCGAGGTCCCGCCTGTAGTAGGGCTCGTGGTCAGCGCTCACCGCCCCCATCATTGCGCCTGCTGCATGCCGGACGGGCTCCCGGTCGATGACATGGGTAAGGTCCTGCGTGGGCCCCGATGCGGGGCGGGGACAGGTCAGGCCAAGGCAGTAGATGAAGTTGAGCGCTTTCCCCCGTCTACACGGCTGTGCTCAGGGAGAAAAGGCAGGTAGAGATGCCAAAAATTACACCGTTCCTGTGGTTCGACACGCAGGCGAAGGAGGCCGCAGACTTCTACTGCGACGTCTTCGGTGGCAAGGTCGGGGAGGTCACCTACTACTCCGAAGCCGGACCTGGCCCGAAAGGGTCGGTGCTAACCGTCCGGTTCGACCTCGGCGACTTCGAGGTCGTGGCGCTCAACGGCGGGCCGGCGCATTACAACTTCAGCGAGGCTTTTTCCCTGGCAGTGGCTTGCAAATCGCAAGAAGAAGTCGACTATTTCTGGGGGCGGCTCAACGAGGGCGGCGAGGAGGGCCAGTGCGGGTGGCTCAAGGACAGGTACGGCTTGTCCTGGCAGATAGTCCCGTCTGCACTACCCGAGCTGCTCTCGAGGGGCGACCCGGCCACGACTGAACGTGTCATGCGTGCCATGTTCCAGATGAAGAAGCTCGAGCTGGCGGTCCTCGAGAAGGCGGCGTCGCAGCCGTAGTTGGGCAGTCGGGCCATGGGCCGAGCGGCTAAAACCCGCTGCCCCCCAGGAGCCAAGGTCCCGAGCACCCAGGCACGACACGAGGGCCCGGTTGATGCGGGCCGCGCCCGAGGTACAGGTCGTCGGCGGCCCGGTCGATAACAAGGGCGGGCCCTGTGGCCCCGCCTCGGCTGCAAAAACAACTGTTATGACGAGACGCTCCGCCGGAACCTTGGTGCACGGGTCGCCCATCGAGCGCGCCCGGTTGCCGATTTACGGAGCTTCGCCCGCGCTTGCGCGACTCGAATATGCCGAGCGTCGCGGGCCGCGCTCCTCCTCGCAAGATCCTCGGGGCGGCGGGGACAAAACGTCGTCACAAGTGAGCGAAGAGCGGGCCGACCAAGGAGAGGCAATCGATGTCTCCCGTACATGGTGGAACTTGGCCTGCGTAGGTTGTTTTACTGCCCTGTTCACCTTGTGGTCCCTCTTGCCAGGGATCTACCACGGGGCCTCGTACCGCCTCCCCTATGACGTGTGGTTGAACTCGGGCCCGGCGCGTGCGATCCTGGCGGGCCACTACGGCTCGATGTACAAGGTGTCGGGCGGTTTCGACGCATTACCGATCGCGCCCCTCCTGCTGGTACCCGTTGTCGCGCTGTCCGATCTCCTGCACCTCACCGAGAGCCGTACCGGGGCGTCACTGTGGTTGCTCCTCTGCCCCGTCACTTCGTTCCTTTGTTCGTTGGTGGCGCCGGCGGCGCGGTCGTTGGCCTGGGCTGTTGGGCGGCGGACCAACCTGTGGATGCTGCAAGCGACAGTGCTTTTGGCCTGCGCACTGCCGTGCGCGCTGTGGGGCCACTTCGAAGATGCGCTCGCCCTTGCCTGCTTGATGTACGCGTGGCGCGCCGCCTCACGCGCCAGGTGGGATGCCGCTGCCTTGTGGTGTTCGGTTGCCGTGGCGTCCAAGGAGTGGGCGGTCTTGGCCGTACCGTTCCTGGTCGTCATGGCCCCAGCCGGTCGCCGGGTCAAGGCGCTCCTGCTTTGCGCGCTTCTACCGGCCGTTCTGGTAGCTCCATGCCTGGTCGCTGACTTTCGAAGCACCGTGCTCGGCATCTTCGACTCTGCTGGGCGGGCCAAGCTGGGCTGGGACTACCTCGGGCGGGTCGCCGGGACCGTCGGGCGCACTACTGTCCTGATCGCTGCCCCCGCCACAGCACTGGTCCTCGGCCGAAAGCGGCTCGGTTCGACTCTCAGCGTTATTGCTTTTCTTTTTGCGATGAGGGTGATCCTGGAGCCGTACGTTTTCACCTATTACGTCGTGGCCCCGTTGGGGACCTTGATCATCGCCGTGGTCGTGAAAGAAGGCAGGATAACGGCGCGTGACCAAGTATTCCTGGTGCTCCCGATGTTGTGGGTCATCCCCGAAATGACCCGCAGCGGGGCCTGGTACCTGGGGTGGGCGATTACCTGGGTTATGGCGACGGCGCCGCTTTGGCGCAGGCGTCTGCCCGGGTCCCCCCACCGGTTGGCTGTCGCAGAGCTGGAGGTGGTCGAGGACACGATGATCGCGGGCCCGGGCACCAGCGCTCAGCCGCTTGCTCGAACTGGCTGACGCGTCCGGCTGCTCTACACCGCGGGCGCGCGGGCCCGCCCTGGGCCCATTTTCAAGTAGGTCTGCCATAGGCGTTAGCAGTCTTGACCGGGTGACGCTCGCACCGGGCGTCCGGTCCCCGTAGGATCGCAAGGATCAGCAAGTCTTCGGAAGGGACAAAAAAACCGGCGCGACGGGGCCGCTGGTTCAGGCGGCTCGGCGTGGTGATCTGGGCGGGCCACGTTGTGTTGGCCGTGCTCGGCGTGTACCGGTGCGGGAAGTGCAAGGGGCCGCTCAATTACCGATGGTGGTGCAAGCGCTGCAAGGGCTACCGCCTGCCAGCCCGGTAGCCACCACCGCCGAGGGAGCCAGGCGTGGCGGGCATCGAGCGCGGACCGTGCACCGGTGGCTAGCCGGGGCTGCGCCGGCTTCAGTCAAGTCTGCTCGGCCTACCGGGCGTGGAGCTGATGGAGGAGGGCGTCCCTTATACCCGGACGGCTCCCGAAAACGAGCAGGAGGGAAGCCTCCCGGCCGAGGCGCTCGGCGGTGTCGCCGGCGAGAGCCGACCTACTCCCCCGGTCGACGGCGAGAGCGTGAGCCGACCTGACGGCAAGCTCGCAGGCCGCGGCCCTGGCCGCGGGCATCGAGGCTTCGTCACTGGCGTCGAGGCGGTCCCTGCACGATGCCAGCTCCTCGTCGAGCGGCGACGGCCCGATCATCGAACAGCAGCGCCTGGCGGTACCGAGGGCGAACGAGCCGTTTAGCCGCAGTCTCTCGGAGCGTTGGCGCGCCGCCTCGTAAGGTTCGGTCGAAAATAACCGGTCGTCGCCGACCCAGGCCCCTTCGAACCTCAGGCTGACTGTCCGGGTCGCGTTGAGCGCCGAGAGCCGGGCCGGGGCCACGCTCAGGCCGGGTTGGGGCACGGCGTCCAGGAGGAGCCACACGAGCGTGTCGCCAGGGCCCCGGGCCGCCACGAAAAGCATGTCGACGATCCCCCACCCGCTCACCCAGGGCGCTTCGCCCCGCAGGGCCCAGCCGCCGCCTTCGGGGGACACAGTGAGCCGCGGTGGCCCCGGGAGGAGGCCCGTGAATACCACCCCTCCCTTGGCTGAACCGGCTATTACCCGGTCGTGGAGGCGTTCGCGCCAGGCGGGCGGGGTGGCCGGGTCGACCAGGGCGCCGAGGAGCCTGAAGTGCTGCACCCAAAGGAAGGTGGTCGCGAGGCAGCATCCTGCAAGCTCCTCGACTACGGCGCAGAGCTCGGGGAAGCCAAGGCCGAGGCCGCCGTCCTCCCGAGGCGCGAAGACCCCGTAGAGCCCTGCGGCGGCGAAGGCTTCTAGATGGCTCGCAGGGATGGTCTCGGCGCTGTCCACCATCGGGGCGTCCTGCCACAGCAAGGTCGCCACCGACGCCAGACGTCGGCGAGTGGGCTCATCGATGCCGAAGAACGGTGCGGCGGCCAGTTCGGGACGTCCGGCGGCCGAAATGTCGTCGTGCAACGAACCTCCAGCCACCCGGGCAACGGTCAGCCGGCGGGCCTCTCCCCCAGCGTATTCTGCTCTGCCCTGATGCGGCTGTGCCGGGACACGTCGGGGTCGCGCCGCCGGTACCGGCCCCGGGCGTGGCGTGCGGGCCGGCGCGAGGTGCGGGCGGGCACAGGCCAGTAGGCACGGCGGTGCAGGCCGGCGCGAGGTCCAGCGGGCACAGGCCCGTAGGGACGGCGGTGCTGACCAGGTCAAGGTTTGCCCGGGTAGTGCCGAAATATACCCAGCGCGAGGACACCCATGCAGACACCGACAGGGATCTCCAACTCGCCCGGGACCTCCTGCTTTGCTCCTCTCGCCACCCCCGCACGGCGACTTGATGCTCCGGCTGCAAGGGATGCGTGCGATGCTGAAGGACGATGGGCGCCAATAAGGACGGCCGGCACTCTTGGGCGTAAGGACTTTTGCAACCGGCCGGCGAAGCGGACCGCGCAGGCTGCGCGGCTTGCTCGCGGGGACCCACCGGCTTGCTCGCCTGGGCCGCTACGGGATCCTTTCGGTCGCCAGTACGGTCCTCGGCGAAGGGCTGATAGCTCTGTTCGTCGGCGTCTTCCGATGGCCGGCGGCCGTCGCGAACCTTGTGGCGGCGACCATCGTCCTTGCCCCTTTGTACGTCGCAACCCGCCTATGGGTGTGGCGGGCCCGGGGAGCCCTCGGCGTCCCGCGACAGGCAGCCACCTTTTGGCTGATAAGCCTTACGGCGGTTGTGTTATCTACGCTTTGCGCCGGCGCAGCGCAGGACATGGCTCGCAACCTCCACCTTTCGCACGTTGCTACCACGGGGCTCGTCCTGGCCGCTGTGGCTTGCTGTTACGGCGTCCTGTGGCTCGTCCGGTTCTTCATCTTCGACACGCTCGTATTCACGGACCGCACCTGAAGCCGCGGAGACAAGCCGAGCGCTGAGGTGACCACGACATCGGTCCCAGGGACCGGGAGGGCATCGCCCCCGGACGCCCCAGCCACACCGGCCATATCGGGGAAAGTCGTGGCCCAGGGCCAGTCGCTCGTCAGGGGACGAGCCGCAACGGCCGCCGTCATGTGCGCCGTGGCGCTGCTCTGCGCTCCCGCTGCCCTGGCCGTCATGTTTACCGTCCACTTCGCCCCGTACGACGACGAGGGTTACTACCTCTACTCCGTGCAGGCTTTCCTGTCCCACAACGGCGTCTATTCGCATGTCGTAACGGCTTACGGGCCTGCCTACCACGAGATCATGGCACTGCCGTTCGTGCTGTCCGGGTTGCCGCTCACCCACGACGCCGCACGGCTTGTCACCGTCGTCGCCTGGGTAGTGGGCACCGTGCTGGCGTCCGCGCTTGTAAAACGGCTCACCGGGTCCGTAGTGGCGAGTGCCGCTGCCGCGCCGCTTGCTTTTTTAGCCCTTTGTACCTTGAGCAACGAACCGTTGCAGCCGGCATCGGTGATAGTCCCGGCCTCGGCCCTGCTGGTCTGGTCCGGCAGCACGCGGTCGCCGTCACGCCTTTCGGGCTTGGCTGCCGGATGTGCGCTCGCGGTGGTCGGGTTGTGCAAACTCAATATCGGTCTGTTCCTCGTGGAGGCACTGCTGGTTTCCTGGTGCCTGCTCAACCGGCCGCCAAAGCGCTCCATGGTTGCCGCAGCGGGAGTGCTGACCGTAGTGACGCTCGCGGGCCTCGCCTTCGGGACCGGTGCCACCGGCCCTTCGCTGGCAGTTACGGCGACCGCCGGGTCCTTATTGCTCGCGATCTTGCTCGCCGCGCCGAAGGGCGCAAAGGATGGTGCTGAAGCGCTCCCCATTGTGCCGGTCCTCGCCGGGGCGGCGGTAACCGCAGTCGTGTCGGTGGTGGCAGCCCTGGCCTGGGGCGAAAGCCTGAGCCCGATGGTGAGGTCGTTGGTTGGGACGAGCGTGGGCATAGCGGCGCGGGCCAACCTGCCGCTCGCTCACTCAGCTGTCCTATTGCTGCTTGCGCTCCTAGCCGCGGCGGCCGTCGCCGCCGCCCGCAAGCCGAGGGACGTGGCGTTGCTCAGGGTGGGCGGGTTTGCCCTCGCCGTAGCGGGGGCGCTTGTCGTCGGCAGGACGGTCCAGACGGGGGGGACAGCACCGTCGGCCTTTTGCATCGTCGGGCTCGTAAGCGCGCCCATCGTGCTCCTCCCGCCGCGACATGACCCTGAGGCCGCCGTGCCGCACGGCCGCGTGTTATTGGCGGCTGTCACGGTCTTCGAATCGCTCCAGGTGCTCCCGGTCGCCGGCAGCCAGCTCGGTTTTGCCGCCTATCTAGCTTCCGTCTGCGGCGCGATCTGCCTTGCGGACCTGGTCAGGGACGCGCCGCGGCCCCAATATGGGCAGTGGCTTGCGAGCGCGCTGGCCGCCGCGCTCGTAGTGACGGGGCCTGTGGGGGATGCCGTTGCGGTTTGGGCGAAGTACCGGGACGCACCTCCGGTCGCGCTTGCGGGTAGCACCGCCGTCCACCTCAAACGCGAGCAAGTCGCCCCGCTGGAGCAGGTGGTCTCCGCAGTCCGCTCGTCGGGGTGCAGGGCTCTCATCACGTACCCCGGGATGATGAGCTTCTATTCGTGGACCGGTCTGGCCGCGCCGCCCGGAGTGCGCCTAGCCGACGCAACCGTGTGGTCGATGCCACCGTATTCCTCGGCTTTGCTCGAGGCACTTGAGGGCCAAGGCGGCATTTGCCTTATCGAGAACGTCCCCGATTGGTTCTTTTGGTCCGTGACGGTTGGGCTGGGCCCGGGTAAACCGGCATTGGCCCTCTATTTCAAGAGCCATTTCAGGCTCAAGGGTACTTTCGGCGCCTACACATTGTGGGCCGAGCCGTCAGTAGCCAACTGAGGCTGACAGCCTGCGAAAACAAGCGGCCGCCGGGAGCCCCCCGCACAAGCGGGCCTGTCTGGAGCGGCTCGGGACCGGCTCGGGACCGGCTTGGGACCGGCTCGGGACCGGCTCGGGACAGGCTCGGGCTAGCGCTGCCCGTCGCGTGGGGAGCGCAGGCCGTTGAGGGGCCGCCCACCGTTGCCGAGCTGGCCCGAACGTGCCGGGCCGCCGTCGTGGTCGCGGCCACCGCCACTTGTGGCGCCGGCGCCCCCGACGACCGCCGAGCCGAGCGTGCTCGGCCACCGCACGAACGTCGTCAGCCAGGTCCCGCACTCGTTCACGGGAAGTGGCCTGGCAAGGTAGTAACCCTGGGCTGCATGACAGCCAAGGCTCGCCAGGCGGTTGAGGGTCGCCTCGTCCTCGACACCTTCGGCTGTGACGGTACGCCCAAGGCTGCGGGCGAGCTCGATCGTCGAGCGGACTATGGCTTCGTCGCCATTGTCGTTGATCATTTCCTTCACGAACGACCTGTCGATCTTGAGGTCGTTGAAGGGGAGGTCCTTCAGCCTGCTGAGTGACGAAAACCCCGTGCCGTAGTCGTCGATCGACAAGTGGACACCGATTTCCTCGAGGTTGCGCATCGCCCGTGTCGACGTCACCGGGTCGTAGATCATGCACGACTCCGTCAGTTCCAAAGTGAGCGCAGAGGGCGGTATATTTGCGTGCTGGAGCGCCCGGGCGACGCGATCGGGAAGGGCGGCCGTTGTCAGGCTGCGGGCCGAAAGGTTAACTGAAACACTGAGGCCGGGAGCCAGCGAACGCCAGCCTTTCAACTGCGTGAGCGCTTCGTCGAGCACCCACCAGGTGAGCGGGTCGATGAGCCCGGCGCTTTCGGCAACCGGTATGAACTCGACCGGGGAAACCGGCCCGAACTGCTCGTGGTTCCAACGCAACAGCGCCTCGAAGGAAAGCACGTCCCCGGTGCCGAGCTGGACGACGGGCTGGTACCAAACGTCGAGCGACTCGGTTTCTATCGCCCGGCGCAGCTCGGTGGCGAGCGTCAGCCGACGAAGCGTCGAATGGTCCTCGGCGGGGTCGTACTGCCTGATGCCGCCCCCCGACTCCTTGGCGAGGTACATGGCGACATCGGCGTGGCGCATGAGGTTGGTCGCGTCACGGCCCCTGCCGAGCGGGGGCGCTATCGCAACCCCCATGCTCGCCCTGATGTCGAACATGAGCCCTTCCATGGCGAACGGCTGGGTCACGACACCCAGCACCTGGTCACAGGCGGTCTCGACTGCCAGTTCGTCCTCGGCCGACCCGAGCAGCACGGCGAACTCGTCGCCCCCGAGGCGGGCCACGAGGCTGGTCTCGCTCGAGAAGGGAGCGAGCCTCCTGGCGACTTCGAGCAGGACGGCGTCCCCGGTCACGTGCCCGAGGGTGTCGTTCACATCTTTGAAGCCGTCCAGGTCGAGGAACATCACGGCCACCTTGCCCTCCTGGGGCACCGTCAGCGCCTGGGCGAGGCGCTCGGAGAACATAAGGCGATTGGGCAACGCGGTCAAGGTGTCGTGGTAGGCCTGGTGCTGGCGGAGGGCGACCTCGTTGCGAAGCTTTTGGAGGAGCTCGCTGCTGCGCAGGGCGACGCCCGCGTTGGCGGCGAGCGCCTCGAAGAAGCGGAGGTCGGTCTGCTTGAAGCCCTCGTGCTGGAACGGGCGGTCGGCGACGAGGAGGTAGCCGCCCTTGGAATCGCCTCTTTGCAACGGGGCCGCCATGACCTCCCGCAGCCCGTTCTCGCGCATGACCTTGACGACCTCTTTGTCCTGGTCGCCGGAGTTGAACAGCAGGGGCCCCCTCTCCCCCACCAGTTCGTCGAAGCGGGAAAGGGGTACGCCATCTTCGAACGTCGGCGGTTCGTCACCCACCAGCACGCCGCGCAGGACGAGGCCCTCCAACGGCGCTTCCAGCGGGGCGACGAGCTCCGCCCGCCCGGTCGACAGGAGCGTACGAGCCTGCTCGAGCGCTGTCGCTATGACCTCGCGGCCTTCGGAGAGGCCATTGAGGCTCCGCGTGAAGTCATAAAGCTTCTCCAGGTTGGCGTACCGCTGCCCGGATACCAGGGTGGCCTGGTAGGCAAGGCTCCCGGCGAGCGCCAGCCCGATGAACAGGGTGATGCCCCAGGTGTTGAGGGCGACAAGCGAGACCGCTACGACCGCTACCGTTGTGCAAACGGCGACTTGGATGCCCTGTTGGACCAGGACAGGCACGATCGGGGGTCGTCGCCAGCGCCGGTCGGCGAACGCGAGCAGGGTTAGGAGCAATACCAGGTCGATCGTCAGGATGACCGCAACCGTCCCAGTGGAGACAACCAAACCTCGACTGTGGACGGGTGAAGCGCCGTTGAGCCAATGGTCGTAGGAATAGAGCCCAACCGCGACGGAGAAAAGGTATACCGCGAGGTTTATCAAGACCTTTGCCAGGGGCCGCCGCTTTTGGAGATCGGCCAGCACGTGCCCGCATGCGATTGAAGTAAGGGTGGCGAGAGGGCTCAGGAAGACTATCCCGACCAGGGCCGGCACCTCTCCGAGGCCGAGCGACATGCTGACCGTGCGGTTGCGGATCCTGATCGGCTTGACATTGCTCGCCCACATGCCCGCAACCACGAGGGGCCAGAGCAGTTCGTGCTGTTGGCCCGCCGGGTGGAGGTTCCGGAGCGCAGCGAGGTAGAGCCAGACAACTCCGCCTACGACGAGCGTCGAGGCAAGCGCGGCGCGCGCGAGCGACGTCCCTGGGATTTCAGTTTTGGGCCGATCGCTCGCTTGTGTGGTCAAATCCCGCCCGCCTTTCCAGAGGGGCTCCTGCCTCTTAGAGGCATCGGCGGGCCCCGCGTCTGGCTGTAGCCACAATGGGCCAGCTCAGGGCGACTTTCTTCAGGACCGAAGAAAGAGTTGCGGTTGGGTACGAAAATCCGGCAAAATCGGAATTGTGCGACGCTCAGTGAGCCTTCAACTGCTCCCTGTCGTCGAGCGCGCGGCCGCCTCGGAGAAGACGGCCGTTCCCCCATCCATCCGACCTCAAGAAAGGGGGTCTTTCATGCGGAGCAGGAACTGGACTGCGGACTGACTCGCGCCCACAGTCACAACTCCGTCACGGGGCGCTGCAGTGCAACCGTGACGCTAATACCTCGGAGGCTGGCCCCTCGAGCTTGAGGGGCCGGCCCCGCTTGCGGGCCAGCTCATCCGTAGCTGGCTTTCGTTATTTTCGGGAAGCCCTGGCCGCGACTTGAACCAGTGATGAGCGCATGTAATAGCACGCCTGCGGGGTAGGTGTCATGCAAACACTTGTAGCTGGCAGAAAGGACACCTATGGCGGCGAGGCCGGTGGCCGTTGTCACGGGGGCTTCGGCGGGAGCAGGCCGCTCCACGGCCCGTGCTCTTGCCGAGCGCAGGTTGGACGTGGCATTGCTCGCAAGAGGCGAGGCGGGCCCGGCGGGAGCGGCGGGAGCGGCGGATGAGGTCCGTGCCTCGGGCGGCCGTGCGCTGCAGGTCGGCTTTACCGGCCTGAGCTTCTTGCGCTCGCTACCGAGGACGGCGAAGACCTTCGTAACGGCGGCCGCCGGCACGGCAGCCGAAAAAAGCCGGCAGGATCTGGGAGCCGACGGGTTGCGGAGGCCCGCAGGAGCCGAAGGGGCGGGCCGTTGAGCCGACGGGTACCCCAGTCAGCAAAACATCCGATCGAGGCCGATGGCGACGCGCTCGACATGTGGGTACGAGAAACCAGTGCGCTGCGGGCCATGTTCGAAGAATGGGAGAAGACGAGGCCGGCGGGCCAGGCGGGTGCCGGGACCAAAATTGCCGTTGCCGAATGGCAAAACGGGACTGTGGGAAAGCTCCTTGTCGAGCACGTTGCGGTATGGCTGGGGGCAGCCCGCGACATCGTGCGTACCCTCGCGCCCGACCGCCTCGACGGGGCCGGTTGGCAATTGGCCGGGGCCGAGGAGCGTTGCCGACCCCTTCTCAGCCGGCTCGACGAACTGGCTCGTGGCACCAGACCCATAAGCCTCGCCACCAACCTCGGCTACGCCGACGCCGTCGATGACCTGCGTGCTGCCATCAGCGGGGTGCTCGGTTGCCGAGAACTGCCTGGGGCATTGGGGCAGGCGCTCTCGGGCCGCAGGGGCCGGTTGCGGACTGCGCGCTACGTGCGCGCCCACTCCCCCACCCACCCCGGGCCGAAGCGTTGGTACTCAGGCGTCGGCCCAATCGTGCGCGCCCAGGCGGCCTATGACCGTTTGAGAGGCGTCCCGTGGCCGGAGGCTGCCTCGGCTGGCGATAGCGAACTGCTCGACCGGTACGACAACACGAAATGACCGTCCGACCGCGAGGCGCCGGGCAGACCCGGCGGTATACCGGCGGGGGCGGCGGCGCTGCCCCCGGCAGGCGTGGCGGCGCTGCCTCCGGCAGGCGTTCCCCGCAGGGCGAAGCATGGCTCTCTGATGGCGGCACAGAAGCTGAGCGGGCGTCCCGGAGGCTCCTGCCCGAGCGCACGGACGGGTGTGCGGCCATCAGGGATTATGCGGTGCTCGGCGACGGGCGCAGCGCCGTCCTGGTGGCTGCGGACGGCCAGGTCGACTGGTGGCCGCTCCCCAAGCTCGACTCCCCCCCGGCCTGCGGGGCTCTCCTCGACCCGGCGGCCGGCGGCCATTTCCTGCTCCGTCCGGCCGGGGACTGCGAGTTCTCCCGGCGCTACATCCCGGGCACCAATGTCCTCGAGACGTTTTATTGGACGAGCACGGGAGCGGCCCGGGTGACCGACTCGCTCAACTCGGGCCTCGCCGGGCGGCTGCCGTGGGTGGAGCTGGCGCGCCGTGCCGAGGCGGTGCACGGGGCCGTCGAGCTGGAGTGGGAGTTCGTACCGGGCAACAGGTTCGGGACGGCGAAGCCTTTCGTAACACGGAGCGACGGCGTCCCCGTCATAAAGCTCGGCGACCAGCTGCTGGCGGTGCTCACGGGCGGCTGCGAGGAGGTCGAAGCCTGTCCGGACAAGGTCAGGGGCCGGCTGCGCTTGAGCGAGGGCAGCAAGGGCCTCGTGGCGGTGCTGGCGAGCGACGACCAGCCCCTCTTTATCGAGCGGCCCGAACACGTCGAGGCGAGGCTCGAAAGGACGATCGGGTCGTGGGAACAGTGGTCCGAGCTCATCGGTGACATGGGGCCATGGACCGAGCCCGTGGTGCGCAGCGCGCTGGCTCTGAAGACGGTCCGCTCTGACGACGACGGGGCCATCGCGGCCGCCGCGACGACATCGCTCCCCGAGCAACTCCAGGGGCCCAAAAATTGGGATTACCGCTTCGCGTGGATCCGCGACACAGCTTTTACACTTGACGCCTTCATAGAGCTCGGTCTTCACGAGGAGGTGCAGGCGTCGGTCGCCTGGATGCTGAAGACGCTCAGGCGCAACGGGCGGGGACTAAAGGTCTTCTACACCCTCGACGGCGAGGAGCCCGGGAGGGAAACGCAACTGGACCTGCCTGGCTACCGGGCGAGCAAGCCGGTCAGGGTGGGTAACTCGGCACGCAAGCAGCGCCAGCTCGGCGTGTACGGCGACCTCTTCGACATGATCGGGCGCTATGTCGACGACGGCCATGTTCTCGACGACCGCTCCACCGAACTGCTCACCGAACTCGCCGACCGCTGCGCCGACGAGTGGCAGCAAAAGGATTCCGGGATCTGGGAGCTCCCCCAACTGGAGCACTACACGATCTCCAAGATCGGTTGCTGGGTGGCGATGGACCGCGCCTACCGTCTTGCCGAGGTCGGCCAGCTCCCCGCCTCGCATGCAGAGCGGTGGGGCTGCGAGCGGTACGCGATAAAGCGCTGGGTCGACGAGAACTGCTGGTCGGAGGAGCAGCGCTCTTACACGTTCTTCGCTGGGAGCGAGAAGCTCGACGCCGCCGTCTTGCTTGCCGGCAGGACCGGTTTCGAGCGAGGAGAACGCCTGGCGAGCACTATCGAAGCAGTCGTGCGGAGCCTCGGGCGAGGCCCGATGCTGTACCGCTACAGCGGCATGGAGGAAGAAGAGGGCGCTTTCGTCGCGTGCTCTTTCTGGTTGGTGTCGGCGCTCGCCTACAACGGCCAGGCCGAAAGAGCTAGCGCGCTGATGAGCGAGGCGATCAAGCTCCGAAACGATGTCGGCCTGCTATCCGAGCAGGTGAGCCCCGTTACGGGTGAATTCCTCGGGAACATGCCGCAGGGCCTTTCGCACCTTGCCCTTATCCAAGCAGCCCACGCCCTGTGCCCCGGCTCGGTACGCAGGGGCGCGGTCGGCTAGTTTTCACGGCGTGGTCATCGCCAACCTGAGCAAACACGACATCGCCGGGATCGTCTTCGCGATCGCCGCCATTGTGATCCTGGTCTTCGGAGGCATCAGGCTCGCAGCCAAGGCTGCGGCTGCAGTGCTGCTACTTGTGGCCGGGGTCGTCGTGGCGGTCCTCGCCATATTGCTGTTCACCCGCGCAATCTGAGGAGCCCCTGAGGGCCCGCCCCGCGCCCGGCAACTTCGGTTCATCGGCTCACCGCACAACGGCACGTGGGCGGGCACCTCCACACTGAGCCCGCTCCAGGGGGGCCCTGAGCTGGTCGCGCAACCTTCCCGAGGGCTAGGGTCGTTGCCGGGCTACCCGAGCGCTATCAGCCGGGTAGGGCTCGATTGACAGCACAAGGAAAGTGAGGCATGCCCACGATGCCATATTCGGTTTCGGACGTCCACGCAATAGAAATCCTCGATTCCCGCGGCCGCCCCACGCTCGAAGTTTCGCTGCAGCTCGACGGCGGCCCGGCAGGCGTTGCCGGTGTCCCCTCGGGCGCGTCGACGGGGACGCGCGAGGCAGTTGAGCTGCGCGACGGCGACCAGAAGCGTTTCAAGGGTGCAGGGGTCACCAAGGCTGCGGGCAACGTCAACGGTGAGATCAACAAGTTGCTGGCGGGGCGCGCCTGGAAAACTTTGGCGGAGCTTGACAAGGCGGTCATCGACCTCGACGGCACGGAGACCAAGAGCCGGCTCGGGGCCAATGCAACGGTCGGCGTGTCGATGGCGGCGGCGCGGGCGATGGCGCTGGCGGACGGCAAGCCGCTCTACCGCTGGCTCGCTCCCGACGAGAGCCTCATGCGCCTGCCCGTGCCCCATTTCAACGTGGTCAACGGCGGTGCCCATGCGCAAAACGAGCTCGAGTTCCAGGAGTTTATGATCGCACCGCTCGGGGCCCCTTCGGTGGCCGAGGCAGTTCGGGCGGGGGCAGAGATCTACCAGGCGCTACGCGGCCTTTTGCACTCGCGCAAGCAGTCGACGGGGCTGGGCGACGAGGGCGGGTTCGCACCGGACTTGAGCTCGCCCGAGGAAGTGCTCGACCTCCTCGTCGAAGCGATCGCTGCTGCGGGTTACACGGCCGGCCGGGACGGGGTCGCCATTGCCCTCGACCCGGCGGCATCGGAAATGCGCGAGCCGGACGGGAGCTACCGCTACACGCCCTGGGCCAGAAAGTCGACCGACGAGATGATCGAACGCTACGAAGCGCTCACCTCCGAGTACCCGATCTGGTCCATTGAAGACGGCCTTGCCGAAGACGACTGGGAAGGTTGGGGGACCTGGACCGCCCGCATGGGCAAGCGCGTGCAAATTGTGGGCGACGACCTGTTCGTGACCAACCCTGCGATAATCCGCCAGGGTATCGAACGCAAAGTCGCCAATTCTGCGTTGATAAAACTCAACCAGATCGGCACCGTCACCGAGACGCTCGAGGCGATCGCGGTCTGCCGGGAGGCGGGGTACACGCAGTTCATTTCGCACCGTTCCGGCGAGACGACCGACGCTTTCATCGCGGATTTGGCAGTTGCCAGTGGTGCCGGGCAGATCAAGACGGGCGCGCCGGCTCGAGGGGAAAGAGTCGCAAAGTACAACCGTTTGATCGCGATCGAGGCAGACAACAAGGGCCTCCCCTACGGGGTGCCCGGACGGGACTAGCCGCCGGCGACGCCGTGGCCGAGCTAGCTCCGGGCCCGCAGGCGGCTTAGCGGGCCGGCGGGGCAGCGGAGCAGCGGCCTAACCGGCGCGCAGGCGTTCGCTCGCCCCGAGCAAGGGCCGGGCCGATTCGAGGATCCACTCGAGGCTGCGCCGGACTTGCTGGGGTGAGCCGTCTGTCTCGAGGTCGGACTCGACATCGGTTATCGCGCATCCAAGGACGAACAAAAGGTCGTCGAGAGCTTCGATCGCCCTGCGCGCCACGATCAGGTCGGACTCGGCCAAACCGAGCTCTCGGGCTCGCCTGCGGGCTTCGAAGTCACGCTGGCGGCAGCTCCTCTTGCAGTACCTGCGAGGCCTGCCTGCACCCGCCTGGTCCGGGACCGGCCGCCCGCACCATGCGCAGACGCGCTGATTTGCCACTGCCGACAAAGGTAGCTCTCCCCTGCTGGACAGCCCGTGATTTGCGCCGGTGCGACGAAGTTGTACCTTGGTGCCGTGGCCCGGCGTATCGAGATCGAGCTGACCAGCGCGCGGCCTGACGGCACCTGGACGTGGCGTGCCGCAGGCGCTCTCAACCCGCGCGGAGCCTTGGACGGCTCACTGCTCTACGGAGGCGCGAAAGCTGGCGACGTGATCCGGGCGGAAGCGGAATTCGGCATGGAGGGCATAACCGTTATCTCGGTCGAGCCCCCGCGTGCCCCCGAGGGTGAAGACCCCAACCGGATCCAGTTGCTCGAAAAGCCCGCCGAGGGGACCGTCACAACACAATTGGCCTCCCGAGGCAGAGGTGACCGAGGCGACCGCGGCGACCGCGGGGACCGGGACCGGCCGGGCCGCGAGGGCGACCGTGGGCGGCGGGCCACGGGTGAGCCCGGGGGGCGGGCAGGGGGCACGGGCGGCCCACGAGGAGACGGCAATGCTAGAGGTCCTCGGGGCCCGGGAGGCGACGCCGGCCGGACCGGCGGAGAGCGCACCCGGCTTGACCGCCCGGACCGGCCCGACCGCCCGGACCGTTACGAGCGGCCCGACAGGCACCGGCGACCCGCCGGCGGCCCGGCTGGGCGTACCGGTGCCCGGGAGGGGGGGCGCGACGGTGGCGACGGTGAAGGTGCGACCCCCGACGGCCTGGCAGGGGCGCCGGGCTCTGCAGCCGACATCGGAGCGCCGGGAGGCGGTGACGGCTCGCGGTCGCCCGGAGCGGGCGGGGCAGCCGGGGGCTCACGGGCCGCACGGCAAGGTCGGGGAAGCCTGACCGGTGGCCCCGCCAGGAGCGGCCCGGGGCGGCCGGGGGGCCGCTCGAGGCCGGCTGAGGGTTACGGGGCTGATGGCGAGCGTGCGGGCTCGGGCGCGGGCTCAGGGGCGGTTGCCCGCCAGCACCGCTTGAACCCTGGCAACACCCATCGCAACGCGATGCTCGAATCCCTGCCTGCCGAGCAGCAACCGATCGCCCAGCAGCTCCTACGCGGGGGCGTCCCGGCGGTGCGCACCGCCTTGCACTTCGAGCGGGAGCGGGCGCGCGACGAGGGCCGGCCCGAACCCAGCGCCGAAGGCGTCATCGCGATCGCGGAATCGCTGGTCTCGAGAGTCAAGGCGGCCGAATGGCGCGACCGCGCCGAAGCAGCTCTCAAGGCCGGTGGGGACCTGGCGATGCGCGACCTACGGTCGCTCGTGAGCGGTTCGGACGTGGCCCGGGACGAGGCTTCGCGCGAGCTCGTGGTCTCGCTACGTGAAATGCTTGACGGGCGCATCGAGGCGCACAGGAAGCAGTGGGAAGACGAGGTGGGCAAAAACCTCGACACCGGCCATGTGCTGCGCGCCCTGCGGTTGTCGGCGCGGCCCCCGGACCCCGGCGCACGATTTTCTGCCGAGCTCGCGACGCGCTTGCGTGATGGCGCCAGTTCGGCCATGTCCCCTTCTGCACCTGCGGACCAGTGGCTGGCCCTCCTCCAGGCTGTCGTCGAGAGCCCCGTACGCCGGACCGTCAAACCCGAGGGGCTGCCCACCCGCTCCAACCCCGAACTGATGGAGGCTGCTCGACAGCAATGTGGTCGTGTGCCTGCCCTGGCGCCGCTACTGGGCCTCAGCGTGCCACCCCCTCCCGGGCCCAGCCGGCCACTTGCGCCGGGATCAGCGGCAGCGCTCGGCGCCCCGGGGGCCAGGAGACGTTCACGGCGGTTGCTGGGCGCCGCCCAGCCGAGGCCCACACCCCGGCCCGACGGTGCACCGAGGACGCCCGCAGGCACCCGCAAGGGCCTTCTTGCAGAGCCGGCTGCGCCAGTCGAGCCCGTTGTGCCAGCCGGACTTGTTGTGCCAACTGAGCCCGTGACTACTGGCGAGCCCGAGGCTGCCGGCGAGCCGGGGCCGGACGCTGAGGCCTTGGGAGCCGCCGAGGTCGTCGCCCCGACCGAGCCGGAACCGGTGGCTGAGGCTGAGCGTGCGCGTGTAATCGGGACCGAGCCGGAGCCGGTGGCTGAGGCCGAGCCGGCACCCGCAACCGGGGCTGAGCCGGACATGGTCACCGAGACGGAGGCGGTCCGGGTGGCCGAGGGCTCAGGCAACGGGGCCGACCAGGAAGACAACGTGACCATTGCCACCGGGGCTGAGATCGACATGGCGTCCGGCTCGGAGGAAGGAGGGGTTGCGCGCGAGGGCGTGGCCCCGCCAGCTATCCCAACGGCCGGTGCATAACGAGCACCCGAGCCGTAAAGCCCTCAGCCTCGAAAAAGCTCTTGACCGCCCGGCTCCCGGGCAAGGCCTTGGCGTCGACGCCGGCGCACCCCTGAGCCCTGCACCAGTCGAGCAGGGCACCCGACATCGCCCTGCCGACGCCGTTGCGCCGAGCGCCCGGTAGGACGAAGAGCTCCTCGACCGAGCCGAGAAGCTCCCCTCCGGCAAGGGGGACGGCCCTGCAGGTCCCGTAGCCGGCCACCTCGCCCCCCAGGACGCCGACCAGGACCAATTGCTCCCGCCCTCCCAGCTGCTCGCCAAAACTGTCCTCGACCGGCTCGTGGCGTGCTTGGAGGCCGAGCAGCACACGCCCTCCACGGGCAGTCACCAGCTCGTCCCGAGCGGCCCTGTACAAGTCCGCCAGGCGGCCGACATCTCCCCTCGCGGCAGGGCGTACCGTCGGTGAAGGTGCCGGGGCCGACGGCGCCTGGCTCAACCTAGGAGCTGGTCGGCGCGGGCAAGTACCGTGCGGCGGCCGCGTGTACGAGCTTCGTAGGCACGCACGGCCTCGACTTCGTCCCTCGAAAGGCCGGCGAGCCGCTGGAGGACCTGAGAAGCCGAGAGCGAATCGTAACTGGGTATCGCGAGGTGTGCGTCCGTTGAGGGGTCGTGGGCGGGGCTGCCCCGGTCCCCAAACGGCGAGCTCGTTGTGCGGTAACCCCCGGACGTGCCGCTGGGCCCGGAGCCACCGGGAGCCGTGCCAGCGGAACCGGAGCGCACACCTGGCGCCCCTGCCGTCCCTCCTCGGGGGTCGACGTTGCCCGCTCTGGGGCGGGCGGCGCCATTGCCCTGACCAGCAGCGGGGCCGTCGTCCGTGGCGTGCGGCCCGGTCGGGCTGCGGCCCGCGCCGGGCCGGAACGGGAAGGGAGGAAAGTTGGCGAACGACGGTAACGACGAGAACGGGAAAGGCAGACCCCCGCCGGTCATCCCGCGCAACTGGCGGGCACCCTGGCGGACGGCAAACTGCCCGACGCTCCTCGCCAACGCTATCTGTGGCCCAAGGCGCGAACGACCCTTGCGGACGAGCTGGGGGAACGTTTCGGCAACCGTGATGACAAGGCCGAGCGGCGCGTACACCGCAAGGTCGAGGACCGCCTCGGCGGGAGTCTTTTGCTCCTGGTCGCTCATAGCGCCAAGCTATAGCCCGGCGGGCTCAGACGCAGTCGCGGCACAGCTCACGCTCCCGGTCCGCGAGCTGGCTCTGGTGCTTGACGAGGAAGCACGACTGGCAGACGAACTCTCCGGGCTGCTTGGGCAGCACCCGGGTCGCCGCCTCGCCACGCTCGTCCCCCTCGGCCTCCTCCTCCTCTTCTTCCTCCTCCTCATCCTCCTCGTCGTCCTCCGAAACGACAAGGCGCGACTTCAAGATGACATCGAGGCTCGCCTCGACGTCGTCGGCATCCTCCTCTTCCTCCTCCTCGTAGTCCTCTTCCTCGTCGGTGGTTAGGAGGGCGTCACCTTCGTCGTCGGCCTCTCCGACCTCGGCATCGTCGGGCTCCTCAGCGTCGAGGTCGGCATCCTCGAGCTCGTCGTCGCCCAAGTCGTCCGCCTCGAGGTCGAGGTCCTCCTCGTCGATGTCTTCGGGGAGGGCCGGCTCTTCGTCAAGCTCGTCTTCGAAGTCGTCGTCATCTGGCATTGGTCTGGTTCCTTCAGCAAGCATTTCAAGCACACAGGATGGCACGTACCGCGCTTTAGTGGCGCGGGCATGTTAAGCGAAGCGGAGCCGCCATCACCAGTCGGACGGAGGCGCGCTATCGCGCCCAGGCCAACAACCGCTTGAAGCGGGACATTCCCCGGCCGGCCCGGGGAGCTTTTGGTACCGCCATAGGCACGCGTGACGAGGTGGCCACGACAATGCACATGCCGTTGTCTACTTCGCTCCCCAGACCCTGTTGGCCGGGTGCCGTGGGGGCTTACCCCCACTGGCTACCGGACCATGATGCCGAAGCCGGCCAGCCTCGGCAAGCGCTTCGGGCGGGCCACGAGCAGCCCGTTTGTGCAACGCACCAGCTCAGAAACGTAGAAAATATCTGAGTGTTTTCGTCCACAAGGCGAAAGGGACGAACGATGTCCCCTTCGGGCGGCCTAAGTGCTGCCAGCAGGCTGCACAAACCGGGTCAGCGGGGGCCGCTCCCCCGCTTCTGCGCCGCACGCCGTTCGGACTGGAGCCGCCCGAGCCCGTCGTCGTCCTCGGCCGAGTGGTCGACGAAACCCATCATGGCGGCGATCGCTTTGTGGCCTGCTTTTTCGGCGATTAACCGGTGCATCTGCTGGCAAACTCTGCGGTACTCGGGGTGACCCTGGGGGGTGGTACGCAGCTCGAGGACGTGCATCGCCTCGCGGGCGTTCATCTGGACGCTGTAACGGGTGCGGTGAGCAAGGGTGACCGCATAAGCCGCAACGGTGCTGCCGAATTGCTCTTCTAACGCTTCATAAAGCGCGGCCGAACGGTCCATTGCCTCGACGTAGGCGCTCTCGGCGCCGGAGTCGGTGACGGTCCCGGGCATCGTGAAGCCGTGGTGAGGGGTGAGCCCCTGCCACTCGATCGTGAGCAGGCGGTGGCGTTGGAGGTCGCGGAAGGCACCGTAATCAGAAACGACGTCGAAAAGGTAGCCACAGCGCTCGAGTGCCCTGCCGGGACGGTGCCGCCGGTTGAGCCTGTCGCCGGCATAGCGCTCCATCAGTTCGAGCCGCTCTTGCGCCGACATCGAAAGGACGCGTGAATAAACGTCGGCCTCGGGCAGGTGCGTGTAGGGGTAGAGCATGGCGGCAGCAACTTTTACCTCGGCGTCCGGGTCCCAATCGACGAGCGTTACCGAAGGCTGCGTGCCCGGCCCGTCACCGGCGGGTGCCCCGTCTTGGGGGCCGAAAATGTCTTGTGCAAGGCCGGCCATTGCCGACTCATTGGTCTCCATGTAGGCCGACCAAGCCTGGCCTCTGTCTTCGACGTCGACCCGGCGTACCCACGAAGGGATCACCTTGCGCAATTCTGTGAGCACGAGGCCGGCGTAGTCCCTCGCCTCGGGCAGCGGGTGCGCCCGCATGCGCAGCAGCAGGCTTTCGTAGCCCTGCCCGGAACCGTATATCCCGACGTTGGAAAGCGCCGCCGCGGGCAGCAAGCCCCTCAAGGTGTCGAAGGCCTTGGCCTTCAGGGCCTGGCGGTACGCGAAGTCGCTGTCGCCCTTTTGTTTGGCTACCCGCTTGGAAAACCAGTCGTACACCGCCGGCAGCAATTTTGCGTAGGTGTCAAACATCCGGTCCATGTCGCCGACATAACGGGCGCCGAGGCCCGAAGCGAGCACCACGGGGCTGCGGTAATAACGGTAGCGCCCATTGGGCAACCGCGTGTCGTAGGCGACGTAACGCGTCGACTTTTCCATATAGGACATGAGGCGGCCGCGCTCGAGGACTTTTGTGAGCAAATTGGAAGCCTGCTCGCAAGCCAGGTGCACTCCGCCCAGTTGGGCAACCGAATCGTCACCGTACTCGTAGAAAACCTTCTCGTAGAGCTGCTCGGCGCGTGCCAGCCCGATGGTCGCGTCGACGCCCTGGTCGCCGCTCACGTCCAGGTCGCCTACGAACTCGTCGAGGAACAGCCTGCGGAGGCTCTTGGACGAACGGGAATACCTCGCGAACAATGCACCCTTCACGACCTCGGGCAGGTTGACGAGCGCGAAAACCGGCCCCTCCAGGTTGGTGAAGTACCGCCTGAGGATGTCCTCTTCCTCGTTCGTCCAAACTTCTGGCGCGTAAGGGACATCAGTAGCGTGCGGGCGCATGCGACCAGTCAGCCTAGGAGGCCACCTCCGAGGGTTGGGGGATGCCCACGAACGCTATTGCGAAGCCGTCATACCCCTTGGAACCGACGGTTTGGAGGGCGGCTGCGGTGACAGAGGGTTCCGAAGCCATCTCGGCGAAGAGCTGCCGGGTACCGGCCTCGTCGGGCCCTGATTGGGCGGGGTCGGCCACGCGGCCCTGCCTGACCACGTTGTCGACGACGATCGCCCCTCCCGGCCTCGTGAGGCGGAGCGCCCAGCGGAAATAGGCAGGGTTGTTGCGCTTGTCGGCATCGATGAAGCTGAGGTCGAAGCTCCCTTCCCCGAACTCCTCCACGAGGCCAGGCAGGGCGGCGAGGGCGGGGCCGACCCGGACCTCGGCCAGCGCTGAGAGGCCCGCCCGATCGATGTTGGCGCGGGCCACCTCCGCATGGCGAGCGTCGACCTCGAGGCTGACGAGCTTGCCCTCAGGCGGGAGCGCCCGGCCTAGCCAGATCGCGCTGTAACCGCCGAGGGCACCTATTTCGAGGACCCTCCTGGCACCTATCAGGCGGGCCAGGACGTGCAGGAACTTGCCCTGCATCGCCGATACCTGGATCGCCGGGAGCCCGGCCTCCCGGCTGGAAAAGAGCACTTCGCTGAGCACGTCGTCTCGCCCGTCGAGCGCGGTCTCCAAGTAGTCGTCCACTTTTTCCCACAACTGGTTGTCCATCGCACCATTGTCGCCGCTGGGCGGCCCATTGGGGCAGGCCGGCTCAGCGCCCGGCGCCCCGCAGCACGATTTTGCCGAACTGCGCTCCGGCCTCCAACCTGTCCAGGGCTTGCGGGTAGGCCTCGAAGGGGAAGACGCTGTCCACTACGACCGGCAGGCCTTGGCCGACGAGCCGGGTTAGCTCGTCGAACTCGCGGAAGGTGCCCATGGTCGAGCCGATCAGCTCGAGCTGCCCAAAAAATAACCTCGCCAGGCTCAGCTCCACCCTGCCGCCTGCGGTCCCCCCGCAGGTCACGTAGCGGCCTCCGGGACCGAGGGCGGCGACCGCCATCTGCCAGGTGGCGGCACCGGTGCTGTCCACCACCACGTCCGCCTTGACGGGCAGTTTCCCGCCCGAGTCGAAGGCCTCCTCGGCCCCGAGCGCGAGCGCCCGCTCGCGTTTCGCGGCGTCTCGCGAGGTCGCGACCACCCGGGCGCCGATGTGAGCACCGATGGTCACGGCCGCGCAGCCGACGCCTCCGCCGGCACCGACCACCAGCAACGTCTCCCCCGCCCGGAGCCTTGCCCGCTGCAACATGCGGTAGGCGGTGAGGCCGCAGAGGCCGTAGGCGCCGGCTTGTTCCCAGTCGAGCGAGGGCGGCTTGGCCACGAGGTTGACCTCCCCTACCAGCACCGAACGCGCATGTGCGCCCCAGAAGTGCTCACCCATGATCCCCCATTGGGCGCATTGGACCGATCGGTCCGAGAGGCAGCGGTCGCAGTGCCCGCACGCGAAGGACGGGTTGACCACGACCTCGTCCCCGGGGCGCCAGCGGGTCACTTCCTCCCCGATCTCACCGACGACCCCTGCAGCGTCGCAGCCGGGCACCATCGGGAACACCGGTGGCTTGGGCAGGCCTTGGCGCATCCAGAGGTCGAGGTGGTTGAGGGCGCTCGACACGACGTCGACCCGGACCTGGCGCGGCCCGGGAGCAGGGAGCTCCACGTCGCCCATCCGGTACTCGCCCGGCGATGCCTCCAAAAGCCAAGCCTGCATGGGCCGCCCAGCCTAAGGGGCGGTGCCGAGGGTGGGCGACCCCGGTGAGCCGGCTGGGACCGGTGAGCTGGCTGGGAGCGGTGAGCTGGCTGGGACCGGTGAGCCGGTTGACCCAGTTGGGTCGCTGGAGGCCCCGCCCGGGTCTGCACCCGCGGCGTGGCCGGCCGCAGTGACCACAGAAGAGGCGGCCACTACCCCCCTGAACAGGTCGTCGGCGGCGCGCCGGGCGCTGGTGGAGGAAGCCTCGTCAGGTAAGACCTCGCCTAGCTGGCGCAGCAGGTCGACCAGCTGCTTCACGTTGCGGACGAAATCTCCGGGCGAGATCACCGGGTCTTCTGGCCTGTCACGGCCTGCGCTCGTTCGGGTGAGGAGCGAGCCGAGCGGCTTGCCCGATGCCCAGCCGTACGCGAGCGCAGCGAACCCTGGCTCAGGGGTGCGGGTGAGAGGGAGGCCGGAGAGCTCCTCGACAGCGGCCAGCTCACGCGATACCTCCAGGGCGGCGCGAAAGCGCTCCTCCAGCTTCCGGTTGGGCAAGCGCGGCGCCTCGCCGCTGAAGGCCGGGCCGCGAGCCTCGTAGGTGAAAAAGGAAGCGACTGCGGCCATTTCGGCCGGGCGCAGGCCGTCCAGCAGAGCGCGTTCGCTGCATTCGGCGACCAGCAGGTCCTGAGGGTGGTATATCCGGGCCAAACGTGCGCCCGCCGCCGTGAGCGACCAGCCCTGCACGTAGCCCCATCCCTCGAGCACTTTGAGCACCTTGTCGAACTGGCGGGCGAGAGGTTCGCTCCGCCCGGTGACCTGGTCCTCCAGCCGCTCTACCTGGCGGCGGAGACGTTCGGCCCGAGCTGCCGCCCGCAGGTGGTAACGCGCCTTCGGGCAGGAGGCGACGGGGTGCTCCCCCGCCGGCGTGCCGGCGAGCCCTTTGCGCTGCCCGTCGCCGCCGCCGTTTTGGCCGTTGTGGACGCCGTCCTCGCTCGCAGACAACGACGAGGCGACCTGGCGCTGGAAATCGCGGTTCTTGGGGGCGAAAGGCGCAGGCATGTCCAGGTGCCCGAGCGGCCTCGGAGGCCGGTGGAAGTCCCTCGCGTTGAGCGAGACCAGCTTGCGGGCCGAGGTGATGGCCCTCAGGTTGAAGTCGCCATTTTTTCTCTGGCTGGTCGAAAGCACGGCCACCTTTTGCGCGGCGGGGCCACCTGTCCTGCGCGGCGGCATCAGCACGACGTCGCCCGGCTTCAGCTTCTCCAGTGCCCGCGAGATCTCGGCCCGGGGGCGGGCCGGGCGGCGCTCGTGCTCGTCCTCGCCGCTGCGCCCGTCATGGCTGTGGGCCAGAACCAAGCGGCGGTACTCGAAAACGTCGCCCTCCTCGCACGCCGCCTCGTCGAGCACTTGGCCGAGCTCATGACGAGCGTGCTCGAGATGACTTTCCAGGCGCACGATGTCGGCATCAGCCCGGTACTGGGCGAAGGAGAGGTTGAGGAGATGGTGGGCTTGTTCGGGCGAGCAGCGGCGGACGAGGTTTGTCGCCATGTTGTAGGTCGGGCGGAAGCTGGATGTGAGGGTGTAGCTCCGGGCGCCCGCAAGGGAGGCGACCTGGTCGAAGGTGACCATGGGCGCCCACACGACGACGGCGTAGCCCACCTCGTCGGTCCCGCGCCGGCCGGCCCGGCCCGTGAGCTGGGTGTACTCGCCGGCCGTGAGCGGCTCGACCCTTTCACCACTGAACTTTGAGAGCTTCTCTATCACTACCGACCGTGCAGGCATGTTGATCCCGAGAGCAAGCGTCTCGGTCGAAAAGACGACCTTCACGAGACCGGCCAGGAAGCACCGCTCGACCGCCTCCTTGAAGGGGGGGACCATCCCGGCGTGGTGGGCGGCGAAGCCGGCTTCGAGCGAGGAGAGCCAGCTGCCGTAGCCGAGGGCTTCCAGGTCGGCGTCGCTCAGGTGCGAGGAGGCCTCTTCGGCGATCTCACGCACCCTGCGGCGCTCCTGCTGGCTCGTGAGCCGGCGGCCCTCCCGCATGCACTGGCGGACCGCCTCGTCGCAACCGGCCCGGCTGAAGATGAAATAGATCGCGGGCAGCAGGCTCTGGCCGGCAAGCAGCTCGACGACCTCGGAGCGGTGCGGGACGAAGAGGCTCCCCCGCCGGTAGGCCCTCCAACCACCCTCGGCACGCGTAGTCATGGCGATGCCCTTGGGGTTCGGGCGCCCGTCGACGAGAGTCGGCATGAGGAGCAAGCTCTCGCTGCGCTTGTCGCCGAGGAGGAACAGGTTGTGGAGTGGGACCGGCCTGCGTTCTTCGATGACGGCCTTGGTCGACCCGCGGACGGTCGCGACCCAGTCGGCCAGCTCCTCGGCGTTGGACACGGTCGCGGACAGGCAGACGAGGTCCACTTCGGGGGCGAGGTGGATGATCACCTCTTCCCAGACGGGCCCTCGGTAGGGGTCCTGGAGGTAGTGCACCTCGTCGAGGACGACGTAACGGAGCCCTGCAAGGCTCGCCGAGCCGGCGTAGATCATGTTGCGGAGCACCTCGGTCGTCATCACGACCACCGGGGCTTCGCCGTTTATCGAGTTGTCGCCCGTGAGGAGCCCGACGTTGGCGGGCCCGTAGGCGCGGCAGAAATCGGCGAACTTCTGGTTGGACAGTGCCTTCAGGGGCGTGGTGTAAAAGGCCTTCCCACCGCCCGCGAGCGCGCGGGCGACGGCGTACTCGGCCACCACGGTCTTGCCCGAGCCTGTCGGCGCCGCCACGACGACACTGTGGCCCCCGTCGAGGGCGTCCATCGCCTCGAGCTGGAAGGGGTCGAGCTCGAACTCCAGGCCCGAGATAAACCGGTCCCGGAGCTCGTTCGGATGGGACCGCCCCGGGCCCGTTGCCGCCGCGCTACCTGGCACGGCACCCTTTGTACCGCACGGGGAGCCCGCGCCCTGGGAGGCAGAGCTCAGCCTGGCGGGATCCGCCGGCGCACAGTTGCGACCTCGGCCCTCGCCACCTTGAGGCGCTCGACCTCGCGGCGGTATGCCGCTGCGAGCCAGAAAAACATCGACGCCGAAACGGCGCCGACCGCCAGCAGCCCCGCCCAGTCCCAGCTCAACAGCGACGTCTCAGCGCGAACCGAGCTGGCCGCCGCCTGCGATCACATGCTCGAGCCAGCCTTCGGACTCGAGCTCGAAATGGAAAGCGAGCAAGTCGTCATAGCTAATGGGTGGGCCGAACTTGGGCTCTGACATCTCCGCCGGGAGATCCCAATTGACGAGCTTGACGCCTGCCGAGACCAGCAGCTCGACGACGCGTTGTTCGGCAGGCTTGTTGACGATCAGACGGCAGCTTGGGCAAAGGAAGGAGTAGGTACCCTCATCCGTTGCCGAGCAGACCTGCACTTGGACTTCCCGAGTCGTCAGCTCGACGTCTCCACAACTTGGGCAACTCGCCCTTACTGTGGCCACTCTGGGCACTCCTTCTATGTCACTCCCGAGCCGTTGCCCGGGCTAGCTGAACTACTGACTGTGATATCGGACCTACTGACTGTGATATCGGCGTCCAGCCAAACCCCTTGAGCCTCGACCCAGTAAAGCCGACGCGAGGATGTCCAATTTCCGATCTTCCTAGCCCAACAGAACAAACTGCTGAGGGATTGCAGCCCCTTGACCCTCGCTGCTGGGGCTTTAGTCCCACTTTTGCCGGCCCCCTTGCCAGCAACAGATACCCGTCCTGGTTAGCAAAACGTTAGTGGCCCGGGATAGCTAAATCCAGGCTTAAGCACTTATTTTTCACTATGTGCTTTCGTAAGTGGCACTGAAAAGCTGCTCAAAGGCCTTGTCTTGTATTCTTTGGCACTTTAAGCTAAGCGGGCCAGTGAATGAGGCCTAATACCGCCCAAACCGCGCCCCACCAGGCACCTCGCGCGCAATCGCGCTCAATTTCGCTCTTGCCTACTGCGCTCTTGGCGACGGTACGGCCCGATCGCCGTCGGCACCCTTCGCCACCCAGGCGGCCGGGGCGCGGGGCGGCGAAAGTCACGAAGCGGGAGCCCGGTCCTTGGCCTCATAGACGGCCAGGACCCGCCTTGCCGCCTCCTGGAGGACGCCCTCGGCACCGGCGACGACCCTCGCGTCGGGACCGGCGATGAGCAGGACCCGTTGGAGCCACCCCGCGGAGCCCACCCGGAGCGTCACCTCGAGGTGGCCGTCGGGGAGGTCCCTTGTGCCCTCGTTCGGGTACTGGGCGGCGACCCAGCGGGCCGCAGGCGACAGGTCCAGCACGACGAGCGGGTCCTCCGGGCGGCTTTCGAACGTGGGCACCGGCCCTTGGCCGGCGGCTTCTGGAGGAGGGTCGAAAGCCTCATCGAGAGCAGTAGCCGACCGGGCCCGGTCGACCCGGAAAAGGCGTTTCCCCGAGACCCTTTCGCACCATGCCAGCACGTACCAATGGCCCTCGGAAGAAAATACACGCCACGGTTGCAGCACCCGCTCGCCGCTTTCGTCACGCCCGAACGAGTAGTAATCGACGAGCACCTTGCGCCTGCGTTGCACCGCCGTCTGGAGCGTGCGGAGCACCTCCTGGGAGGCCTCACCGAGCTCTATGTCGAGCGCCTCGCCTCCTCCGCCACCGAGGGCGGTCTCGAGCTTCGAGGCGGCCCGGGCAAGCGCTTCGCCGCCGTTCGCCGGCACCGCGAGCGAGGCCCGTGCAGCTGCCACGAGGGCCAGCCCTTCGGCAGCGGTCAGGCGCAGGGGCCGGCGGAACCAGTCAGCGAAGCGGACCCAGACACGGCCGCCGTCGACGTCCACGTCGATCAGGGCGTCGGGCGTGTAGGGGTAGACGCCGCACATGAAGAGCAGGTTGAGGTCGGCCATCAGCTCGCTCTCGGAGACCTCGAAGCGCCGGCAGACCTCGCTCAGGGTCGGGCCGTCGCGTGCCACTATCCACGGCACCATCGCCAGGAGCCTCGAAAGGCGCTCGAGGGCGCCGGGACGGCTCATTGCGGGGCGCCCGCGAGCATGCTCAGCCACTCGACGAGCTCGTCGCGCACCTCGGGCGGGCCGAGCACCTCGGCGTGGTCCAAGAGGCCGAGGACGAAAGTGCGCAGCGCTGCGCGGTTGGTCACGGCCAACTTGAGGCGCACCGACCCGTCGGCGGCGCGCTCGGCTACCGCCTCTTCGCCGAGCACCGAGGAGACCCACTCCGCCTGGCTGGCGTCGACGCGGAGGTCGACGACGACTTCTTCGTCCTCGCCAAGGCGCCAGGGCGGGGGCGGCCCGACCAGCCCGCCGAGGGGACGCTCGAAGGCACCCGGCGGCCCCTCGACCTCGACCGGCCCGGTCACCCTGTCCACCCGGAAGAGCCTCTCGCCTCCCCTGCCATGGTCGAAGCCAGACAGGTACCACCGTCCCTGCCGGTACGAGAGGCGGTAGGGGTCGACGCGGCGCGCCACGCCGTTGTAGGTGAAGCGGGCGACCCGCCTCTCGCTGACGGCCGAAAAGAGCGCTATCGCTGCGGGGCCGGCCGCGACGTCGACGACGGGGCCGGGGTGGGCGCCCCCGGGGCCCGGTGCCGGTCCCGGTGGGGCCAGGCCCGGCCCGTCGCCGCCGACGCTTGCCGCCGCCACCTTCCACAGGGCGGACGTTGCCGTCCCGGCGCCCGCACCGGCGACGGCTACCGTCGAAGCCGCTGCGCCGAGCGCTCTCAGCTCCTCTTCGTCAAGGCCTGGGTCGGGCAGCTCGTACAGATCCCGGGGGACCCGGTAGCCCGTCGTGCTCTCGGGGGCTCGCGGGTCGACGGGCTCGGTGACGACAGGTATGCCGATCTCGCGCAGTAGCTCCTTGTCGCGTTCGAAGTTGCGCCTGAAATTGTCGTCGTCGGAGCTGTAGCCGCCGACCCGCTCGCGAAGTTCCTCGCGTGTCAGGGGCCGGCGCGTGTCGAGCAGCGCGACCACGAGGTTGACGAGCCGTTCCAGGCGTTCCACGGAGGCAATGTTACGGACCGATCCGCCGGGTGCCGGGGGTTGGCGGAGCTAGAGGGAGGCGATCAGTTTTTCGACGCGCTCGTCGCGCGCTTTGAAGGGGTCCTTGCACAGGACCGTCCGCTGAGCCTGGTCGTTGAGCTTGAGGTGGACCCAGTCGACCGTGAAGTCACGGCGGCGTTCCTTGGCCCTGCGGATGAACTCGCCCCGCAAGCGGGCGCGGGTTGTCTGGGGGGGCTCGTCGAGCGCGCGGTCGACGTCCTCGTCGCTGGTGACTCGTTCGACGAGGCCGCGTTTTTCCATCCGGTAATAAAGGCCCCGCTGGCGGTTGACGTCGTGGTACTGGAGGTCCATGAGCGCCACCTTGGGGTGGGTGAGCGGGATGCCCTCGCGCTCGCGGTAGGCCTCGATCAGCTTCCGCTTCATCACCCAGTCGCACTCCCGGTCGAGCGACCAAGGATCCTTTTCGATGCCCTTCAAGCAGTGTTCCCACATCTGGAGGGCCTTGTCCTCGAGGGGCGAAAAACCTTTCGCCTGCTGGTAGCGCTGGGCACGCTCGAAGTACTCGGACTGGATCTCGAAAGCGCTCGCCTCCCGCCCGTTGGCCAAACGGACCTTACGGCGGCAGGTCGTATCGTGGCTGATCTCGCGTATCGCCCTGATCGGGTTTTCGAGCGTCATGTCGCGCATCACGACCGATGTGTCTTCGAGCATCCGCAACATCATGCTCGTCGTGCCCACTTTCAAAAATGTCGCGTACTCGCTCATGTTCGAGTCGCCGACGATCACGTGCAGGCGGCGGTAGCGCTCGGCATCGGCGTGCGGTTCGTCGCGGGTGTTGATGATCGGCCGGCTCCTCGTGGTCGCAGAAGAGACGCTCTCCCAGATGTGCTCCGCGCGCTGGCTGATGCAGTACTGGGCGCCTCTGGCCGTCTGGAGGACCTTGCCCGCACCGGCATAGATCTGGCGCGAAATGAGGAACGGGATGAGCACTTCGGCGTAGTGGGTGAAGTCGTCCCGCCGCGTCGTCAGGTAGTTCTCGTGGCAGCCATAGGAGTTGCCCGCCGAATCGGTGTTGTTCTTGAACAGGAAGATGACACCCCTGATCCCCTCTTCCCGCAGGCGAGCCTCCGCCGAGACAACGAGGTGCTCGAGGATCCGCTCTCCGGCCTTGTCGTGGACGACGAGGTCTTCGATCGAGTCGCACTCCGGCGTGGCGTACTCGGGGTGGCTGCCCACGTCCAGGTAGAGCCGGGCGCCGTTTTCGAGGAAGACGTTGGAGGACCGGCCCCAGGACACGACCCGGCGGAAAAGGTAGCGCGCCACCTCGTCGGGGCTGAGCCGCCGCTGGCCGCGCAGGGTACAGGTGACGCCGTACTCGTTTTCCAGCCCGAAAATGCGACGTTCCATCCTCGTTGCCCTGTCAGCGCTCTCTCATAGTTGGTCTCCAGCAGTCTCCATCGGCAGGCTACCCCGCCACCCAAAGCAGCAACGGGCACCGTCGGCCTCCTTGCGCCCGGACCGGCCCGGCGCGGCCGGCACTAGGCTCGGGCCATGAGCGCCAAGCTGCGCATGGTCCACTTGCGGACCGTGCCGGACGCCTGGCAGGCGCGGGTCCTGGCAGCTCGTCTCGGCTGCGAGGGCATAGTCACCCAGCTGCGAGGCAACCTCTCGGGCCCCTACCCCTTTGGTGCCGTGTCGGTCCTGGTCGAGGAGGAACAGGCCCAGCTCGCATCCGATCTCCTGCTCGCCGACGAAGTCGAATCGGCCTTCTACTGGCCCGGTGCCGGCCCCGGAGAGCGCTCAGGCTCGCTGGCCCGCGACCACGTGGACGAAGACCTCGACGGCGTTGACGAAGACCTCGACGACGTGGACGTAAGGTGGCTGCCCGACGGCGACGAGCTGCTAGACGGGCCCGAAGATATCAGGCCGGGGGTACGGGTACGGCCCCGCTGGTTCCGGGCGCTGGCGGCATTGGCCGCCGTGCTGGTAGCGGGGGCCCCGCTCCTCGCCCACTTCGCGGGCTGAGCAGTCGCTCGCGACCCGCCCGGGCTGACTAATCCTCGGGCCCTGCCTGGCTCTCGTCGTCGGGTGCGCCAGGGGCGGCGGCGGGGTCGGGGGACGCTGCGACCGGGCCCGCGCTGGCCGGTGCAGCAGCGCCGGGCGGACCGGCCGGCTCGGTGCGCCCGAGGAGCGTGGCCACCTCCGGCTCCAGGATCCGCCGGAAGGCCCGGCGGCCGTTCGTGCGGTCCAGGACGGCAACTTCGAGCTCGCGGGACTGGATCTCCCGGTCCTGGCCGCCGAGCGCCCGCACGGAAGCCGCGAGCGCTTCGCCTAGGGACCAGTCGTGCCGGTAGGCGCGCGACATCCGGCTGCTGATGGCGTCCGCCTCCCCGCCGAGAGCAGTGAAGCGGTCCTCGTCGACCACTGTCCCGTCGTAGAGGATGTGGAACAGCTGGTCCTCCCCCGGGCGGGGACCGACCTCTGCGACGAGGATCTCGACTTCGAGAGGCTTCATTTCGTGCGTGAAGACGTTGCCCATGTAACGGGCGTAAAGGTTGGCCAGCGACCGGGCGTCCACGTCCTCACGGCTGAACTGGTAGCCCTTCAGGTCGGCGTGCTGCACCCCCGAAACCCTGAGGCTGTCGAACTCGTTGTACTTGCCCACGCCGGCGAAGGCGATCCTGTCGTAGATCTCGCTCACCTTGTGCAAGGACCGGGAGGGGTTTTCCGAGCAGATGAGCACCCCGCCCGCGTAAACCGTCGCGACAAGGGGGCGGCCCCGAGCGATGTTCTTCCGCGCGAAGTCCGCCTTGTCCTTCATGAACTGCTCGGGTGCGACGTAGAACGGCATCGTCATGGCCGTTTACCCCTTTTGGCTGTCCCCGGGGCGCCTTGGGCCTCACCGGCACCCGGCGAGGCGTCGCGCGCTGGCGCACGAGGCTTGCCGCCCTCCCCAGGGTGCTCGGCACCTCCCGCCCGAGGTTCGCGGCCAGGCGCCGGAGGCCCACCCACCAGGGGACGGCTGACCTCGGCGCTGCTCATCGTCCTGATGACCCGCTCGAAGGCCTGGGCGACCTCGACTTCGGGCACCTGTTCGAAGCCGTCGGCCGTGATGGTTGCGACCGTGGGGTAAATGCCCCTGATGGCGTCGGGGCCTCCCGTGGCCGAGTCCTCGTCCGCCGCCTGCCACAGGGCCCGCACGCACAGTTCGATGCCCTGCTCACGGCTCATGTCTTCTTTGAAGCCGAGCTTGATCGTCGTCCGGGCGTCCCGGCCCCCTGAACCGTCGGCGTGGTAATCCGTCTCCTCGTAGCGGCCGCCGGTCGGGTCGTAGGTATAGATGCGCCCCCGGCCCCGCCGCAGGTCGTAGCCCGCAAAGAGGGGGACGACGACAAAGCCCTGCATCGCCATGGCGAGGTTGGAGCGCACCATCTGGGAGAGCTGGTTGGCCTTGCCCTCCAGGCTGAGCGCCTGGCCCTCGACCTTTTCGTAGTGCTCGAGCTGGAGCTGGAACAGCTTCACCATCTCCATCGCCGTACCGGCCGCCCCGGCGATGGCGACACCGCTGTGGGTGTCGGCGGGGTGGACCTTCTCCATGGTGCGGTGCGCTATTGCCGAACCTGACGTGGCGCGCCGGTCGCCGGCCATGACCACGCCGTCGAGGTAACGGACAGCGCAGATCGTGGTGCCGTGAGGGACATCGACAGGCAAACCTGGCCCGGCACGCGTGCCATAAGGGCCAAAGCCGCCCGGTCCACCGGCTGGCTGGGGCGCGGCCCCGGCCGGGCGCCCGGGCTCGCCGGGGCCCAGGTCCTCGAACGGGGAGAAACCGGCGCGGCGAAGGACCTCTGAGAAATTAGGGCCCGGCCCATTTCCGGGGGGGAAGCTGGGCAGGGTCATAAGTGCCTTATGACCCTAGCGGCTGCGGGGCGGGCTGCCGTGCACCGCCTGGCCTGAGCGCCGGCCTACTCGCCTCCCTTTTGGACGTACGACTTGACGAACTCTTCCGCGTTGTCCTCCAGGACCTCGTCGATCTCGTCCAGCAGGTCGTCGAGCTCAGCCTTCAGCTCTTCGCCGCGCTTGGAACCGGCCGGGACTTCCTCTACCTGCTCCGGCTCCGAACGCGAAGGCGCTTGCTTTTTGATCTGCTCTCTCTCGGCCATCTACCTCGTCCCTCCTCAGGAGCCCAACTGCTCGAGCAGCTCTGCAGGGGTATCGCACCGGGCTAGTAATTGATCGACATGAGCCGCCGTCCCTCTGAGTGGTTCCATCATGGGGACTCTACGCAAGGGGTCGGTCCCCAGGTCGAACACGAGCGAGTCCCAGTTGGCGGCGGCGATTGCTTGCGGCCAGCGCTGCAGGCAGCGGCCGCGGAAGTAAGCCCTGGTCGTCGCCGGCGGCTCGGACATGGCCCTCGCCACGGCGTCGGGGTCGAGGATGCGCTCCATGCCGGCGCGGGCGTACAGCGAGCGCTCGGGGCGGACGTCGTGGTACTGCAGGTCCATGGCCAGCAGCTTGGGGTCGCGCCAGCCCAAGCCATGCCGCTCCTGGTAACCGCTCACCATCCTGTACTTCGCCACCCAGTCCAATCTATTGGACAAGGTCATCGGGTCGGACTCAAGCCCCGTCAGCACTTCTTCCCAGCGCCGGAGGATCTCCCTGCCGACGTCGTCGCCCCCGACGGGGCCGAGCCCAACGTCTTCGGAGTACTTACGGGCCAGCTCGAGGTGTTCCCACTGGATCTCGAGCGCGGTCATCTGCTTGCCGTCGGCCATGCTGAGCGGCTCGGCGACGCTCAGGTCGTAGGACACCTGCCTCATCGCCCTGACCGGCATGAACAGCGTGTAGTCGCGGCCGTTGCGGGCGAACCAGTCGTCCTCGATCATCGCCAGCACCAGTGCCGTCGTCCCGACTTTGAGGAAGTCGGCTACCTCGGAGAGGTTGGCGTCGCCGAGGATGACGTGGAGGCGGCGGTATTTCTGAGCGTCGCAGTGGGGCTCGTCTCGCGTGTTGACGATCGGGCGCTTGAGCGTCGTCTCCAAGCCGACCTCCTCTTCGAAGAAATCGGCCCGCTGCGTCAGCTGGAACTGGACGTGGTCCGCTCCCGGTGCTTCCGCGCCGACTTTGCCTGCGCCTGTGTATATCTGGCGGGTCACGAGGTGGGGCACGGCGTGCTGGACGATCCGCGAGAACGGCACCGAGCGGTCCATCAGGTAGTTTTCGTGCGCCCCGTAGGAGTTGCCCTTGCCGTCGGAGTTGTTTTTGTAGACGCTTATGTGCTGGCCGGCCGGCAGGAGCCTGGCGGCTGCGTCGACTGAACGTGCCAGTACCGCCTCGCCCGCCTTGTCGTAAAGGACTGCCTCCATGACGTTGGAGCATTCCGGGCCGGAATACTCGGGGTGGGCGTGGTCTACGTAGTAGCGGGCACCATTGGTCAGGACTGCGTTGACCAGGTGCGTCTCGATCTCGGGCGCTATCTGGGTTTCGCGGACGAAACCGCGGGCGTCGCGTGCTGGCGACTCGTCCTGGAAGTCCCACTCGATGCGGCGGGCGAGCGACGAGACGTAGGCGTTGATCAGTGCCGAAGATGCCGCGATCGGGTTGGGCTCTCCCCCGCCGCGCACGATGATGCCGTACTCGGTCTCCATCCCGACGACCTTCACAATGGCCACGGGCCGACGTTACCCCGCATTGCGCTGGAAAAGGTCTCTGCCGGTGCCGTCGAGGACCGGGCACGCCAAAAGCAGCCCGGGGCGCGACCGGGCCGAGGGGCGCGGCGGTACCTCAGAGGTACTGGCCCGTCGCCACCCTTTCGATCGAACGGCCGCCCTTGGTCTGGTCGCCCTGCGCGGTGATGGTCCGGATGTAGACGATCCGCTCGCCCTTCTTGCCGGAGATCTTGGCCCAGTCGTCGGGGTTGGTCGTGTTGGGCAGGTCCTCGTGCTCCTTGTACTCCTGCTTGATGGAGTCGATGAGGTCCTGAGCCATTATCCCCTTGGTCCCTCCGGCGATCCGGCGCTTGATGGCGAGCTTTTTGGCTCGCCTCACTATGTTCTCGATCATGGCGCCCGAAGCGAAGTCCTTGTAGAACATCACTTCCTTGTCGCCGTTCTGGTAGGTCACCTCAAGGAACTGGTTGGCTTCGTCGTCGCGGAACATCTCCTCGACTGTCCGCTCGATCATGACCCGGACGGCCTTGTCCCTGTCGCCGCCTCCCAACGTGCGCACCTCGTCTTCGTCGAGGGGGAGGTCCGAGCTCAGGTAGCGGGAAAAGATCTGCGCAGCGGCGGCTTCGTCGGGCCGTTCGATCTTGATCTTGACGTCGAGGCGGCCCGGGCGCAGGATCGCCGGGTCAATGAGGTCCTCGCGGTTGGAAGCCCCGATCACTATTACGTTTTTGAGCGATTCGACGCCGTCGATCTCGGCGAGCAGCTGGGGCACGATCGTCGACTCGACGTCGGAGGATATGCCGCTCCCCCGCGTGCGGAAAAGGGAGTCCATCTCGTCGAAGAACACGATGACCGGGACCCCCTCCTCACTTTTTTCCCGTGCCCGCTGGAAAACGAGGCGGATCTGCCTCTCGGTCTCGCCTACGTACTTGTTGAGGAGCTCGGGGCCTTTGATGTTGAGGAAGTAGCTCCGGGCGGTGCTGTCGCCCGAGGTCTCGGCAACCTTTTTGGCGAGCGAATTGGCGACGGCCTTGGCTATGAGCGTCTTGCCGCAGCCAGGCGGGCCGTAGAGGAGCACGCCCTTGGGAGCCGGCAACCTGTGCTCGGCGAACAGCTCGCGGTGGAGGAAGGGCAGTTCGACCGCGTCCGTGATCTGTTCGATCTGGGAGTCGAGGCCCCCCACGTCCTCGTAGGAAATGTCGGGGACTTCTTCGAGGACGAGGTCCTCCACCTCGGGCCGAGGCAGCTTCTCGAGCAGGAGGCCGGAGCGGGCGTCCATGAGCAACGAGTCTCCGGCGCGCAGCTTCTCGCCGAGGAGGGTGTCGGCCAGCTCGACGACGCGCTCCTCGTCGGCCCGTGCCACCACGATCGCCCGGTGCTTGTCCTCGAGCACCTCCTTCAGCGTCACGACGTCGCCCGACAGGTCGCTGCCTCGCGCCAGCACGACGTTGAGAGACTCGTTGAGGACCACCTCGTGGCCGCGCTCCAGCTCCGACGCCTCGATACCGGGGTGGAGCGAGACACGCATCTTGCGCCCGCCCGAGAAGACGTCTGCCGTACCGTCCTCGTTCAAGCTGAGGAAGGTGCCGTAGGCAGACGGCGGCTGGGTGAGCTTGTCGACTTCCTCCCGGAGCGAGGCGATGTGCTCGCGCGCCTCGCGCAGGGTGTAGGTCAGGCGCTCGTTTTGCGAGAGAGCCTGCTGCAGCTGCCCCTTAGTCTCCAGGAGCCGCTCTTCGAGTGTCCGTACCCTCTTGGGGGCGTCAGCAAGGCGCCGCCGGAGTGCCGCTATCTCTTCCTCCAGGGTTTTGACCTGGTCTTCGAGCGAGCGAGCCTCCGCACGTAGCTCTGCTACTTCCCTCTCCTCCGCTCCTCCCCGAGGAGCTCGTTCCTCGGCCAAAGCGACCACCTCCGTTGCACATCCTGATGAGCCCTTAGCACCGCTAGCTCAGCCTGCTTGCCTCGACGCCGGGCAAGTAGGAACGATACAGCCCCTGCCGCCTGTGCTGGCGCATAGCGCGAAGGGGGCGTCATTGACACTTGTACACCCTCGCCGGTACCTTGGAGGGCAGGCCAAGGCCGTTGTGCCTTTTAAAACCTACAATTGGAGCGCAATGAAGGTCTGGATAGACCAGGATCTTTGTACGGGTGACGGGTTGTGCGAAGAAATCGCGCCCGCAGTTTTCACGCTGCTCGACGACGGCCTCTCCTATGTCAAGGAAGGCGACAAGATTTTCAACGACCCCGCCGGCCATGCCGGCCTGGCGCTTGTCCCCGAGAACATGGAGGACGCCACCCGCGAGGCTGCCGAAGAGTGCCCGGGAGAGTGCATCTTCATCGAGGAATAACAGTGCACTCTTCGTAGTGCCTGCCCTCCTCGGTGAGGAGCGTTTCCCATGCAACCCTCGGCCCTGCCGGCACCCCAGCTGGCCCCTGTTGTACGCCTTCCCACCTGGTCAACGGCCATTGAGCGGTTTGTCAGGCGCTACCCGAACGACAACACCCGCCGTCACCACGCCTGGGCACTGACCGGCTTGTCCCAGGCTAGTGCCAAGTCGCTCCAGGCCATCACTGAGGACGACCTCATCGCCGCTGCGACCGCCGGTAACAACCCGTCCAACAACACCGTCTACCAGCGCAGCGCCACCTACCGTGTCTTCTTCAAGTGGTGCCAGCGTCAGGGCCTTCGCCCGGACAACCCTGGCGAGCACCTTCGGGAAGCGGACAGCCCTATCAGCCACTACAAGAAGACGTACGGCAAAGAGCAGGCCCGCTACAAGGGCCGATGGCTCACCCGAGCCCAGGCCGACCAGCTCCTGGCAGCATGCGACGGCACCCTCCCCGGCCTCCGCGACCAGCTCATCATCCGTCTCGGCCTCATGGGCATCCGCCGCTCAGAGATCGCAAACCTCCGCATCGCGGACACCGCCAACCTGCCGAGGATCACCTGGCTGGGCAAAGGCCGCAAACTGCGCCGTGTCACCGTCAGCCCCCCACTGGCCCAGCTCATCACCGTCTGGCTCGCCGCCTACCCCCACCCCGGCTCGGACAAGCCGCTGCTGTGTGCCGCCACGCACGGACGCCGACAGATCATCTGGGGCCAGCCGATCGACCCGCAGACCGTCTACACCCGGGTA
>DATJMJ010000075.1:0-15203 GCA_035508795.1 Acidimicrobiales bacterium
TGACCTGCGCAACCACTGCACCAGCACTGCCCGCAGACAGGGCGGGTTCGCGCTCCGCCCAGGCGGAAGCTTCGTCGAGGGCGCCCGGGTCCTTGGCGGCCATGCGCCACTCATGTTCCAGGCGCTCGAAAATCGTCCCAATCTGGCCGCCGTCCGAGGTGCCCCGCTGTACGGCGGGGAGCCGGCGTCCCGGTCTGTCGCCGGGTTGTCGTGCGCGGGATTGGTCATAGTCGGTTCCGACAGGAGGCAGAGGCATGCGCCAGAGGCTGCCAAGTGGGTTTCCCCCGCCGGTTCCCCAGCACTTTCCCCCCGATATTGCTCTTCGGGAGGAACTTCTGGGGAACGAACTGGCGAGACGCCCCAACCCCGGCCCCACGAGCGGTGGCTCCTACCTGAGGCAGCCGGGCCTTAAGCTAGGGCGGCCCCGGACCGAAAGCACAACAGTGGCCGTCGCGACAACGCAGCAACCGGCCGCGAAGGCGCTGGCACGCGGGTACCAGCGCGGGAAGGCACTTATATATGAGCTCCGGTGAAGCGCTTCGCCACGCAGCCTCGATGTCACCGGGGAGGGGACCTGTCCCGCGCCACGCGCCCGAGACCGTGCGGAGGTCGGCATCTTGAGCACGCTGGTCAACGGACGACCATCCTCCGGGTCGCGCGAACCGGGAAAATTGGGAACCTACCTGAGCCAGATCAAGGATAAGGCCGAGTGGGCAACGAACGTGAGACGGACCTCACGGAACTGGCCCGAGGTGCTCACCAGGACCGCCCTGTCCGTGGTCGGCCACAACCGTGGGACTTTCGCTTTTAAAACACGCTCCGGGTTGACTCTGAGGTGCCCGGCGTACAGGGCGGCAATCGTCGCCGTACTCGAGGTCCTGGCAAACGATTGTTACCGGCTCGAGGAAATTGAGTGGGCCGCTGCGGCACGCTCGTACCGTGTACTTGATGTCGGTGCCCATGTAGGCAGCTTCACATGCATGCTTTCCCGCTACCTTCCCGGCGCCACTTTCACCTGCGTCGAGCCTTCTGGCACAACCGCAGGCTGGTTGCAGCAAAACCTGGCTGGTAACCACTTATCTGAGCGCGCGAACGTTATCCAAGCCGGAGTGGCAGAGACAGACGGCATGAGCACCCTCTGGGAAAAGGCCCCCGGAGACTCCGGGGCCTCGGTGAACAGCTGGAGAGGGACCAAACCTGCTGAGATGCGGACGTACACGTTCGACACGCTCGTCCAATTGGCGGGGGGGCCACCAGACATAGTCAAGATCGACTGCGAGGGCGGAGAGTACGCCGCTATCCTGAGTTCTTCCGGTCAGGCTTGGCACAACGCTTCACATTTGTTCTTGGAATACCACCCAGCCAAAGATCATAATTCAGGCGAGCTCAAGGACCGGCTGAGCGAACTGGGGCTCCAGTTGACATGGGAGGAGCCCGCGGCGCTCCCGGGCCTGGGTTTGGCCTATTTTCGCCGGTCCGGCCCCGGCTAGTCGAGCGCCGCTCGGATTGCGCCCACAAGTTGTCCAACGTCATCGGGGCCGGCGCCGTCTAGGGCAGCCCGCATGAGCCACGACGCCACGACGACGCCGTCGGAGGGGAGGGCCGCCTCGACCGCCTGCCTGGGCCCCGAGACGCCGAACCCCATCACGACCGGCTTATCCGACAGGGCTTTCAGCCTCTTTGCCAGCACGGCCGAACTGCCGGCCAAGGTTGCCCGCTCGCCTGTGACACCCATCAGGTTGACGCCGTAGACAAAGCCATGGGACCGCTCGCATATAACGCCGAGACGGTCGTCGGGGGTTACCGGGGCGGCGAGCAGGACGGTCTCGATGCCATGCGAGGCCGCGTCGGCCTCCCATTGGGCCGATTCTTCGAGCGGCAGGTCCGGGACGATGGCGCCGCTCACGCCGGCAGCAGCCAGCTCGCTCGCAAAACGCGTGGTGCCGGCCCGCAGCACGAGGTTGGCGTAAGTCATCATGACGAGCGGGGCCCCGACGTCCAGGTCGCGGAGCTCTCCGAGGACACTCGTGGGCGTCGTGCCGCGCTCGAGCGCGCGCATGGATGCCTCCTGGACCGTCGGCCCGTCCATCATCGGGTCGGAAAAGGGCAACCCGACCTCGATGGCATCTGCACCGGCGGCGGCCATAGCGACGAGGCACTCCGGCCAGTCGGCGCGGAAACCCCCCGTCACGTAGGTGACGAGCAATTTTCGCCCGGCATCTCTCGCCGAGCGCAGACGCCCCTCGATGGCAACACGCTGGTCCAGACGCGGCATTTACCCCTGGCCCCCAAGGAGTTTCATCACGTGCTCGGCGTCTTTGTCGCCGCGGCCCGACATGGTAAGCAGGACGCTCGAGCCGGCCGGGACCTCACCGCTCTTGACCGCCTTCACCAGCCATGCGAGCGCGTGGGCGGGTTCGAGCGCCGGGATGATGCCTTCGGTCCTCGCAAGCAGCTGCAAGGCTTCGAGCACCTCCTCGTCGGTTGCCGACGAGTAATGGGCACGGCCGATCTCGGCCAGGTGGGCGTGCTCCGGCCCGATGCCCGGGTAGTCGAGCCCGGCCGAGATCGACTCCGCCTCGAGGATCTGGCCGAACTCGTCCTGAAGGAGGTACGACCTCATACCGTGCAGGACGCCGGGCACGCCGTGGGGGCCCATGGCGGCGCCGCCGGCCGCCTCGACGCCGACGAGCCGCGAACCCGTCCCGGCGAAGCCGGAAAACGTCCCGGCAGCGTTGCTCCCTCCCCCGACACATGCGACAACGAAGTCCGGGTCGCCACCGAGCAATTGCAAGCACTGCTGCCTCGCCTCGAACCCTATGACCCGCTGGAATTCCCGCACCATCCAAGGGAAAGGGTGCGGGCCCATCACCGAGCCCAAGCAGTAGTGGGTCGTCTCGACGGTCGCCACCCAGTCCCGCAGGGCTTCATTGACCGCGTCCTTCAGCGTCCGGCTCCCCGAACGCACGGGCTTCACCTCGGCACCGAGCAACCGCATCCGGAAGACGTTGAGCTCCTGGCGTTCCATGTCGACCTCTCCCATATAAACCGTGCACGAGAGGCCAAAAAGGGCCGCCGCGGTGGCGGTGGCGACGCCGTGCTGGCCCGCCCCCGTCTCGGCGACCAGGCGGGTCTTGCCCATCTCCAAGGTGAGCAGGCCTTGCCCGATCACGTTGTTTATCTTGTGGCTACCCGTATGGTTCAGGTCTTCACGCTTGAGCAGCACCCGGGCGCCAAGGTGCTCGGAAAGGTTGCGGCACTCGGTAAGGGCGCTCGGGCGGCCCGCGTAGTCCCGCAGGACGTCGTCGTAGCGCTTGCGAAAAGCGGGGTTCGACCAGGCGGTGCGAAAATGCCCTTCGAGTTGCTGGCAAGCCGGCACGAGCGCTTCGGGTACAAACCGCCCCCCGAAGCTACCGAAGCGCCCGCTCTCGTCGGGCTCCCCCATTATTTCTTCGGTCACAGGCCGGTGCCGGGTCGATAGCTCACTCGTCGTCGGCCCAGTCGTAGGGGGCGGTGGAAGAGCTTTGCGCCACCTTGGCCGTCGCCGAAGCTATCTGGCCCTCGGCGCGACGCGCTGCTTCCACAAAAGCCTTCAATTTCATCGGGTCCTTCAGGCCGGGCGAAGCTTCGACACCAGAGGTTACGTCGACTCCCCAAGGCTTGACGCGCATTATCGCCGCGGCGACGTTGCCGGGGCCCAGGCCGCCCGCGATCAAAAGCCGTTGCCCCTCGGGCAGGTCGCCCGCGAGGGCCCAGTCAAAAACCTGGCCCGAACCGGGGTTGGGCGCATCGAGCAGGATGGCGTCGGCACCGTAGTCGGCCGCCCGCGGGACCCGGTCGTCACCGGCTGGGAACGCCTTTATGACCATGGGCACTCTTTGGCGGATCCAGCCGACTTCTTCGGGAGTTTCCCGGCCGTGCAGCTGGGCGGCTTGCAAGCCGGCAGAGAAAACGACCTCTACGACCCTGCGCGGGGCGTCGTCCCTGAAGACCCCCACCGTCAAGAGGTCCTCTCGCGGCAAGCGTTTTACGATGTCCGCCACACGCTGGGCGGAAACCTGGCGAGGCGACGGTGCGAAGACGAAGCCCACGGCGTTGGCACCCATCGCCACGGCGAGGAGGGCGTCGTCCTCTGAAGTAGTCCCGCAAATCTTTATGAGCACGGAGCACCTTTGGCCAAGGCGGCGAGCGCCGCCCCCGGGTCTGGCGCAGTGACCAATGCCTCCCCGACGAGCACCGCGTCGAAGCCGGCCTCCTCGAGGCGCGCCACGTCCTGCCTGCTGCGGATCCCGGACTCGGCGACCTTTACGACCCTGTCCGGCAACTGCGCGGCCACCCGGACAGCTCGGGTGGGGTCCACTTCGAACGTCATCAGGTCTCTTTGGTTGACGCCGATCAACTCGGCGCCGGCAGAAAGGGCGAATTCGGCCTCGGCTTCGTCGTGCACCTCGACGAGCGCGTCCAGCCCGACCCGGTGCGCCAGCGCGAGGAGGTCGGCGAGCTCGGGGCCCGCCAGGGCGCTGACTATGAGGAGGAGAGCGTCCGCTCCCATGAGGCGCGCGTCGCAGACATCGGCGGCGCTGATGGTGAAATCCTTGCGGAGCACAGGCAGCTCCACGGCCGCCCTCGCCTCAGCGAGATCGTCCGGCGAACCCCCGAAGAACTCGTGGTCCGTCAGGACCGAAAGACAGCTGGCGCCGCCGCTCGCATATGCCTTGGCGAGCACCCCCGGCACGAGGTCGGGCGCTAGGTCGCCTTTCGAAGGGCTGCGCCGCTTGACCTCCGCGATCACTTTCGCGCCGCCGCCCGTCACCCTCCCGCTCTCGTTGCCGGGCCGTAGTGCTTGGCGAAAGCCCCTGGCAGGGCCGAGGCTGGTGGCACCGGCGACCAGGGCCTCGAGGTCCCGGTCATCCCGGGCCGCGCTTGCGCGGTGCCGGCGCAAGATCGTGTCGAGGTAGGTGGCCACCGGAGCCCAGCGTAGCCCGGGCCCCCGTCTCCACCAGCGGAGTTAACCAATCCTTCACCGGCACCTGGCATGCTGGCTATGTGCCTGCTGACCAGGGGACCATCGTCGTGGTTGAGGACGACACCAATATCGCCGACCTGGTCGACATGTACCTGCGGGGGGAGGGGTTCCGGGTCATACAGGCAGGCACCGGCGAGGCCGGCCTCGCTGCGATAGAAAGGGAACGGCCGCGCATGGCAATCCTCGACGTCAGCCTCCCGGGGGGCATGGACGGCCTCGAGGTGTGCCGGCGTGTCAGGGCGAGCCGTTCGCTACCCGTCCTGATGCTCACAGCCCGGGACAGCGAAGTAGACCGGGTGCTCGGCCTCGAGATGGGGGCGGATGACTACGTCACAAAGCCTTTCTCGCCGAGAGAGCTCGTCGCGAGGGTAAAGGCGATCCTGCGCCGTTCCGACGGAGCGGGGACCGCCGCCGAGCGGAGCGAGGTGCTGATGGCAGGCCGGGTCGAGGTGGACTTGGTGCGGCGCGAGGCGCGCATCGACGGGGCCGTCGTGGCGCTTGCGTCGAAGGAGTTCCAGCTCCTGGTCTTTTTCGCCGAGCGCCCCGGCAGGGCGCTTTCCCGCCAACAGCTGCTCGACGGGGTTTGGGGCACCGGGTGGTATGGGGACGACCGCACCGTTGACGCCCACGTCCGCCAGCTACGCAAAAAACTCGGCGAAGCCTTCCCTCTTTCGACCGTTTGGGGCATGGGCTACAGGCTCGGCTAAGAGGGGCCAGGGGCGGTAGATGCGCCGGCGGATCAGCCTCACGATGGCAGCGTTGGTCGTGGGCGCGCTCGTGCTCGTCGGCCTGGCGACACTTGGCCTCACCCAGCTCGACAGCGTCCACGAGACCCAGTCCGAGCTCGTAGCCGAGACCGAAGGCCTCGCAAACGGGGTCGAGGCGGAACTTTCCACCGGTCGGCACCACGACTTGCTCGACGTGCTGCACAGCACGGTCAGCGTCCTGAAGGGACCGCTAGAACAAGAAGGCGAGGTCCTGGCGGTGAGCCGCACGGGCACCTTCTACAACCCGCTCGACCCGAGCCAGCCGGCGAAGCTGCCGAGCGGGCTCTCGGCGCAGGACATCTGGACCGACCAGTTCATCTCGGGGACTCAGGCGGTGAGCGGCCACAAGGGCCGGCTGGCGTGGGCGGCGGAGCTGTTGCCGACACCGGTCCCCGTGGGGCAAGGCATCAACTTGAACGTCGTCGTCATCCTCGCCCGCGAAGCCCCTTCCGGTCTCGGGGCGGCGGGCACCTGGTTCGCGGTAACTGCTGCAGTCACGGTGCTCATCTCGCTGCTCGCCGCCGACCGGCTCGGGCGGCGCATCGCCCGCCCCCTCCAGCAGACCGAGGTGGTCACGAGGCGCATCGCGGCCGGGGACCTCGGGGCGCGCGTCGGCCTCGCCAAGAGGGAGGGGCACGAGCTGGTTTCACTGGCGAACAGCGTCAACCAGATGGCCGCCAGCCTGGCGCGGGCGCAGCGGGCTCAGAGGCAGTTCCTCATGTCGGTCTCGCACGACCTGCGGACGCCGCTCACGTCGATCCGGGGCTTCGCGGAGGCTCTCTCCGACGGGACGACGAGCGACGTCCACTACGCCGCCGGCGTCATCCTTTCCGAGGCACGCCGGCTGGAAAGGCTCGTGGGCGACCTGCTCGAGCTCGCCAAGCTGGAGGCGGGCGCGTTCAGCCTCAACTGCGTCACCGTCGACCTTTCGGACGTCGCCTCGGACGCGACCCAGGGCTTCGAGCCGGCGGCAGCTCACCTCGGGCTCTCGCTCGAAATGACCTCGACCGAGGCCGGCCCCTTATTTTGCGATGCCGACCCCGACCGCCTCGCCCAGGTGGTCACAAATGTGGTCGAGAACGCCTTGAAGTACGCCTCGTCCAAGGTGACGGTCATTACGAGCGCCCGCCGGGGGCAGCCCACCCTCTCCGTGGAGGACGACGGCCCCGGGATCGCCAGGGAGGACCTGGACAGGGTCTTCGAGCGCCTCTACCAGTCGGCCTCGGCCGCCTCCCGGAAACTGGGTTCGGGCCTCGGCCTGGCGATCGTGCAGGAACTGGTCGAGGCCATGGGCGGCAACGTGAGCGCGGAGTCGCCCGTCTCGTCGGCCGGGGGCACACGGCTCGTCGTCACCCTGCGGCCGCCACGACCAGCAGCGGGGCCCTCCGGAGTTGCGGCCCCGCGGGACGAGCGCAGGCTGGCGACGCCTCTCGCCGAGGCCGACGCGGCCGGTCCCGCGCCCACGGCGGTGCCTGCCGAGGGAACGGCGCGGAGCCCGGCACCGGATTAGCCCCAGGTTGCGGCCGCCGTTGCCAGGTCCATAGGCAGCGTGCGGGCTAAGTGTTCCCGGGGAGGGAAGTGCCCGGGCCACGACGACGTACGACCGGCGCCGGGGAGCGGTCGGCGGGCGACGAGGTAAGGCTCCTGGTTGCCCCATCGACTGGGCGGCCCACGCCGGCAAGGGCGATGGCAGTACCGGGCACGGGAGGCGCCGCCAGTGGCGAGTCGACGACAAAGCCGGCGTCCTCGATCATTTTCAGGTCGGCGGTCCCTGGCGCCCCTTCGGACGTCAGGTAATCACCGAGGAAGATCGAGTTGGCGATGTGCAGGCCGAGGGGCTGGAGGCTCCTGAGGTGCATCTCCCGGCCCCCTGCGATGCGCACCTCCGTACGTGGGAAGACAAAGCGGAACATCGCCAGTACGCGAAGGCACTTGGCCGGCGTCAACTCGGCTCGCCCTTCGAGCGGGGTGCCTGGGAAGGGCATCAAGAAGTTGACGGGGACCGAGTCGGGCGAGAGCCGCCGGAGCGAAAAGGCCACGTCCACAAGCTCCTCGTCGTCCTCCCCCATCCCGACGATCACCCCGGAGCACGGGGAAAGGCCGGCTTTCGAAGCCTTTTGCACGGTGGCGACCCGGTCGTCGAAGGTGTGCGTGGAGCAGATCTGCTCGTAGCACGAAGCCGAAGTATTCAGGTTGTGGTTGTAGGCGTACGTCCCCGCCGCTTTGAGGGCAGCCGCCTGGCCCTCCTCCAGGATCCCCAGGCATACGCATATTTCCAGCTCTGGGTGGGCGTCTTTGATGGCGCCAACTGTGCTTACGGCACGGGCGATATCCCGCTCGGTCGGCCCTCGCCCGCTCGCCACGAGGCAGACCCTGCGCACGCCTCGGGACGCCGCCCGCTCCGCCTCGGCCACGGCGACCTCGGGGCTCACCCAGTTGTAGGTCAGCACCCCGGCTTGCGAACCTCGCCGTTGCGAGCAGTAGTGGCAGTCCTCGCCACACAACCCGCTCTTCATGTTCACGAGGTAATTGAGTTTGACACGGTTGCCGAAATACGCCCTGCGCACGCGGCCTGCAGCCGCTACGAGGTCGAGGAGGGCACCGTCGGGGGACCGCAGGACGGCGAGCGCCTCACCCGCACGAAGCTGATGACCACCAAGGACTTGCTCAGCGAGAGCGCCGAACCAGGCCGCACCGGCAACGTCGGGCATACCGTGCACAATAGGCTGCCCCGCTCTCACGGCCGGCCTGCCTGACCGGTACGGGCGGCAGAGGCCATCTGCAGGACGGTACCGGCGAGCTGGCCGACGCTCGTGCAAACCGCTGTGCTCGTGTGACTTTCCAGCCACCGCTGGTTGGCGGCGTGGGCCGCGTCGTGCTCGTCGAAGTAGTTGAGGTAGACCACGAACTGCCTTTCGCCAAGGGCGCGCTCCGCCAAGCGGATGTTGGTCAGGCACCCGAGCCCGGCCCCCGACACGAGCACGAGGCAGTCCGGTGCCAGTAGTTGGACGAAGTCGACGGCGTCGCCGTCCGAGGCTTGCGGCGACCCGAGCCCACCGGCCATTTCGACCAGCCCGATCGCGGCGCCTGCGGGCCAGGAGATTTCTGCCGCCAGCTGCGCCAGGCCGAACGGCTCTGCCCCGATCGCCTCGGCTGCCATCGGTGGCGCCAGGGCAATGGGGTACCAACGCTGGGGCGGGCAGACCGAGGCAGCGGTTTGGCCCGTAGCCAAAGCCAAAAGGTCGGCATCTGTCGGTTGGCCCGTGCGGGGGTCAAACGACTGCGCCGGTTTGCGGGCAGAGACAGCCAAACCCTGGCCGCGCCATAGAGCGGCAAGTTGGCAGGCGACCCAGGTTTTGCCCACGTCGGTCCCCGTCCCGGCGACGACGACGACCAGCGGCGGGCGGGAGCCCGGGCCCGTGACCGGGGTGCGAGCTGCAACGGCTGCACGGGCCTGCTTCAAGCGAGGCCTTCGCCAAGGGCACCGCCCGGCGTCTGGTCCCGGTGGCCCGGGACGGCGAAGCGCTCCAGGACGAGGACACCCACGATGAGCACGGCGGCGACCACCACGATCGACGGCCCGAACTCGCGCAGCCCGAACCGCTGGAAAATAGCCCCGAAAAGAGCCGATATGAGCGACCCGCCAACCCAAGACGCCCCGACCTGCCAGCCGATCACGTGGTGCGCAATGTCGTCACCGACGCGAGCGGGAGTCAGCGCCACCAATGCCGGGAAGACGCCGGCAAGCGAACCGCCGATCACGACCAGCCCGACCAACGCTGCGACGGCGCTCGGGCGCCACCAAACCACGACCGCCCCGAGCAGCGCTATCGCCGAACCCCACCGGACGATGAACGCCGGCGGGACAGGCCGCCGCGGTGCCGCCAAGGCGAACCGCACAAGCGTGAGAGCGCCCCAGTAGCCGAAGGTGGCAAAACCCGTAGCCCCGGCTGTCATGTGGAGGGGGCCGCGGTCGAAGCTCGGTTCCCATTGCCCGGCCCCGACCTCCAGGCCGACGTAGGCCATGAAGACGAGGATCCCGAGCGCGACGACTACCACGGTTCGCTGCCTGTCGCGCCGTGCCCGCAACGGGTGAGCCGCAGGTGCCTCGGTGGCATCGGCGAGCTCAGGCGGTCCGGGCGGTCCCGGCGGTCCCGGCACACCGGGCGGTCCGGGAAGGTCGGGCGGTCCGGGCGCCCCCTCCTGGTGCCTGTGGGCGAACCACCAGCTTGCGATGAGCGACACCTCGATAACCACCATGGCGCCGTACGCCACCCGCCAGGAGCTGAAAAGGATCGCCGCCGTCACTACCAGGGGACCGGTACTGCTGCCGATCCCGTAACAGCCGTGGAGAAAATTGAGCAGCCGGTTGCGGCCGGCCATCGCGACTGAGGTGTTCACAGTGCTGTCGTACAAGCCGGCGGCCGCTCCGATGCCTGCGCTGCACGTGAGGAACGCCCACAAGCTCGGCGCAAGCACGATGCCGGCCATCCCGAGCGCCCCGGCCACGGCGCCGAACATCATCGTGAGCTGCGCCCCGAGCCGGCTGAGGAGCACTCCCGCCACCAGCGAGCAGACAAGAGCCCCGGCAGTCCCGACGAGGAGGAATATGCCGAGATCCCCGACCGGAGCGCCAAATCCGTGGCGGATCGCGGGCCACGCCGTGCCGATCATCCCATCGGGCAGGCCCAACGCGACGAAGGTGCACATCGACAGCACCACGAACGATTGCGGCAACGCTCGCCCGCGCGGCGTGACGCGCAAGGATGTACCAGGGTCGCCCTTCGTGCCTCCGAGGCTTTTGGTCATCGTCGGCGGATGTTCACCGGTGGCGGAGGTTCACCGTTGGCGGAGAGGCAACGGCGCGACGCCGGCAGTCGTCCGGCCACCATCAGGTCGGGCTCCGGCTCCCGGCGGCGCCCCAGCTCCGGGCGGCGCCCAAGCTCCGGGAGACGCTCCACTTTCGTGGGACGGCCCCTCTTCCCGAGACGGCCCGGATCCGGGCGGAGGCATGACCTCGAGCAGGTCCCCGACCTTTACTGCCCTGCTTGCATAACCGAGCGCCACCCAGCCGAGGTCGGGCGACAACGCAACGCTCGTGAGCCGGCCGGCGTCGCGCGCCGGGGCCGCCCCAGCCTCAGGGCCGGCATCCTCGTCACCTTGGTGGGCAAGTGCAACCAGCCTGCTGCCGGCGCTCGCAGGACCGCTCAAACGAAAGCCGCGAAGGTTGCGGGCGACGTTGCTCCCGCGGGCATCGAGCCGTGCGACCAGCTCCTGTCCCGTATAACAGCCCTTGGTGAAACTGACCGAGATTTCCACCAGGCCGGCTTCGGCTGGGATGGTCCGCTCATCGAGCTCGGCGCCGTGCCGCGGGAAGCCGGCCTCGACCCGGGCAACTTCGTAATCGGCCACATCGACCTGCGTCACCCCTGCCGGCACCACCGGGTGCTCGCCGAGCAGGTCGTAGCCTGCCAGACCGGAGCCCGGCCACTGGAAGGGCACCCGCAGAACCTCACCAAGCACGACCTCGCCGCCCTCCTCTGCGGCCGCCCGCCCGCGCACCGCCACGACCCGCCAGGCCAGCTGGCTTATATCGGCCTTGGTGCGCAGCTTGAAGCGCAACAGCCTCGCCACGACGTCTGGCCCCGTACCGGCGTCCGTATCGAGGATGAAATCGTCCGCACCGGTGCGTACCACACGGAGCAGCGCCACCAACTTGCCCTGGGGCTGGAGAAGGAGGGACCATGCCCAGCTCCCGGGCGCGAGCGCTGCGACGTCCTGGCTCAGCTGGCCCTGCAGGTAGCGCTCGGCGTCGGGGCCTGCGACCCGGACGACGTCACGGGGGAGCTCGACCGCCGCCGCACCTTCCCACAGCGCCTCGTACGCAACCAGGTCAGTCCTCACGAGCCCCGGCTCCCTCGGCCCGTGCCGCTGCTATCCGCCGGGCGCCCGGGACTGCAGCCAGTAGGGCGGCCGCCTTGTTGGCGCATTCGAGGTCCTCGGTAGCGGCAATGCTGTCCGCCACGATCCCCGCCCCTGCCGTGACGCTCGCTCTGCCGTCGGCGCCGACGAGCATCGTGCGGATGGCGATCGCCGTGTCGACATTGCCGGAAAAGTCGATGTACCCCACGACCCCGGCGTACGGCCCCCTCCGCGCCGGCTCGAGCTCGTCGATTATCTCCATCGCCCTCACCTTCGGGGCACCCGAGACGGTCCCCGCAGGCAGCGTCGCCCTAAGGACGTCGACCGGGCCGAGGCCCTGGCGCAGGCGGCCCGACACCTGTGAAGTCAGGTGCATGACGTGGCTGTAGCGCTCGAGCGTCATCAGTTCGTCGACGGTCTCCGAACCGAACTGGACGACGCGGCCGACGTCGTTGCGGGCGAGGTCGACCAGCATCACGTGCTCAGCGCGTTCCTTGGGGTGCTCGGTGAGCTCGGCCGCCATCCTCCGGTCGTCGGCGTCGGTACGACCGCGCCTCCTCGTGCCCGCGATCGGCCGGGATATCACCTTGCCGTCGCGCACTCTCACCATGGGCTCGGGCGAAGAGCCGACGACCGACAGCTCGGGGTACTGGAGGAGGTACATGTAAGGGCTCGGGTTGACCTGGCGGAGCGAACGGTAGAGGTCGATCGGCTTCGCACCGAGATCGAGGTCGAAGCGTTGTGCAAGCACCACCTGGAAGATGTCGCCCGCGAAGATGTGCTCGCGCGCCACCTCCACCGCTGCCTCGTACATTTGGGGCGAGGTCCTGCGGTTGAAGGCGGGGAGCTCGTCGTCGCGCCTGGGCGGGGAGATAACCGGTTCGTCGAGCGGCTTGGCACCCTCGGCGGCGAACTCGTCGAGCCGGCTGACGGCCCGGTCGTAGGTTGCCTCGACGTCGGCCCGCGTGCTCCCCCGCTCGATGGGCACGGCCTCGACGAGCGTTACCCGCTGGCGCCACGCGTCGTAGGCGGCGACCTGGCCGACCACGGACATCACAGCGTCGGGGAAACCGAGCTCGTCGGGTGGCGGAAGGGTCAAGCGCTCTATCTCGCGCACCACGTCGTACCCGAGGTAGCCGACGACGCCGCCATGCAGCGGGGGGAGCCCCTCGAGAGGCGGCGACTTGTAGTAGGAAAGCACGGCCTCGAGTGCCCCGAGCATCCCTCCGGCAGGATCCACGTCCATCTCCGCCGGCAGCGGCCCCTCCACCGCCAGATCACCGTCCCGCAAGCTGATCGTGGCCGAGGGCCGGCGGCCGATGAACGACCAGCGGCCCCAGGTGCCGGCGTGTTCCACCGACTCGAGCAGGAAACCCGGCCCGTCCCCGACCAGGCGGGCGAAGGCAGCCACCGGGGTTGTCAGGTCGGCGAGGACCTCGCGCCAAACTGGCACGATCGTCCAGTCGCGGGCGAGCGCGACGAACTCGTCGCGAGCCGGCTGGGGAGCGCCGTGGGCCGGCAAGGGCTCAGGCGCTGCCGCTGGCGGCAGGCCCTTCGCCTACAACCGCGCCAAAACTTCTGTAGAAGCAGCTGTGGTTGCCCGTGTGACAGGCACCGGCGCCCTCTTGTTCCACCACGAACAGGAGGGTGTCCCCGTCGCAGTCGTAGTAAGCGGCCCGGACCCATTGGCGTTCGCCCGAGGAATCGCCCTTACGCCAACGTTCTTGGCGGCTCCGGGACCAAAAGACTGTCCGTCCCGACTCGAGGGTCTCGAGGAGGGTTTCGCGGTTCATCCACGCCATCATGAGGATCTCGCCCGTCCCCTCCTCCTGCACGATCGCCGGTACGAGGCCGTCGGCGTTGTAGCTCACCGACGCAAGTTGCTCGGCCGTGGCCGAAATTGGTGAAGCTACTGGCATCGCATCATGCTACAGACCACCCGGGGGACGACCTGAGGCCCCAATGTTCACCGCCGTCCCCGCACTAGCCGCCGGCCATCGCCCCCACGATGACGAAGGGCTCCGCACCCTCAGCGACGGCGGGCGGCAGCGGGTCGTCGGGGGCCGCGTCCGAAAGGTCGGTTTCCTCCACGAAAAAGCGGATGAACGCTCGCCGCACGGCCGTGGCCCTGTCCCGAACGGTCCCGCGGAGCACCGGGTGCGAGCGTTCTAGCGCGTCGAGCACGGCACGCTGGGTCACGAGGCCCTCGACCGGCACCGTCACCTCAGCAGGGGCGCCGGCCAGTACCCTCAGCTGGGCCGGCAGCCTCACCCTCACGTGCGCGGCCGCTGCAAAGGCGGCACCTGGGTGGGCGGCCGGCCCGGGCAGGGTGCTCACGGGAGCGTCTGGGCCTCCACCGACAGCACTGCCGGCAGGTCACGGACGGCTGCGGCCCACGTGTCGCCGGCGTCGGCGGAGACGTAGACCTGGCCCCCGGTCGTCCCGAAATAGACACCGCAAGGCTCGAGCGTGTCGACCGCCATCGAATCGCGCAGGACGTCGAGGTAGCAGTGTTGTTGCGGCAAACCGTCGGTGAGCGGCTCCCACTCGTCGCCGCCGGTACGCGACCTGTACACGCGGAGCTTGCCTTCGGGCGGGTAGTGCTCGGAGTCGCTCTTGATGGGCACGACGTAGACCGTCTCGGGCTCGTGCGAGTTGACGGTGATGGCGAAACCAAAATCGCTCGGCAGGTTGCCGCTGATCTCGCGCCACCAACCTCCGCCGTCGTCACTTCTCATTACGTCCCAGTGCTTTTGCATGAACAGGACATCGGGCTTGCTCGAGTGGAGAGCGATCTTGTGGACACAGTGGCCCACCTCGGCGTCGGGGTCGGGGAGCACCCCTCCCGACATGAGGCCCTTGTTTGCCGGGTGCCAGCTTTGACCGCCGTCGTCGCTGCGAAAAACACCTGCAGCCGAGATGGCGACGACGATCCGCCCCGGCGCCGAAGGCTCCAGCAGGATCGTGTGCAGGCAAAGTCCGCCCGCTCCCGGCTGCCACCCAGAGGCCGTAGCGTGCTGGCGCAAGGCGGTCAGCTCCTCCCAGCTCTCGCCCCCGTCGGCCGAGCGGAACAGGGCGGCGTCCTGCGCACCCGCGTAAACGACGTCAGGGTCGCCGGAGTCGGGTTCGACGTGCCAGATCCGTGTGAACTGCCACGGTTTGGAAGAGCCGTCGTACCACGGGTGCATCCCGACGGCGCCCCGGTAACTGAAATCGTTGCCGACGGCCGACCAAGTCTTGCCACCGTCGTCGGAGCGCTGCATCACCTGGCCGAACCAGCCGTTCGACTGCGAAGCATAAATGCGGTCCGGTGCGGCGGGAGAAGCGTCCATGTGGTAGATCTCCCATCCCGCGAAAAACGGCCCGTCGACTTGCCAACTCTGGCGTTGGCCGTCCGATGTCAGCACGAAAGCGCCCTTTCGCGTGCCGACCAGCAACCGCACCCTGCTCATGCCCCATCGCCTCCTTCTGGCCGGGGAGCCCGGCCC
>DATJMJ010000076.1:0-4491 GCA_035508795.1 Acidimicrobiales bacterium
ACGCGGCGTTGCTGCGTCAGGCTTTCGCCCATTGCGCAAGATTCCCCACTGCTGCCTCCCGTAGGAGTCTGGGCCGTGTCTCAGTCCCAGTGTGGCTGGTCGTCCTCTCAGACCAGCTACCCGTCGTAGCCTTGGTAGGCCATTACCCCACCAACAAGCTGATAGGCCGCGAGACCCTCCCGAAGCGGTAACCCATTTCCTCAGCCGGCCATGCGACCAGCTGGGGGTATCCGGTATTAGCAGCGGTTTCCCGCTGTTATCCCGGTCTTCGGGGCAGGTTCCTCACGTGTTACTCACCCGTTCGCCACTAGGCCTTCTCCGAGTTACCCCGGATGAGCCCCGTTCGACTTGCATGTGTGAAGCACGCCGCCAGCGTTCGTCCTGAGCCAGGATCAAACTCTCCATCGAGATCATGAGCACGCCTTACGGCGCACCACGAACTTTGACCCAAAAGACCAACCCTTTTTTTATGAGGGCTGGCCGGCACAAGACGGAAGTTGTTGTCCGTCTAATGCTTGACAAGAATGGCGCCCCGGCTTTCGCCGGTGCACCCGCACTAGCTTTTGGCTTCCTCTGTTCCGTTTTCAAGGTCCACTGGTCGCGGGAGCACACGTCTGCTTCAAAAGCAGGCGGCGGTGCCAACCGCTGAACCGCCCACCCGAGGCCTTCCAGGCCCCTGTGGAGGCGTCGCCCAGCAAGACTGGCCCACTGAGCGGCTTATCAGACTAACTCGCCCAGCGAGGCTTGTCAATGACGCCCGGAACCTCTCCGGGGGTCGTTGGCCAGTCCCGCTAGGGCTCGCCAGGGTGACGAGCACGACCATGTTAGCGCCTGCGAGCCGCCGAGCGGCAGGCCGGCCCGCATCGGGCGTTCGGCTGCGCTGGGGGCAGATGGCACCCGGTCTGACCAGGGCAAGTTCAGCTGTCAAGCCAAAGCGGTCGGTCCCTGGCGGCCGGTCTCACGAGCGCGCCACCCCGTGCCCCGTCAGCCGGGGCCGGGCCCGGCCGCTCCGAAGCCGCCATGCGGACCGAGAAGGGAGCCCGGCTAAGGACCGGGGGTAGCTAGCAGCGCCAAGCTCGAGCCGTCCCAATGCTCGACAAGAGGCCGTGAGACGTCGCCCTTTCCCCAAAAGGTCCCCGCCGCCTTGCAGTTGGTTGGCGACGAGCACGAGACGCCGGATAGGCCGCCCGTCGACGTTCCGGGTGGTTCCGGCGCCTGCACCAGCGACCACGTCGAACTGTCCCAGGTCTCGGCGAGCGGGTAACCGAACTTGCCCTTGCTGTACCCCCCTACCGCCACGCAGGACGAGGAGCTCGAGCAGGAAACCGACACGAGCGAGATCGGGAGCCCCGCAGTACCGGCTGGGTTGGGAGTCGGGACAACCCGCCACGTTGAGCCGTCCCATCGCTCCGCAAAGGTCACCTCGGTCTCGGACGGGCCGGGCCGGTCGTAGGTGCCGACAGCCATGCAGCTCGAGGCGCTCGGGCAGGAAACCGAGTTCAGGGTCGTCTCCGACCCGACGCCCCCGGAATTGGTGGACGCTAGGTCCGGGGGCCTTGGTGAGCGACCACTCCGAGCCGTCCCAATGATCGGCAAGCGGCGCCTGGTCCGTACCCTGGTCGTCGGCGTTCAAGGCGGCGTCGGGCCCCACCGCCATACAAGCGGTGCGACCACATCTCCCGGTGCCCGTGCGTCAGGAGGCCACCCTCACGCAGCAGTTTGCAGTACGCGGGCCTGGGTGTCACCTAGGGGTTTCCCTAAGTCTCGGTGTCAAGGTGAACGCGGAGCTTTGGGCGAGTGCTCTAGGGGTGGCGGGTGGACGGGGGGTTTAGGGCAATCCCTAGGTGACATCCAGTTGATGGCTGTGCAATGATCGCCCCATGGTGTACTCGCGCCATCGGGGGCTTCGCTCTCGGCTCGGCGGGGTAGGGGGTTGGCGAGGCTGGCTTGCCGCGGTAACGGCCCTCCCACTGCTGTCACTGGCGGTCTCGCTGCAACAACCTGGCGAAGCCGCGGCAGCGGTACAGACGTCCCTGCAGCGCCTGGGTGCCGCTCAGGACCCGTTCGTCGTGCTCATGTCCCACGTGCCGTCTTCGTATTTTGGCTGCACCGCCGAGCCCCAGCTCGACCTCGGCGGTGCCGGCGTTGCTTTCGGCTACAAAGCTACTGCCGAGGTTGACTGCGAAGTCGAAGGCGTCATAGGCGTGAGCCTGGCAATTTACATGCTCTACCCGAGCAAATCCGCCATGAACGCCGCTTTCCAGCACGTCTGGGTCAGCGGGGTTGCGAAGCCCAAAGCATCGGCCGGTTGTGCAAGCACCACCTTCGTCACACGGGCATGCAACTACTGGACAGGCAGTAACAAAACGTCCGCCGGCGAGTTCATCCGGTTCAATTACACCCAGTTCGGGACGCCGGGGTCGGTGCCGGCCATTGCCTGGACCACCAACCGTTTCGACATAACGACCTACCTTGCGGGAGCTGAGAGCAACGACCGTGCCGAAGTGCTTAAGTACTGGGAATCGGGTGCGCCCAATCCCGTGCAGGGGGCCGCATCGGCTTCGGGCGGGAGCAGTGGCGGCAGCGGCCAGACCGCGGCGGGGGTCGCCAACGCTCAGCTCACGGGCCTCTTTTCGGTCACGCTGAACGTGACTAGCCCGGCGCAGTACGCGGGCCAGAAATATTCGGTGTCGTGGAGCTTCACTCCGAGCTGTGGTTCGGGCGCGTGCAGCGTGCAGGTGAGTACATCGGCCAATGCCTGCCCGAGCGGGCAATGCGCTCAGCCGCCATCAGCGTTCCAGTTCGCCGACGAGACGCTCGCGTACTCGGCGGGCCACTACAAGGGATCGTTCGTCGTCACGACTTCGTGCAACTCGAGCACCGGCTACTGGCCTTACGCGTACAGCCAGCGCACCACCCTCGACCTGGCTCCGACCGCAGCCGCCAAGGTCGGCACCGTGGGGAGCCAGCCGCTCTCGCAGGTGAGCGAGATCTCCGGGACGCTCACCATAACCGGTACGCCCAATTCCACCGGGGAGTACCAGGGTTGCGCGCCTTATGCGGACACCCTTTCCGTACGAGGTACTTCGCAATCCCAGTGACCCTCCCTTCCATCGCAAGAGGAAGTTCCGGTCCGGTTCGCAGCGCTGTTCGCGGCTGGGTTGGGGGCGGGGCGTGCTTGCGTCGCTCGCGCTCGGGTGGCGGTGGTAGGTCCCTGGCGTTGCTTGCGGTCGCGCTCGCTGCGGTCCTTGTGCTGCCAGCCCTTTGGGTGACGTCAGCGCCCGTAGGCGCCGAGACGGCCCCGGCCATTGTCCTCACCGTCCCAGCAGGCGGCCTGAGCTGGGACGTCCAGGCCGGGACAGACAACAGCGAGATACTCGCGGTCACGTGCACGAGCGACACGTTTTGCTTGGCAGGCGACGATGGGGGCTACCTCGTCGGTTTCTACGGGTCGTCCTGGTCCAAGAGCGAGAACACGCTTTCAAACGGCCAGGTCGAATCGGTCTCGTGCACCTCCGAGAGCTTCTGCGCTGCGGCGGACAATTTCGGCAATGCCTATGTCTATGCAGGGCATGGTTGGGCCCAGTCCGGTATCGACACGGGCGGCGCGTCGCTCGTTTCGGTGTCGTGCGCGAGCCCGACCTTCTGCGAGGCGCTCGACAACCGGGGCAACGTGTTCACTTATCACGCTGGCGCATGGGGGCCGATCCAGTTTGTGGACTCCCACTGGCAGGCGGTCTCGATCTCCTGCCCGAGCACCAATTTCTGTATGTTCGTCGACCACCTCGGCTACGCCTCCACCTGGGACGGGCACTCGTGGTCCGGCCCGAAACCCTTCGACCTCGGTCGCGGCCCAAATATCGTCTCATGCCCGGTGGCGTCGACTTGCTACGTGGCTGACGGGAGCGGCGACATCCTGACTTACCGTGCCGGGCGCTGGGGCGAAGCGAGGCGCGTCGACTCGAGCGCCCTCACAGCGCTCTCGTGCCCGTTGGTCGGTTATTGCGTCGTCGGTGACTACCGGGGCGACATGCTCTCCAGCAAAGCCGGCAAGTGGACCGCGCCCGGCACGACGGGGAACGGCAGCCAAGACATAACGGCGCTCTCGTGCACCAGGGCGCTTTTTTGCGGGGCGGCCGACTCGGCCGGCGATGCGCTCGTTGGCAAGGTTACGGCGACCACGGCTACGAAGACCGCGCCTACCAAAGCCGTACCGCTCGGTTCGGTCCCTGAGAACACTTTCGTGGTCAGCGGGGTGCTCAACGGCAGCTGGCCAATAGACACGGCCAATACGTGCGTCATCCTCAAGGCGGGCGATGTGGAGATGTTCCTTGAAGGGACCAGCGGCACCCAGGGAGGAGGCAACCCCGAGTTCACTGCCTCGTGGCCTGGTTCGGGCCATGGCGGCTACCCGCACGAACAGCTCCGCTTCCCGTCTGGCTCTGGCGAGCAGGCCGACCTTACGGCCGGCACCTACGGCTGGCGGGCGGG
>DATJMJ010000077.1:0-4668 GCA_035508795.1 Acidimicrobiales bacterium
TGTTCGAGCTGGACCAGATCTAGTCGCCTGCCGGCGTAGGTCGTTGCCACCGGTTAGCCGCTGTCGCTTGGCTGATTGGTGCTTAGAACCCCACGACCTCATGGTCGCAAGAGCCGTTGCCGGCCGTTACGAGGACAAGGAGTTCATTCGTGCGGCAGAAGGTTGTGACCCGTTTGAGCCGCCGACTCAATACGGCGCACAGTTCATCTTGACCCCGGCTGCTACTGCCCGAGGCCTGTCAATGGCCAGTTCCCAGTCCCCAGTTTTGGCCAACTAAAACGCCCCACCCCTTTGGGTTCTCAACCGGTCTTGAGCTTGGGCCGCCCCCCTCTCTGGCGGGCCTCGCGCATACGGAACGACTCGCCGTCTGTGACCACGACGATGCTGTGGTGGATGAGCCGGTCGAGCAAGCTCACTGCTGTTGTCTCGTTGGGCAGGAAGTGGCCCCACTGCTCGAAAGGCCAATGGCTGGCGATGGCCAAGCTGCGCCGTTCGTAAGCGGCGGCGACGAAGCGGAACAGCAGTTGTGCCCCGTCGTCGTCGAGGGGGGCAAAGCCGATCTCGTCGCAGATCACGACGTCGGCTCGCAGGACTGACTCGATGACCTTGCCGACGGAGTTGTCAGCGAGGCCCCTGTAGAGCGCGTCGACCAGGTCGGTGGCCACGAAGTAGCGCACCTTGTAGCCGGCTTCGACGGCGGCGTGGCCGAGGGCGACCAGGCAGTGCGACTTGCCGTGCCTGGTGGGCCGACAAAGCAAGGGTTCTCCCTGGCCCGCACCCACTCTAAGCTGGCCAGGTAGTCGAGCGTCGCCCGGGGGACCGACGAAACGGAAAAGTCAAAGTCGTCAAAGGACTTGCGGACCGGGAAGTTCGCAGCCTTCAGCCTTGCAGCGGCCATGGAGGCGTCCCGGGCGCCAACCTCGGCTCCGACCAGGGCCCGGAGCAGGTCCTCTGGCGCCCAGCGCTGCGTCTTGGCCGACAGCATGAGCTCTGGGGCCAGTCGGCGGAAACTGGCGAGCTTTAGGCGCCGGAGCCCCGCTTCGAGGTCGGCCGGCAATGCGGGGTACGAGTCCGGCGATGCTGACGCGGAGGCACGCTCCAGGATGACCGCCTTGGGTCGCCATGGCCAGCCATATGAAATTGCAAACACGGTTTTCTGGCTTGCCTCGAAGGAGGCCAGTTATGTCAGCGGGCAAGTTATTACCGTGGATGGTGGCTACAGCGTGAGTGCTGCTGCGGCCGTGCGGTGGTAAGAGCGGGCCGCCGCGCCAGCTGCGATGATTACGACCACGGCCCCAGCCCGGCGACCGGTGATGTCCCGGCCGGTCTAGCGGCACGTCTGGGCCGGATCTTCCCCGACCACTACAAACCCCTTCATCTGTTGGCACAAAAGTACTGGCCACGGCGTTACCCGGGCAGGGAACCGCATTCTCGCATAGTTACCGGAGCGCGATACCACGGCAGTGCAACAGTCGCACGGTACGCGCGCGGCTGGCCGCCGAACCGGGCGAACGGCCTGGTAACCGCTCGCCCGTTGCTCAGAAGGGCCAGGTAGCGTCGCGCCCGCTCTCCAGCACCGCCATTGCGGTGAAGGTGGCGTCGGTGAAGCCGCCCAGCGTGTAACGGCCCCGCTCGCCGGCAGGTAGTGCCGATGGGCGGTAGCCGGCCAGGTTGAACGTGTAGACCAGCGGCACGTGCCCGAGGTTGACCCGACCGGAGTCGTGCTGCTGGTCGTCGGTGAACATGACTACCCGGTGGTGGCGCTTCGGGTCGAACCACCGCGCGATGGCGGTGTGGCCATAAGTGGCGTGGCCGACCGAGCCGACCGCGCCCACGACCTTGGCGACGCCGCCGAGCACGGACGTGCCGGCGAGGCCGTCGACGCGGGCATTGCCCACGCCGTAGATGACGGCGTCGACGTCGCTGGCGCGCTTTGCGGTAGCCATGGCCATAACTGCTGCCACCTCTACGCGCTGCATCGCCGAACGGCCGGAAACGGTGCCCCGCATGGAACCCGAGGTGTCGATCACGACGAGCGTCCCGTCGAGAGGCGGGATGTTGGCCACCGTGAGCTCGAGGGCATGGCCGAGCGCCCGCTTCCAGTTGTCAGAAGGGGCGTGCTTGTAGGCCGCCCACAGCTGGTACGGGAAGAGGCGCGCCCTCGCTACCTCGGCCGGGTCGGTCACCTTCGCGATCACCGCCTCGACGGCAGCTTCGGAGATGCCGGCCTGGTCGAAGTTGCGCAGGTTGCGCACGAGGGCCATGACCCCCATCGACGGGATGACCATTTCCCACCCCTCGGCGTCCATGCCGCCCGGGAGCCAGCCCGACAGGCGCTCCCAGGAGAAGCCGGCTTCGGAGAGCGCCGACGGGCCACGGTCGCGCAGTAGCTGGCGGCGTTCCCCGGCGGGGACGTGCTCCAGCGCTGCGGCCGCGGCCATTACCGGCAGTAGCTCCGAGCTTGCCTCAGCGTCGTTGTGGTGACGGCGGTCGAGCAGGTACCGGAAGAGAGCCGACTGGCGCTCGTCGCGGGGCGACGGGTGGACGAGCTCGACCACGTCCGCCATGCGCAGCTCACGGGAGAGGCCGTCGTAGCGCAGCACGGCGCGCTCGTTGTAGAGGCGGCTCACTGCGTCGGCCACGCCCCGTTTGATGGGCATGGGGATGTTGCGCCCGTGGTTTGCCATCCAGTAGCCGAGCATTTCGGCCGGCTCGTCGGCGCGCTGGAGGGCGCGGGCGACTACCGATCGGCCACCACGGCCACCCGCCGCCACGTACTCGGCGGCCATGACGGTCGCCGCCGAACGCATCAGCAGCGTCTCTCGCAGGTACTGCGCCAGGCCAACCTTGTCGCCCCCGGCACCGGGGCCGGAGGTGGCGCCGGCGATGAAGGCCGGGTTGGTGGCCGTCACCTCGTGCACCAGCTCGACGAAACGGGTGTCGCGCTCGTTTGCCTTCTCGTAAAAGGTGTCCTCGCTCACCATGTTGGTGGCAGCAAGGAGGAACAGGTCGGACGTCGCGTCCCGCAAGTAGGCCTCCCCTCCCTCGTAGGTCGCAGCCCGTTTGCGCAGGGTGCGGACCGGCGCGGTGAGGTTGACCCGCAGCGGGTTACGCTTCGTGCCCGAGAACTTGGTCATTTTCATCTCCTTTCGATTGGTTTGTATTACAGGTATTGGGAAAATGTGGCACGGTCAGTGGACCGGGCGGACGAGCGCGCCGAGTCGAACGGCACCGGCGGGGGTTATCCCGTACGGCCTCTCACCAGAAGTAATCCCGTCCTACGCATCTGACCGTAAAAAGGGCCGGCCTGGGTACCAAAGCGCAGAGGCGATTTCCATTGCTCTGCCTTTGAGCTACGCCCCACGTAGTTGAGTTGGGGCGGCGGGTCTCGAACCCGCAACCGATGGATCCAGAAGTACCCCCTGCTATCGCCGCAGGCCGGCGAACCAGCCCCGCCCGAGGACCTTGCGGCCCGAGGTAGCCCCCGAAGGAGCTCAGGTTATGAGCCTGAAGTAACCCCGGGCCTGCGCATCGGGCGAGGTGTTGATAGCCCGGCGGGCCGGAGACAGCCCCGTCCCCGCCGGGTCGTACATGTCAGGTCCCCTTGTAGTTGAGGACCTGGTGCAGCGTGTGCAGGACTTCCACCAGGTCGGCCTGGTCCGCCATCACCTGGTCAATGTCCTTGTATGCCGTGGGGATCTCGTCCACGAGGGCGTCGGCACGCTTTGCCAGCCACACCTTCCCGGCCATCTGCTTGGCCAGGTCGGCGCTCGTGTAGAGCTTCTTGGCCTTGGTGCGGCTGTAACGCCGGCCGGCGCCGTGCGAGCACGACTCCCAGCTGAGCGGGTTGCCCTTTCCGGCGACGATGTAGCTTCGCGTGCCCATCGAGCCGGGGATGACACCGAGGTCGCCAAGGCCGGCCTTGATAGCGCCCTTGCGGGTGACCCACAACTTGCGGCCGGCGTGTTCCTCGAGCTGGCTGAAATTGTGGTGCGTGTTGATGCGGCGGGTCTCGCGCCCGAAGCCGAGGAAGGCGAAAATCTCCTTCATGGCGTTGTCCATCATCTGGTCACGGTTTGCCCGGGCATAGTCCTGTGCCCAGAGCATGTCGGCGATGTATGCCTCGAATTCGGGCGTGCCCTGGACGAAGTAAGCGAGGTTTGGGTCCTCCAGGTCGACCATGGCCTCATTGGCCAGCTTGCGGGCCTTGGCGATGTGCGCCTCGGCGAGCTGGTTGCCGATGCCACGGCTACCCGAGTGGAGCACGACCCAGCAACGGCCGCGCTCGTCCACGCAGAGCTCGAAGAAGTGGTTGCCCGAGCCGAGCGTGCCGAACTGGTGGGCCGCCTTTGCAGCCCGGTCGGCGCTCAGCTCGTTGGCCGGCCGGTGCGCGGACAGCCAGTGTTCGGCGTTCTTTGCGACGTTGTCGTGGCCCTTGCCGACACCGGCCGGGATCGCGCGCTCGACGCGGCCGAGGAGCGGCTCGAGGCCGTCGGGCAGCTGGCCTTCAGTGACGTCGAGCTCGGCGGCGACCATGCCGCAGCCGATGTCGACCCCGACTGCGGACGGGATGACTGCTCCGTTCGTCGGGATGACGGACCCGACAGTGGCGCCGATACCGACGTGGGCGTCGGGCATGAGGGCGACGTGGCCCTCGACTATCGGGAG
>DATJMJ010000078.1:0-22475 GCA_035508795.1 Acidimicrobiales bacterium
CCTGGCGCAAACGGGGGCCCGTCCGGGCGAGGGTGATAGGGGAAGCGTTGTACCTTGGCGCTGCTTGGAAAATCGTCGCTGTCATGTAAATGACGATAAGGAGATTGCTTTGCGACCGCTTCCATGCTGTCCCTGAAATAGCTGAACGACCACCCAGGGTTGGCCCCGATAGCGTGCGCCGCAGGCTAATTACGCCTACCTCACGCCCGGGTTAGCCCTCGAGCGCAAGCGAGCGATCAGGGTCAACCCCGATGCAGGAACGCTGCGGTCCTGTGATGATGGAGCCGATGGGCCCCGCCCTTGACCACGAAGCAAGCCTTGCCGCCCCGAAGGTCGCCGCCCCGTCCCGACGCCGCCTGGCGGTCCTATTGGTCGTGCTGGGCGCCGCCTCAGCTGGTTCGGTCGGCGCCGGTGGCTATTTATTGCTGCACAACTACCACCGCTTCGGCTTAGGCCACTGGACGGCCGGTAGTTATTCCTATTACGGGACTTTGGGGGTGTCGCTCACCCTGGGGTTGATGGCCGGCCTGTGGCTGTGGTGGCGGGCTCCGACCTTGGCAACCGGACGCTGGCTCTGGCTCGCCAGTATTTCCTTGTCCCTGTGGGTGATCGGGGTGTACTGGCCGAGCGCCTGGGGCGGGAACCTGCTCCAGCTGTTCATCTATACCTACAGACCGGCATTGGCCATGGTCCTGCTCGGCTGGCCCACCGGGCGGCCTTCCCGTCGGGTGCAGCGGTGGATCCTGGCGTGGTTCATCGCGCAGGTCGTGCTCCAAAACGTCTGCAACCTGTTTGACGGAGGGCCCCCGAGCCCGGGCACGCACTGGCCCGGCGACCCATTGGCGCCATGGGACGTCTCCTGGGTGGGCGATATCATCCAACCCCTGGCGGGCTGGGCGTTCTACCTCCTGCCTCCCGCCGCCCTGGTCGTCATCCTGCTGAGGCGCCTCCGCGGGCTGCCCTCGGGGGCGCGGCGCATCTCTTTGCCGATGACCATCACCGGTGTGGCCGTGGCCGGCTCCGACGTCTTGACGCAGTTCATCTCCCTGATGCCCACCCGCCTCCTTTGGGACAACTCAACCGAGCAAGCCACCATCTTGCAGACGGTCAACCTTGTCCAGAACTACGCCCAGTTGGCCATGGCGGCGGTCGGGACGTTCATCGCTTTCCAGCTCCGCCAGCGAGGGGGCCGGGCGGGGGCCCGGCGTCTGCACCTCGACTTGGGCCAGGCCGCACCCGTAGCCCTGCCGTCGGTCACCCTGCAAGGTCTCCTCGGCGACACAACCGCCCGCGTCCTCTACCCCGGCCCGAGCGGTGATTGGATCGACGCCGACGGCGAAGCGGTCGATGCCGGCAACCCTGCCCGAACGGTGACCAAGGTGTTCGGGCTCGACGGCAGGGTGATGGCCGCCATCGACACGGCGCGTCAACGAGCCGTCCACCCAAGTCTGGTAGAGGTCGCGGCGGCCACGGTGCTGAGCTCCCTGCAAAACGACAAAGCCCAAGCTGAGGCCAATTCTCGCCTCGGCGAACTGCGGGCGTTGCAGCTAGAGCTGGTCAACGGGACCGACGACTCTCGCAAGGGCCTCGAGAGCGACCTTCACGATGGGGCTCAGCAGCGATTGGTGGGACTTTCGCTGGCCGCCCGGCTGAGCGCCCGGTCCGGGGACGGCGAAGCTGTTCGCCGGGAGCTGGCCGGCCAAGTCCGCCTCGCGCGCCAAGACGTCCTGGCGCTGTTGGACAGCGGCGTCCCGGTGCCCTTACGCGCCGGGCTGGCCGGCGCTTTGCGCACCTTGGCTGCCACCAGCGCTGTGCCAACAGAGCTGGAGGTGGCTGGGGACCTGGAGGCAGCCGACCCGTTGGCAAAGGCTTTGTGGATGGTCGCGTCCGAAGCAGTCGCCAACGCCGAAAAGCATTCGGGAGCTTCACATCTGCGCATCGAGCTCATCACCGGGCCAGAGCTGGTGGCCCTGCGGGTGAGCGACGACGGGAGCGGGGGCGTTACCTCGCCACCTCGTTCGATCGTCGAGAGGGTCAAACAGGTCGAGGGAGAGGTGAGAGTTGTAAGCCGCCCTCTCGCAGGCACCGAGGTGCTCGTCACCTGCAGCCGTGAAGGCGAACCGGTACCAGCATGAAGCCGCTCCGGGTCAGCTGGGCGCTCCTGGTGGTCGGCTTCGTGACCGTTTGTGCAGGGTGGGCCTACGTCACCCAGGAGGGCACGGCGGACATCGACGGCAACGACGGCTCCTTCGTCACCTTCGTCGTTGGCCTGCTGCTCATCGCTGGCTTGCTCATGTGCCGGCGACGGCCCGACAGTTGGAGCGGCCCGCTCGTCCAGCTGAGCTCGATGCTTGCCTTCGCTGGCCAGGCCCGTTTTGGCATAGGTGCAGCCGGCCCGGCGGCGGGCTTGATCTGGCTGGCCGCGCCCCTGGTGCCCGGAGCCCTGGCCTTGGTCGAGATCGAGGTGGCCAAGCGCGCCCTGAGAGCGTTCCTCCTCGGCCCGATGGCACTTTCGCTCCTGCTCGGCACGGCCGTGGTACTGGCCGCCCGCGGTCGGGCCTGGGCAAACAGCCTGTGGTGGCAAACAACCAAGCAGCAGGCGGGCCATGCGTTGGCGCGAGCGCTCTTTGCCGCCGACACGGTCGTGGTCGTTGTCGGGCTCGGGGTCGTCGCCGCCGCCTTGGTACGAAAGCTGAGGCGCTCGGACAATGCCTTGCGCCGCGTCGTCCGGCCGGTCGCGGTACCAGGGGCGGTCTGGGCCGTGGTCATGATGGTGTCCCAGGTCGCTTGCCTTTGGGGACCGGCGTGGGCACTGGGCAGGACGACGGCGACTTTCGACACGGCGGGCACTCTTTTGCTCGTCGTGGCGCCCCTGCTCAGCACCGCCATCTTCTTCAGTGGCGTCGTGTGGGTGGACCTCATCGAGCCCCGGCTTGTCCGCACCTCGGCCGGGGTCGCCTTGCGTACAGAGCCAGGGTCACGTGACGTCCAGTCCTACCTGGCCGGAGCATTGGGCGACCCCTCGGTAAGGGTCGTGTTCCGCTCGCCGGACGAACAGGGTTGGGTCGGCCCCGATGGCAAACCGGCGCTCCTGGCTGACAAAGACCGGGAGCGGGCCGTCACAGTAATCGAGCGTGCAGGCTCGGAGATCGGGGCTGTCGAGTACGACGCATCCTTGACGGCGCAACCTGACGCCATCGAACTGGCGGTGACGGCGGCAGGCTTGGTGATTGACAACGAAAGATTGGCGGCTCTTTCGCGCTCGCGGGCAGAGGAGGCCAGGCGGCTGGCAGCAGCCTTGGTCTCTTCGGCAGACCTGGCTCGCGACGAGGTGCGGGAGCGGCTCGAACGCGGCCCCTTAGCCGATCTAGCCGAAATAGAAGCCGGGTTGGAGGCCGGCGGGGACCTGGAAGCGGCGGCTCGCGAGTTACAAAGAGCAGCCAGCGAAGTCCGGCGGATATCTCATGGCCTCTACCCACCCGAGCTAGCCGACGGTGGCTTGGCAGCCGCATTGACCCAGGTGGCTGAAGTGCCAGAAGGTCGTTTCCCGCGCGCGATCGAGATCACGGCCTTCCTCGCTGCGGACGGCGATGCGGGGGCGCGCCTTAGCGAGCGGCCCGGCGCCTTGACGATCTCGTTGTCGCTCGCACCGAAAAACACCACCCTGCTTGAACGGGTCGCCGTCCTCGGGGGCTCCGTCGACGGCAACACCGTTGTCTTGCCGCTGGCAGACTGAGCCGGGATGGCAGGTACTACCACGGTCCTCTTCAGTGACATCTCTGGCTCCTCCCGGCTGGTAAGCGACCTCGGCGACGTCGAGGCAGCCAAGACGATCAATTCTTATTTAGGGCTTCTGCGCCTGGAAACCGAGCGTGCCCGCGGCAAAGTCGTCAAGACGCTCGGCGACGGCCTGATGGCGGTATTTTCGACTGTCTACGAAGCAGTGCAAGCCGCCATCGCCATGCAGGCAGTTACGGACCTCGGGGAGCGTCAAGGGAGGTTCCCGCCCATGGGGCTACGGGTCGGGGTCCATGTAGGCGACGTCGTAGAGGACGACAGTGACGACATCTTTGGTGCGGTCGTGGTCGTCGCCCGCCGTCTTTGCGACGCCTCGGGGCCGGGCAAGATCATCGCGTCAGATGTCACCCGGATGCTCGTGATGAACAGGCCCGACATCGAGTTCGTCCCCCTCGGGCCGTTACAGCTCAAGGGCGTGCCTTGGCCCGTCGACGCCGACGAAGTCGTGTGGATGCCGTTACCTGACACCCGGTCACCCAGGGTAATAGTGGCCGACGATTCGGCCCTCATACGTTCGGGTGTGGTCAGGTTGCTCTCGGATTCGGGGTTCGACGTGACCGCTGAGGCGTCCGATTACCAAAGCCTTATCTCGGCGATCGACGCCGGCCCGCCGGACTTGGTCATTACCGACATCCGCATGCCGCCCGAGCACCGGGACGAGGGCCTCCGGGCGGCACAATACGTAAAGGCCCATCACCCTCAGGTGGCGGTGCTGATCCTGAGCCAGTACATCGAGTCTTCGGCTGCTGCCGACCTCCTCGACGGGCAGAGCGCCGGCATCGGCTACCTCCTAAAGGAGCGGGTCAGCGAGATCGACCAGTTTGTCGACGCCGCCCGCCGGGTGGCAACGGGCGGGAGCGTCATCGACCCCATGGTGACAGACCAGCTTTTGAGCAGGCACAGGGCAAAGCAGAAAGTGGGCCCGCTGAGCGACCGTGAACGGGAGGTGCTGGCGCTCATGGCGCAGGGCCTCAGCAACCAAGCCATTTGCGAGAGGCTTTTCCTCTCCGCCAAAACGGTTGAAACCCATATCCGCTCGATCTTCAACAAGTTTGACCTACCCGAAGAAGCGGAGGGCAACCGCCGTGTACAGGCTGTGGTCCGCTGGCTCGAGGCTCAAAACAAAGGTTGAGCGTGCGCCGGCGATCACTTGGGACATCTGGGATCGAGGTCTCGGCTCTTTCGCTCGGGTCGTGGCGTACGTACGAGCGGATCCCGCGAAAGCAGGGCATCGACGTCATGCGTGCTGCGCAAGAGCGCGGGATCACCTTCCTCGACGACGCCCGCTACAACGACGAAAGCGGAGGAGCCCCGATCCGGACGGGATATTCGGAGGTGTTGTTCGGGGAACTGTTCCGGGCTGCAGGATGGAGGCGCGACGAGGTGGTCGTCGCCAACAAGCTCTGGTGGGAGTTCTGGCCTGACCAATCCGCTTCCCAGGAGCTCGACGCCTCCTTGGGCCGGATGGGTTTTGACTACATCGATCTCGCCTATTCCTGGGCGGCGCCGGGAGGGCCGTCCATCGAGACGATCGTCACCTCCGTCGGCGCGTTGGTCACATCGGGGAAATTGCGGGGTTGGGGCACAGGCAACTGGCCACCGCAGGACCACGAACGTGCAGCCGAACTTGCCGTGGAGGAGGGGTTGCCGCCGCCGTGTGCGGCACAGCTGCCCTACAACCTCGGCCTCCGAGAACATGTTGAGTCCCCTGCCGCAGTCCAGGCTCTCGGGACATCGGGTGCGGCCGTTGTCGCCTCCTTCGTCCTTCACGGGGGCGCGCTCACTGGCAAGTACGCCAGCCGGGCGTCGTCTGGCCGCATGTCCGATGAGCTCGCCGAGCCCGAGGTGCAGCGGGCTCTGTCGGCAGCCGACGACCTTCGGGCACTCGCAACCAGGCTCGGCTCGACGCCCGCAGCGCTCGCGATCGCGTTCGCTTTGGCGAACGAGCGCGTGGCAACAGTGCTCTTCGGCGCGACAACGCCCGAGCAGGTGGCTGAAAACGCCGCAGCCCTAGAGGTTCTTGACCGCCTCGACACAGCAAGCCTTACCGAGCTGAGGGCGATCGGCGCCTGACGAGCCGACGCCGCTCAGCTCAACAGCCGCACAGCACAGCACAGCGGGAGGCGGCTAGGCGGAGAGCCGCTGCAAGTTCATCAGCGGGGCACTTTGCTGAGACCATGCGGGCCAACGCGCGCCGCGTCCTCGAGGGCCCGAAGTTGGGGCTCCTCGGGGCCGAAGGACTCGAGCCACCAAGTCATGCCAGCGGCTTCGAGCACAGCCAGGCGGTCTGCGCGCTCTCCGGCCTCGACCGCTGCCGACGCCCCTCGGCACACAAGGTCGATGCCCGGGGCCGCCCCGTACGTGCTCAGCTGCGTTCGCGCGGATGAGACGGCCTCCGGGTCGGGAAAGGCCGGGACATCCCATCCGCCCCCGTCGAACAGCGGGAAGCAACCCTGCTGCCTGGCCGCTCTCGCCAGTGGGCGACGGTGTGGCCACCGGCAAGCGACCCAAACGGGCAAGGGGTCTTGGGCAGGCTGAGGCAAAAAGGGCCCGCTGGCCACTGCAAAGTGCCGGCCCTCCCAGGTGACATCTTTCCCCGACCAAAATTGGCGCAACAGGCCGAGCGACTCGTCCAACATGGCCCCGCGCTGCACGGGCTCGGGTACCTCACCCCGGAAGGAACTGAACTCGCCGACGCTGTCATCTCCCAAGCCGACGCCGACGACGAGGCGGCCCCGTGAGAGCCTGTCAAGCGTGGCCGTCTGACGGGCCAGTACCCATGGGCGTCGTCGAGCGAGGGGCGTGACAAGCATCCCCAAGCGCATCCGCTCTGTCGAGTGAGCTACAGCAGCCATGGTGACCCAAGGGTCAGCCACAGGCATACCGCGGAGGGCAAGGATGTGGTCCCAGAGGAAGAGCCCGTCCCAGCCTGACCGTTCTGCCGCCCTGGCCAGGTCGACCACGCGGCCAGGCTCGGCCAGCCCGGCGAACGGAGGGAAAAACAGACCGAACCTGAGTGCCATCGCCACCGACAGTAGGCCTCAGCCCCTGTCCACGGCGCCAACGAGCTCATCCAGCATCCGGTCCAGGGCGCCGAGAGCGATTGACAAATGGCCCTCTCCGGGCTCCAGGTGGGCCGAGACGCCTGGGAGCCGGGACGCCAACCATTGGCCGTGGGCAGGCGGCACCATGAGGTCCTCGGAGCCTTGCCACAGGGTCGTCGGGACAGCGACCTCGTCGAGCTCGAAGCCCCAGGGCTTCACGAGGGCCAAGTCGTCGTCGAGCCACCCGTCCACTCCCGATTTGAGACCTTCGTGAAAAGACGCAGCCATGTCCTCGCCAAACTCGCCAGTAAGCACACCCTTGTCGACGTCGGGCAGGAGCGTCTCGAGCGAGGTGACGATATCGCCGGGCGTGACGTCCTTCAGGTGTTCCCGCTGTTCGGTTAGGTAGGGCCGGAGGCGGCCCTCACCTTCCAAGGCCGCCCCGATCTCGGCGATGTTGTCATCGCCCATGCCAACTGTCCAGTCCAAGCCGTCGGCGCCGTAGGGCGCTACGCCGGCGATCACCAAAGCGCCCACGGCATTTGGGAGCCGTGCCGCGCAAGCAAGGGCGTGCGGGCCGCCTCCGGACCACCCCGCCACCAGGCACCGGCTAGCGCCGATCTCCTGCAAGACGGCCATGGTGTCCGCGACCACGTCAACCACGGCGCGGCCCGGTTGGCGCGTGGAGCCGCCGTAGCCGGGGCGCGACATGGTGACCAGGCGCAGGTTTCTGGCGTGGACGGCGCGCTCAACGGCCCGTACGGGGGTAGCGGCCCCGGGTGTGCCGTGGTGGAACACGAGCGGCAGACCGTCGCTCGGACCGCTCACCTGGATATCGAGCAGCCGGCCGTCACGTAGTCGGGCACGATCCGAAGCACCCATGCTGACATAGTGCCATCGTCGCCTTCGAGCCGCATGCCGGTAGACAAACCACGCTCGAGGGCCCGGCGCCAGCGCCAGGTGCTCGATTTTTTTGGCCCCGGTAGCATTCGCTCAGGCCGCTGCTGCGAGGCTTTCCAATGCCTGGTTGGGCTCGTTCCAAGGAGGTGAAGTGCCAGCACAGACGGTAATGCACTTGCTGGGCGATGAGTGGTCGGTGGGTCAGCCACTCGAGTACTTGAGCGTGCTCAACCCGTTCACGGGGGAACCCGTCGCTCAGATGCCCGTGGCGAGCCAGGCTGACGTTTCCGCCGCCGTGGGTGCAGCGGGGGAAGCGGCGATTTGGTGGAGCAAACTGGTGCCGGCGGAGCGCGGGAAGTACCTCTGCGACGCCGGCGAGCGAGTTGGTGCCGGGCTCGACGACCTCCTCAGGCTTGAAGCGCTCGAGATGGGCAAACCCGTATCAGCAGCCCGGGACTGGGCACTCGGTTCGGTCACTGCGTTCGCCGAGATGGCCAAAGTTGCCGAAGATTTCTTCAGGCAGCCGCTTGGTCCTTCGGGCAGCGCCCAGCTTCGCGTGCCATATGGGGTTGCGGGCCTGATCGTGCCGTGGAACTTCCCGGTAATGATGGCTATCGGGCAGTTGGCCGGGCTGCTGGCCGCCGGCAACACAGTTGTGTACAAGCCGTCGGAGAGATCGCCCATGTCAGCTGTGCGGTTGGTGGAGCTGATGGCTCTCCCAACCGGAGTGGTAAACCTCCTGCTCGGGGACGGCCGCACCGGCGCAGAACTGGTACGTGACAAGCGGGTCGGAGTGGTGTCTTTTACTGGTTCGGTCGCGGCGGGCCGCGACGTCGGTGCATCATGTGGCAAGCTGCTCCGACCTGCGCTGTTGGAGCTAGGCGGTAAAGACCCGGTGATCGTTGATGCCGGCGTTGACCCCACCTGGGCAGCCGAGCTTGTCGCCCGCGCCGGGCTCTTGAACTCGGGGCAAATCTGCGTCTCGCCGGAGCGGGTCTATGTGCACCGTGATATCGCTGCTCCGTTCCTCGATGCTCTCGTGGAGGCGGCGGAGTCGGAGGTGCTGGGCGACCCGCTCGACCCGGCAACGACGCTGGGGCCCCTCGTCGACGAGCGGCAGAGGACCGTGGTGGCGAGCCAGGTTGCTGAGGCCCTCGCCGCAGGGGCGCGGGCGCTCACTGGAGGCGAGGTCCCTGCGGGGCCGGGGACGTTCTACCCTCCGACCGTTTTGGTAGATGTGACAGCGGATATGCGGGTTATGCGTGAAGAGACCTTCGGCCCAGTCATAGCCGTCCAGGTCGTCGACACGTTCGATGATGCGATCTCCGCTGCCAACACGACCGAGTACGGCTTGGCCGCGATCGTTCTCACGGAGGACCCCGACCACATCGCACGAGCAGGAGAGGTCCACGCAGGCATCGTCTGGGTGAACGGCTGGCAGGCGTACGCCGAGGGGATGGTCTACGAGCCCGCAAAAGCTAGCGGTCTGGGACGCACCGGCGGGGGCGTCGACTTTCTCAGCTCCCTGACTCAGGCCCGGGCCGTGGTGGTCAGCAGCCCCTGAAAGGGCTCCCATCTCTCGACGGCAGGCCGTTACCCCCGGGCTCGGCCCGACCAGGCTACAAAGTGGGCCCTTAGTTGTTATTAAGGGCCACGCCCGAGAATTATCACGTGGCGCGGGTTGTAGTGCTAAAGGCTGCCCTTGTCGGGGTCGTCGCCGGGGGCCTCGCCATCGTGCTCGCTGCGTGCGGGAGCGCTGCGCAGTCGGGTGTGGCCAGCCTCGGCAAGGCCACCACGACGACGGCCCAGCCGGCTCCTGCCGTCACGGGTGGCGTTGCTGGTGGCGGGGTTGCTGCGAACGCAGGCAACGCCGCCCCGGGCGCCGGCTCCAACAGCGAGATGGTCATGGCGCCCGGCAACCCTGCCGACATGCTCAAGTTCGCACAGTGCATGCGGTCCCATGGTGTTATCGACTTCCCCGACCCAAGCTCAAATGGCGCGATCGTGGTGAGCGGCACCGTCTCGCAGTCCCCGCAGTACGGGGCGGCAGACCAGACCTGCCATGACCTGCTCCCCAATGGCGGCATCCCCACGGCCGCACAGCGGGCACAGGCCCTTGCCGAGATGCTCAAGCTCTCGGTGTGCATGCGCGCCCACGGCATCAGCGACTTCCCCGACCCCACTTCGGAGGGGATCCGGATCGCGCTCAAGCCGGGCATGCCGAGCGACTTGGTCCCGGGCAACCCCCGGTTGCAGGCAGCCCAAAAGGCATGCCAGCGGTTTGGGCCTGGGTAACCGGTCGGGCCTCGAGCGTCCGCAGGTAAGCCATATCGGGGCCGGGGCGAGCGTTACTCCGGCGCAGTAAGCGGCGTATCACATCGGGGTGCTCTTGCGGCCGCATCGAGCTGCCAGCATGGTGAGCCCGTGCGCCGGGCCGACCGGCTTGGCGGCTAGAGCTTCTGCACCGCCCAGAGCCAGCAGGCGTACTTGTGCCGGTAGACACCACCGGCCGCCTCGATCGCCTCTTGCACCCGCCCCGTTAGCTCGTCCAAACGTTCGGGTGGCAGGAGACGGTGGTCCGACTGGGTGCGCAGGAGTGACGCCCACTCGCCGGCGCTGTAGTCCTTTTCCCAGCGGTAGCAACGACGGACCGGCGTGGCGAAGGCGAGCTCGGGCGGCACGTCCTCGTGCGCCAGATGCGGCCCACGTCCGCCCATCGAGTTCTTGGCGGCGACCTCGGGCGCAATTTCGGCGTAGATACGGTCGATTTCTCCATGGAGAGCTTCGGGCGCCTTGTCGTCCGGGCGGTTCCACCAAAGCGCCACCCAACCTCCCGGCCGCAGCAGGGCGTGGGCCTTGTGGAGGCGCACCGCCGGGTCGAGCCAGTGCCAGGCCTGCGCCGAACAGACGAGGTCGAAGTGGTCCGGCCCCTTTTCCCCCGGTCCCCACTCCTCGAAGCCACATACGTCCACCCGCCAGGACGCGAAATCGGCCAGGTTGCGCCGGGCGACCGAAGCCATCTCCGCGTCCGCTTCCACACCCACCCCGGCGGTGCCCCTGGCTGCCAGCAGGACGGTGGCCTTGCCGGTGCCACAGCCCACATCGAGGCACGTCGCCCCGGCGCCGGCCAGCGAGACGACCTCGTCCACAAGGGCCGGCGGGTAGCTAGGCCGGGCACGGTCGTATAGGCCGGCATCCTCGCCGAAAACGAGCCGCTGCGGCCGTTCGCCCGTCCGCTCCGTCCGCTCCGGTCCTGCGCTCATGAGCGGTCTAAGCCTGGGCGGCTTTGGGCGCGCTCGTGCTTCCCTGAGGGGCGGCACCGGCGGGTGCCGGGCTAGCCGGTACCACCGGTACCTGGCCCGTCGAGGCGAAGCCGTCCCCGAGGAAATAGGTCCCGGTATCTTCGCCATAGCGCACCCCGTCCTCCGACGTTGCAACGAGGAGCGGTTCGGGCACCGAAGGCAGGATGTTCTTGAAGTAGTCGCGGGCTGCCGCGGTTGTACCGATGTCACGGCCAGCTTGTTCGGAGAGGAACCAGCGGTGCTCGAGCACTTCGTGGAACACCTCGGCCGGAGGCAGCCGGTTGGCCAGCTCCGGGGGCATCAGGCCGATCACCTTGTCGAAGACGTCGCGCAGCCAGCGGCTGGCGGCCACGGTCATCGCCACCTTGGACCCGCCTTCCTTCTCGAGGTGGCCCCGGAAGCTGGCAATGTCGTTGAGCAACCGGCCGGCCTGGTTTTCCTGGGCGTCGAGGCCGGTCAGGGTACGCAACGTGAGCCGGTGGTGGCCGGGCTCGGCGACCCGGGTCCTGATCCTCAGGCGGTAGCCGTCGCCGGCGCTCACGAGCTCGACCTCGTCGGCGTCGAAACCGAGGGCGTTGAGGCGGCGGAGGCGTTCGGTGATGCGGAGGCGCTGTTCTTCCGGGCGGATCACGACGTCCTCTGACAGCGTCGACCAGAGCTTGTGGTAACGGTTGGGGATCTCCTCCGCCAGCTCCACAGGCTCGACGTCGGGCGGCAGTGTCCCAGCCGCTGCGAGGTCCAAGAACTCGCCCGCCACCCGCTCGAAAGCGAGGTCCACGTCGTACTCACGCTGGCCGTCGGTGAGCGACGAATGGAGCTCGCTCGTCTCCGCGTCGACGAAGATGGCCTGGAAGGCGCCGGCGTCGAGGCGGAAGAGGGTATTGGACAGCGAGCAGTCGCCCCAGAAGAAGCCAGCCAGGTGGAGCCGTACGAGCAGCTCGACGAGGGCATCGAGGAGACGGTCGGTCGGGCGCGGCCGGTGGGGGTCGGAGTACAGCGCCCTGTAGGTCGTCGAGTACTCGAGAAAGCAGGTGCACAGGACGGCATCGAGCTTGACCCCGCCGTACTCTGCCCGGTCGAAAACTATCCCGAGAGGCTGCACGGCCGGGATCCCGAGGTCGTTGAGCCGCCGCAGGAGGCGGTACTCGCGGCGGGCCAACTTTTCGTGCATTTCTTTCAGGGCGTAGAGGTTGCCCTGCTCGGTCACGAAGCGCACGACGTGGCGCGATGTGCCCCGGTGGCGGATCTCGACCAGTCGCTCGTCCTGCCATTCCTCGAGCGGCAGGTTCCAGGGGAGGCTCAACAGGCCCGCGGCGACATCGGCCGGGGGTCGGAAGACGTAGCGCACCTACCCCGGTTTACCATGGGCCGCCGCTCAGGCCGCCACAACTTCCAAGCGTGGTGGCACGTGCTGGCGCCCGGTAGCACGTCGTTGCACGTGGCGGCGCGTGGCGGCGGGTGGCGGCGTGGCGGGTGGCGGCGGGTGGCGGCGGGTGGCGGCGCGGGCTGGCGCCGGCCCGGCCGCTCACAACTCGCCACGCTGGTCGCGATCGAGCACCGCGGTTGCGTTCTGTGACGCTTTCTCGTCACCGAGCGCGACACGGACGTCTGAGCGCGACCAAAGATCCGAAGTGAGATGGCCCAGATCTCCCCCACCGGCCGACGAGGACGTTGCCCGACGTGTTGAGCGGCCGCGTACCCGAATTGCGGGCCAGAGCTTGACCCAGCCAGGCCCCGCAAGGCGTGTGACCCCCGCCGGGCCTCGTCCGACACCAACGTCCCGGCACTAAGGGACCTTTGGCCCCGGCGCCGCCGAGCGCCCGGGTGCGACCCTGAATGGCATGGAGCACTATGCCTTGGAGAGAAGTCTCGCGAAGGTGAGGCGTCAGATCGACACACTCGCGTTCGAGCGTCTTCGCTGCCCTCTTGGGCCGCGCCGCCAACTGCTCTACGAGCTACTTTGCGTACAAGAGCAGGAGCTCCTCGAGGCGGTCCGAGAGGCAAGGCGCGAACCACTGGCGGTCTGAACAAAGCTCGACCGCCCCGTGCCAGGCTGGGCGGGAGGCAAGCCGGGCGGGAGACCGGCCTGGGCGGGAGCGGTGCCTAAGCGAGCGGTTAGACGGGAGCCGCCATTGCAGCCACCAGCTCGGGGATCCTCTCAGGCTGGAGAGGCCTCGCCAAGTAGTAGCCCTGGCCCTCGTCACACCCGAGCGCCGTGAGTTCGCCGAGCTGGAGGTCGGTCTCGATACCCTCCCCCACCACGGACATCCCGAGAGCGTGCGCCATCGCCGTTATGGCGCCGATGATCTCCCGGTCGCGGTCACTGCCACCGATCTGCTCGACGAAGCTGCGGTCGATCTTCAAGATGTCGACGTTGAGCCGCTGCACGTGAGCGAGCGTCGAGTACCCCGTCCCGAAGTCGTCGAGCGCCAGGCGGATCCCTAGCTCGGACAGCCGGGACAGCGTGGTGGCCGCGCTCCCGAGCTCGCCGATGAGGGCAGTTTCGGTCACCTCGAGGCAAAGCTGGCCGGGCGCGATCTCGTGTTTGCCAATTGTCTCTTCGACAATTTCGACCAGGAGCGGGTCGGAAAGCTGGCGGCCGGAAACATTGACCGCCACGGTGAAACCTTCCGGGCAGCTCCGGTCGCGCACCCACTGCGCCAGCTGGCGGCATGCCTCGTCGAGTACGAAGTGGTCGAGCGCTCCGATCAAGCCCCTGTGCTCGGCTTGCGGGATGAAATCAGCCGGCGCGAGGACCCCGCGCTCGGGATGGCGCCAGCGCACGAGCGCCTCCACCCCGCGCAGGTTGTGCCCTTCGAGCGAAAAGAACGGCTGGTAGAGCAAGAACAATTCCTTGTGCTCGATGGCCTTGCGCAGCGCGGCGTCAAAATCGTGGCTTTCCATTGCGCTCGAATAGACCCGCTCGTCGAACATGCGGAAGCCGTCGCGCCCATCCGCCTTCGCCTCGTACATGGCGATGTCTGCTTTCTGCACGAGCTCGCCGGCATCCGCCATGGGGTCGGCGGCAATGACGACCCCGATGCTCCCCGTCACTGTCAGATCCACGCCGTCTTCGACGAACTTGCGCCCGATAGCCCGCACCGCCCGGCTGGCGATCAGGCGGACGTCGTCGTCGACACGCAGGCCCGCGCAGAGCACCACGAACTCGTCACCGCCCAGGCGAGCAACTGTGTCGCCGCGCCGTGAGATCTTGTTGAGCCGCCGTGCCACCTCGATCAGCACACGGTCGCCAGCGTCGTGCCCGTGGGAGTCGTTGATCCGCTTGAAATTGTCGAGGTCGATGAACAGCACGGCGACGAGGTTGTGACCGCGGTCGAGGGCGAGGAGAGCCTGAGAAAGCCGGTCCATCAGGGCAAGCCGGTTTGGCAGGCCGGTCACGGGGTCGTGGAGTGCCTGGCGCGCCAGCGCTTCTTCGGCCAGCACCTGGGCAGTCACGTCGCGCGATATCCCGAGCGTCCCGATTATGTGCCCTTCGCCGTCGCGGAACGGCAATTTGGTAGTGGACACCCAGGCGTCGGCCCGGTCGTTGAAAGTCTCCTTTTCGACCTTGGAGAGGATCGGCTCGCCGGTGCGGATGATGCGTTGTTCGTCGTCGTAGGCCTGGTTGGCGTGCTCGCGGCTAAAAAAGTCGAAATCCGTCTTCCCGATCACGTCCGCGCTGGTCACACCGTGCATCTCGCACCAGCTCTCGGAGACCATTACGAAGCGGCTCTTTAGGTCCTTCCAGAAGAGACGTTCGCCGGGCGTGGCCAAGAGGTTGCGGAGGCAGAGGTTTTCCAGTTCCGCCTTGGTCGCTCTCCCTGCGAGCAACTGGCCCCCCTCGGGGCGCTCCGCCGCGCGGCTCGTATGGCCCATCAGGGTTTATTCGGACCCGCCCCGTTTAACCTTTAGGGCGTCGCGGCCGATACCCGCCGTTGCTCGCCGGCACGCCGACCTGGTGGGCTGAGGCTTCCGCCCTTCTCACCAGGACGTTTTGCACCCTTCGCGGAGATCCGCTCGCCGCCTGGCGGGACTGAAGCTGTCTAGGACACGTTGGAGCGCACGCCGAGCTCCTCGATGTGCGCCAGCAGCTCCGCCGGGTCCTGGTAAACGCGGTAGGCACCCGCCGCCTGCAGCTCTTCGGCCCCATAGCCACCGGAAAGGACGCCGGTCCCGAGGGAGCCGGCACGTTGCGCCGCCAGCAGGTCCCAGACGCTGTCGCCCACGACGAACGAGTTGTGCGGGTCGGCGTCCAGCTTGGCGGCGGCCGCGAGGAACAGGTCGGGGTCCGGCTTGGCACGAGCCACCATGTCACGGGTCACAACGGGCGTGCCCTCGGGCAGGTCGAGAAGTTCCAGGCCGGCTCGGGCAACCTCGAGCGCCCCGCTCGTCGCGATCGCGAACCGGGCGCCGTGGTCGTGGAGGAACGCTATGAGCTCTCGCGCGCCGGGCAAGGGCTTCACGCTCGCGACGCGGCTGAGGTAGCCGTCGCGGTGGAGCGACGTCAGCTTTGCGAGCGTCCCCTGGTCGAGGGTGAGACCGGTCTCACGCTGGAGAGCGTTCAGGAAAAGACCTCCGCTCATCCCGATCCGCCGGTGGATCCTCCACACCGAAAGCGAGATGCCGCAAGCCATCAAAGCCTCGTGCCAGGCGGACACATGCTGGTAGACCGAATCAACGAGGGTACCGTCGAGGTCGAACAGGAACGCCGGCGTCCCGGTCCCGGTCATTGGACCACTCACTGCCACGACCCTACCCCGGCTTCAGCGCTCCTCGAGCAACCCGACGGTGAGCGGGTCGGGCCGGCCCTCGAAGTACTTCGCGAGCGCCGCCCCGAACTCGCCGTTGCCCGGGCCGGCCCGGTCGAACAAAGTCATCGACGAGTGGAACTTGCGGTCGTCGGGGTACCCGAAAATCTGTGCCGCCGTGCGGCCTTCGACGGCCAGCACTGCGCCGGTGCACTCGAGCAACCTCGGCCCGAGCACCTCGTGCTCGAGGTAGCGACGCGCTTCGCCGAGCGAGCTGACCCCGTAGCGCTCGGCCATGGCGCTCCGGCCGAGGCCGCGCAGCTGCGGGAATATAAACCACATCCAATGGGTGGTTTTCCTGCCCGCCCGCAGCTCCGAAAGAGCGGCCTCGTAAGTACCCGCCTGGGCAGCGACGAAACGCTCCAACCCGGGCCCCTCGCCACCCACCCCTGTCATTGCCCGCTCGTCGCCGGGCCCCCGCCGGCGCGCTCGCGCCCGAGCCTGACGAACGGTTCGATGCTGGAGGGGTCCGAGACCGCGGTGAGCGCGAGCGCCTCGCCGACGGGAGCACCGCAAAGCACCCTCTTTACCGGCACTTCTAGCTTCTTGCCCGACAGCGTCCGCGGCACCGAGGGGACCCAGACGACTCGGTCCGGGACGTAGCGCGGCGAGAGGTCCTTCCTGAGGGCGGCCCGGATCTGCTCCGTGACAGCTGCGTTTTGGTCAGTACCGCCGTCGCCTACGACGAAGAGCCAAAGTTCGCCCGGGCCGCCCTCGGGGTCCTCCAGGTGGACGACCAGGCTGTCGCTGACCCCTGCGAACCCTTCCACCACCGAGTAAAACTCGGCAGTCCCCATCCGCACGCCGGCCCTGTTGAGCGTCCCGTCGGAACGCCCTGTTATGACGACGGTGCCGCGGTTGCTGAGGGTCGCGCGGTCGCCGTGGGCCCAAACTCCGGGAAAACGGCCAAAATAGCTCGATTTGTAGCGCGTCCCGTCGTCCCCCCAAAATGCGACGGGCATCGAGGGCAGCGGCCCGGAAAGCACGAGCTCGCCCTCCTCCCCTACGACAGGGTGGCCGTCGTCGCCGAAGACTTCGACTTTGGCCCCGAGGCAACGGCAGGAGATCTCTCCCGCCCATACCGGGTGGAGCGGCGTCGAACCGACGAACCCCGTGCAGACGTCGGTGCCGCCGCTGAAGGACTCGAGCATCAGGTCCGGCCCGACCGCCTCGTACACCCAACGCGCAGCCGCGGCCGGCAGCGGGGAGCCGGTGACCCCGAGCGTCTTCAACTTGCCGAGCGCGAGCGAGGCCCGCGGCGAAAAGGTGCTCTTCATGCACGAGACGAGGTAGGAGGCACCGACGCCGGCGCAGGTCGTCCCCGTCGACTCGACCAAGGCCCACAATGCCCCACCCTCGCCCTGGGTCGGGTCGCCGTCGAAGAGCACGACTGCTGCGCCCGCAAGGAGCCCGGAAACGGCGAAGTTCCACATCATCCACCCCGTCGTGGTGAACCAGAACAAGCGGTCCCCCGGACCGACGTCGAAATGGAAACCGAGTGCCTTCAGGTGCTCGAGGGTGATCCCGCCGTGGCCGTGCGTTATCGCCTTCGGCTTGCCCGTGGTGCCGGACGAAAAAAGGATGTACAGGGGGTGGTCGAAGCCCAAGGCGGCGAACTCGAGCGGCCCGGTGGAGCTCGTCAGCTCGTCCCAGCCGGCCCAGCCAGGCGGGGGATCGCGGTCGGGCCGCAGGTAGCCGAGCCAAAATGCCTTCTTCAGCGTCGGCAAGCCCGACCGTAGCGCCCCGGCAACCTCTGCCCGGTCGACTTCGCGCTCACCGTAACGGTAACCGTCGACGCTTATCAGGACTCTCGGCCCCACCTGCGACAACCTGTCCAGGGCGCCCTGGGCGCCCATCTCGGGGGCGCAGCACGTCCAGATGGCACCGAGGCTTGCGCACGCCAGCATGGCGGCAAGGGACTCGGGGATATTGGGCAGGTAACCGGCAACCCTGTCCCCCGTTGCAACCCCCGCAGCCGCCAACCCGGTCCGCAGCGCCGCCACGAGGTCCGACAGTTGGCCCCAGGTGAGCTCAATCGGGCCCCGCGTGTCCGAGCGAGCCATGACGGCCAACGCGCCGGTGCCCTCGGGAGGGGGCTCGAGCGCCCGCTCTGCGTAGTTGAGCTCGCCGCCCCGGAACCAGCGGTAGCCGGGCGGCCGGGACAAGTCTTTTTCGAGCGAAGCGACGGGGGCTGAACGCCATTTCACCCCGAAATGGCTGGAGATTTCTCCCCAGAAATCCCCTGCCGTCCCGGGCGCCACCGACCATTGCCACGCCTCGTCGTAGGTGGCGAAGCCGCGCGACTTGCACCACCGGCCGAGCTGAGAAGAAGCCTGCCTTTCGGCAGAAGGCACCCAAAGCGGCGCCGGCCCGGCCGCGGTCACCGTGCCGTCCAGCCCCCGTCCATCACGACCGACGTGCCCGTAATAAAACCCGAGCCCGGCCCGCACAGGTAAGCGACGACCGAAGCCACCTCCCACGGCTCGACGAGCCGCTTGACCGCTGACTCGCGGAGCAGCACGGTCTGCACCACCTCCGCCTCGTCGACGGCGTGCAAACGCGCTTGAGATGCGATCTGTTTTTCGACGAGCGGGGTCCGGACGTAGCCAGGGCAGACGGTGTTGGACGTGACGCCGTGGTCGGCGCCTTCGAGGGCGAGGACCTTGGAAAGGCCCTCGAGGCCGTGCTTGGCCGCCACGTAGGCCGATTTGTACGGCGACGCCCGCAGCCCGTGGACGCTCGATACGTTGACGACCCGGCCCCAGCCCTTGGCGTACATGTGGGGCACCGCCGCCCGGGCGAGCAGGAAAGGCGCTTCGAGCATCACGGCCAGCATCTCCCGGAAGATCTCGGGTTCGAAGTCCTCGACCGGCGCCACGTGCTGGAACCCGGCGTTGTTGACGAGGATGTCGACTTCGAGCCGCTCGCCCGCCAATCGAGCGCTGTCGGCCAGGTCCACCACCCAGACTTCGCACCCGAGCGCCAGCGCGAGCGCCCCGGCCCCCTCGGCGTCGCGGTCGGCGGCCACGACGGCCGCCCCGAGCTCGTGGAGCTTCTCGGCGCAGGCGCGCCCGATCCCGCTCGCTGCTCCGGTCACGAGAGCCCGGCGGCCCTCGAGAGGGCGCCCCTCGACGGTGGTGCTCGCCATAAAGCCCGCTTACCCCTCCCCCGCAGCCTCGCGGGCTGCCGGCGACGGGGCGGGTGTGGCTCGCCATCCGGGGGAACAAGCGCTCCAACTGCGCCACCATTTGCAGAGGACCGGCACGGTTTGACCAGGTTTTGCTAGGAGAAATTGACCGATACCGGTGGTGCAGACGCGCCGTCGCTCAAACCCGACATGCCACTGATCATAGCGTTGACGGTGGCCCCGCCGACGCGTCCCCACAGGCGGCTGGGCAGCTGGCCGGCGCTTTCGGCGTCGCCTTCACCGTCCCGTTCGCCATCGGCCTCCTCCCGCTCGTGCCGGCCGCCTTGCGCCATGGAAGCCCGCGCGGCCAGCTCAAAACTGGTTCCTCCCCGGTCCCCCAACCCGCAAAGGCGACCTCACTATGACCCGCGGCCAGGGGCTCCGCTGATGTGAGACATGATCGCTTCGCTGACCTCAGCATAGTCATGAGAGTTATCGATCTCGGCAAGCAACCTAAAGCGGCCCATAATCACGATTCGATCTGCAAGTTGGATGACCTCGCGAAGATCGCTCGAGATCAATAGCAGTGCCATTCCTTCCTCGGCCAGCGTCCGCATAAGCCGGTGCAGCTCGTCTTTGGCAACGACGTCAACGCCAGTTGTCGGCTCGTCCAAAATCAAAAGGTCCACCTCGGCTGCCAACCACTTTGCCACGCTGACCTTTTGTTGGTTGCCGCCGCTGAGGCTCCCCGTGGATTGCCCAAGGCTCTGCATCTTCACACCGACAAGGCGCGCCAGCCTCTCCACCGTAACAAGAGCACGGCGCTCAGAGAGCCAGCCCAGCCGGCCTTTTACCCGGTCCCAGATCGTAATGCCGATGTTCCGGCTGATCGAATGCGCCAGGATCAGCCCTTCACCCTTGCGGTCCTCGCTCACATAACCGATGGCATGGTTCCTGAGCGCATCGAACGGGTTGCGGACCCGCGCCGGCTTGCCATCTATACGCATCTCGCCACCCGTTATCCGCCCAAGCCCTACGAGGCAGCGTGCGAGCTCGGTCCGACCTGCGCCAACGATCCCGTACAACCCGACAATCTCGCCAACGCGAACTGTGAGCTCAATATTCCGATGACCATACTCCGTGGAGACGTTAACCAGCTGCAGCCGCGGGTGACCGCCCGGTTCAACGGTCCGCTTCGCGGCTGCGGAAGCCTCTACTTCGCGACCCACCATGGCGCGAATGATCTCTCCCGGCTTCACGGTGACCAATCGTTGCCCGCTCACAACGTTCTTCCCATCGCGCAGCACCGTCACCCGGTCACAAAGCGCGTAGGATTCCTCAAGTTTGTGGCTCACGAAAACGACGCTTGTCCCCTCAGACCGCAGACTTCGTATAACTGCCAACAGTTGTAGGGTCTCCGCCTCTGTGAGCGCCGATGTCGGCTCGTCAAGGATCAGGATTTCGCAACGCTGAGCAAGTGCTTTGGCAATTTCGAGCAGTTGCGCTTGTCCCGGCCTCAGTCGACCGGCCTCGGTCAGAGGGTCCACGTCCAGCCCGACGCGCTCCAGCCACGGACCCGCATCGACCGCCATCCGCCTGTAGCTAACCAAGCCAGCGACGACAGCAGGACGCCCGAGAAATAGGTTTTCAGCCACGGAAAACTTGGCTACAAGGTTGCGCTCCTGGTGGACGACCGCGACCCCTCGCTCCAAGGCCGCTTTCGGGTTCGCAAGTTTGAGCGTTTCGCCACGGATCGACACAGTCCCCCTGTCGGGTTGGTGCACACCGGTCGCGATGTTGATAAGAGTGCTCTTACCAGCTCCGTTCTCGCCGAGCAACGCGTGGATCTCGGCATAGTGGAGAAAAATCTCCGCCCCGCGCAAAGCGAAAGCCCCCCCAAACGACTTCCACACGTCACGCATGGCGAGGATTGCAGGCGGGGCTTCTGTCCCAGGGTGCGGTACCGTCATCGGTCCGCAGCTGGCGCCCGAGCCGACGGAGCCTGCGCCGGTCGTTGTGCGCCCCGAGCGATAGCCGCTGGCGGCCCCGTTGACCGCGCTGCCCTCTGGCCTATCCTGCCCGCGGCAACGGCACCGAAAATAAGTAACCCTTCTGCCATTTCGATCGCGTACGTGCTGATATTTAGGACAATCAGCGCATCGTCGATCGTAGCAAGAAGGACAGCCGCCACCAGACAGCCGAATGCCGACCCTTCGCCCCCCATAAGCGCCGTCCCGCCGATGATCGGTACCGCGAAGGATATGATAAGCCAGTCATCCCCAGTATCCGGCGTTGCGCTCCGCAGCACCCCGACAAAGGTCACCGCCGCAAGCGCGGCGAGAAAGCCCGACGCGAGATGCACAGCTAACACCGCTCGCGGCCGTGAAAGCCCCGACAACATTGCGGCATCCTTGTTGCCGCCGACTGCGAGCAGCGCGCGACCAGAAGGGAGCCATCGGAGCGCACCCCCGACGACCGCGCAAGTGACCAGGGTGACCACCAGGAGATAGGGAAAAAAGCCGACGCGTCCTTGCCCAAGCTGGACGAGGTTTGAAGGAACGTCCGAGTACGGGTACGACTTCGTAACGCCATAACCGATACCCGTAAAGACGGTACCGGTTGCAAGTGTGATAATGAAAGCAGACACCCCGGACTTGGTAATAATTATCCCATTAACCAATCCGGAGAGCGCTCCGACCGCGAGACCGGCGAGGATCACCAAACCGGAGGGCCAATGCTGCACGGCGAAGAGGTTACCCACCGTCACGGTTACGAGACCGCCGATACCCCCGACAGCAAGGCTCATATCTCCGGCCGCTAAGACGACCATCTGAGCGAGGCCTATGATGGCGTCCACGCCGGCAGCTTGCAGGATGACGAAGATGTTGTACGAGCTACCAAACGACTTTATAGTTACCGAGAGCACGATCCCGGCCAAAGCGATCGTAACAAACAGCGGTGCCCACTGGGCGCGAAACGCACGCCTCACGAGGGCGCGCTTTCGGCTACGGCCACTGAGCGCTGGCCGGGCACGGACGAAGAGCCGGCAGTAGCCCTGACGCGCCGCGGCCGACGCTGCCGGCGGGCGCGGTCCAAGAGCACCGCCCCGAGCAGCACGAGCCCTTCCGCAAAAGTCAGCCAATAGGTCGGGACGTTCACTATGGTCAGCCCCGACTGCAAGCTGTCGTAGAAAACTGCTGCAAAGATCAAGCTCGGGATGGAGATCTCGCCCCCAGCGAGCGCCGCTCCGCCAAGCACAGGCGCTATGAAAGAGGGGAGCAACCAATCGGAACCGAGAGATGCGTTCACCGTCATCTCGTACGACGATTCCATGATCGCTCCGATAGCGCAGAGCAGACCAGAGATAGCATACGTCGCCAGGAGCACGTTGGAGACGTTGACACCAGAGGCGCGTGCGGCGCGTTCGTTCGCGCCGATCGAGAGCATCTTCCAGCCTAAGCTTGTGTGGTTGTACAGGAGCCACACAAGGGTGCCG